>JALSTM010000044.1 GCA_026983715.1 Desulfobacterales bacterium
TAATAACATGATACAAGTAATTCTTGGTTTTTCACAACTCACCCTCTTAAATATGCCTATGGATAGTCCGTATTATGAGAAGATCAAAGAAATAGAATTAACTGCCCAAAAAGCTAGAAACCTTACACGACATCTTTTGAGTTTTGGTAGAAAGATAGACACCGATTACAAGCTCACTGACATTAATCAATTAATCTCAAAAACCAAGAACCTTCTTTCCAGGATGCTTCCCAAGAAAATTAGAATCAAATTATTGCTATCTCCCGAACTGAGACCAATATGCGTTGATCCCAACCAGATTGAACAGGTGATTGTGAACCTTTGTTTGAATGCAAGGGATGCCATGCCCGAGGGAGGAACCGTCAGGATTGAGACGGAAAGGATATTCCTGGACGACTCTTTTTGCAAAATACACCCAGCCTGCTCACCCGGTGAATACATACTTTTATCCGTCTCAGACCACGGAATAGGGATCGATGAGCAAACAATGGATCGCATGTATGAGCCGTTTTTTACAACCAAAGATATTGGCGAGGGAACAGGACTTGGGTTGTCTATCGTTTACAGGATAATCAAAAATCATGACGGACACATAGTATGTTACAGCGAAGCAGGGGTTGGGACTACATTCAAAATTTATTTACCAGCTAGAAGAAACCACGGAGATGAAGAGGACTACGATGAAGGAGAAATTAAATTAGAAGGGAATGAAAAAATTCTTCTAGTAGACGATGAGGAATCGTTATTAAAGATCACTAGCGGTATACTTAATACTTTTGGTTACAAGACCTACACTGCATCAGATGGCCAACAAGCTTTAGAAATCTTCAAGAAAAAGAAGGATAAAATTGATTTGATTATTCTCGACCTTCTAATGCCGGGAATGGATGGGGCGAAGTGTCTAAACAGTATGCTTAACATCTCACCAGATGCCAAGATTCTGGTTGCGAGTGGCTATACGATTGGAAATACTATGAGAAAACTGCTCCGTCTGGGGGCCAAAGGGGTAATTCGCAAACCTTTCGAAATAAAACAGATGCTTAAAGCGGTTAGAAATGTTCTGGATGGAAATCAAATTCACTTAGGCAATCCTGACTCCCCCCTTCAACCCCTTTACAGGTCGGGAAGTAAACCAGAGGACATTGCTTATGAATCACTCTGAGAAGTCTTTCCACACCGAGGAAGAACGTGAAATTTTAGAAGGATTTATCAAAGATTCACAGGAACTGCTTGACGAAATCGAGCCTGACCTAATAGACCTGCAAAAGGCATCGGAAACAAATGCCACAATAGATGTTGAAGTACTTAATTCAGTATTCAGACTCTTTCATTCTCTCAAAGGCGCCGCCGGCTATCTGCACCTACAAAACATAATCCTGGTGACTCATGAAGCCGAAACAATGCTAAATTACCTTAGGGATGGCAGACTCCAACTTTGTCCCGGTAAAATAGAACTCCTGATCAAAGCTTGTGACCTTCTTCGGGATATCCTGTCACAACTCTGTGAATGCGGCAGTGACACAACACTCGAACAAGAAGCAAAAGCATTGGCGAACAAGTTGTCTTCCCTAATGACCTTGGATAAGGGCCCTGAAAAAGCCCACCAAGATGATCCGACATCGGAAACATCAGCAGAGAACCTAGAAGAACAGTCTGTAGCTGATGATGAATGCGTGGTCTCAGGTACTGATGACATGGACATTTGCATTGACCAAGAAATGAAAGAAGAATTCATAAGGGAAGCAAAAGAAGCTTTTGAGAGAGTTGAACTTTGCTTAATGGAGTTAGAACAAGAAGAAGAGTCCAATGAAGCATTAGGCTCGGCCTTCAGAGATATCCATAGCTTCAAAGGGAATTGCGGAATTTTAGCCCTTAAAGAGATGGAAAAACTAAGCCATAAAATGGAAACTGTCCTCGATTACATGAAAAGTGGCGAGATAAAAAGTTCCAATGAAAACGTTAGCGTCCTACTCAAGATCCTCGATGTTCTGCGCGAATCTTTAAATGACTACGCTGAAGGTGGATCTGGTGAAATAGAGGGATGTGATATTTTGATTGACCTCCTCGACGATATGATACCCGTTTTAACGGAAGGAGAAGTGCCGAAGCTCGGGGAAATTCTGGTAAGCCGCGGAGAAATAAGTGAAAAAGACCTTGATAGCGCTCTTTCAATGAAAAACAGGCCTCTGGGAGAAATCCTTGCAGAATCAGGCTCGGTGTCTCAAAGAGCAGTGGACTCGGCTCTGGAAAAACAGCAATGCATAAGAGCGAAGATTAATCTACATAAGGATATCAGGGTTAGCCTTGACAAGCTTGACACTTTGAATGACCTGGTTGGAGAGTTGGTCATTGCCCAGCTAATGGTCACGAGGAACCCGGATCTCCACGGTCAAGAGTTGCAAAATTTTGAAAAAGCCGCTCATCATCTACAAAGAGTTACATCTGAACTACAAGACATTGCCATGTCTCTTCGCATGATTCCCGTTTCGGTTGTATTCCGCAAGATGATTAGGCTTGTTCACGACCTCTCCAGGAAATTCAATAAAAAGGTAGAGCTTAAGATGATCGGTGAAGACACCGAAGTGGATAAGACAGTTGTAGAACTGCTCTCAGACCCGCTGGTGCATATCATACGAAATGCCATTGATCACGGGATAGAACCTCCTGAGGAACGTAAAGCCAAGGGCAAGGAAGAAGTTGGTCTCATAACACTAGAAGCCAAACACGAAGGTGGAGAAGTGTGGGTTTCTGTGCGTGACAATGGCCGGGGAATAGATAAAGAAAAAGTACTGAGTAAAGCACTGAATGCAGGAGTTATCGACAGTAGTAACAAACATATTTCTGACGAAGAAATCTTCAATCTTGTCTTCGAACCAGGTTTCTCTACGGCAGAAAAGGTAACCGATATTTCAGGCAGAGGTGTGGGTCTAGATGTAGTAAGAAATAACATCGAAAAACTAAAAGGCAAAATTGAGATTCTGAGTGAAAAAGATAGGGGCACCACCTTTATTCTAAGAATACCGCTTACACTCGCTATAATAGACGGAATGCTGGTAAGAATCGGAAAAAACTTTTACATCATCCCCCTTCTCTCAATAGAAGAATCGTTTGTGTGTAGCGGCGACATTGTAACGGTCACTCCTGATGGCCAGGAATACGTAAATATTCGAGGAAAATTGTTACCCGTAGTTCGACTCCACGAATTTCTGAACGTCGAACCCGACAATATTTTACTTGAAAAAGGTATTCTCTTGGCTGTCCAAAGCGAGACAGATCAAATTGTGCTTTTCATTGATGAAATCTGCGAACAACAGCAAACAGTAATAAAAGGTTTGCCTAAGTACATTGGCAGCTTACCAGGAATATCCGGCTGCACAATCCTGGGTAACGGAGATGTTGGTCTAATCCTGGATGTCGGCAAGATTGCTGAGTCACTTAGGAGTCCGAATCATCTACAAAAAAGGCAGGCGGATAGCCGACAGTATGAACCACCCGAAGAGATGCAAGAATGCGAAGGTTATTGACGGGGATAAAAACATCATACTGGAAATAAGTAAAAAGAAAGGAGGTAATACGGTGAACAGGAGTGAAGAGAGCCAATATAGCGATAATTCGATAGACATTGAAGATGACGATACACAGAAAGACAAATATCTTACTTTCCATGTAGGTTCGGAGGACTACGGGATACAAATTGAGAACGTAACCGAGATAATAAGGATGCAGAAAATAGCAGATCTACCAAATGTCCCTGACTACGTGAAAGGGGTAATCAATCTTAGGGGTAAAGTGATACCAGTAATCGACATGAGAAAGAGATTTGAAATCGAGGAGCGTGATTACGATGACCGTACCTGCATAATTGTTGTTGGTATAAACGGAATGATGGTAGGACTAGTTGTAGATAGTGTAAATGAGGTTGTGGATATACCAGGTGAAGAGATTGTACCTCCGCCGCAAACAGTAGGACAGGAAAGTGAAGATTTCATAAAAGGATTTGGGAAAATAGGTAGTGAGGTGAAGATATTGCTAGACGTAGAGAAAGTTTTGGTGGGCTCTCAGGAAGCAAATAACATCAGTGCGTAAACAACAATCTAGCCAAAAGAACATTAAAGTTTCAAATTCTCAGAGAAATTAAACACTTCCAATGAAATAGAAAAGGAGGAAAGTAATGGCTGCCACTAATCAGAAAAGGAAAACAAAAAAAACAAATACCAGATCGAGTAGGAAGTTAGAAGAAGAAATACTTTGCGAACCCATGACAGAAAGCAAGGTCGAAAAAGACATGATTATCCAAGAAGATAGTTCCCTCTTTGGAGATCCTTGCTTAGAACGCTCCGTCCTTGCCTCTATTCCAGCTCCCCTAGTGGCAATTGACCAAAAGTATACCGTTACGTTCATCAATGAAGCTGCTGCCAACATGATCGGGATGGATCCAGAAGAATGTGTTGGCTCCAAATGTTTTAAGCTCCTCAACACAGCTCATTGCAACACGAAGAACTGCGTGCTTAAGCAGGCTATAAGAAATGAAGAAATCTTTACAAAAGACACCATAGCTAGTTTGCCTGAAGGGGATGTGCCCATTAGGTATACTATTGCTCCCTTAAAAGATGATGAAGGCAATGTTACTGGAGCAATAGAATATATCCTAGATATTTCACAAGAAGTTTCTATTATGGAAGCCGTAGAACATCTTGTAGACGCTGTTGTTAACGGTGATTTAGACACACGTGCAGATACGACTACTT
>JALSTM010000045.1 GCA_026983715.1 Desulfobacterales bacterium
AGATAATGATTGGCGAAAATACTCATGCTACTGTCGTGGTAGGCATTGGCAAAGGTAAATATCATACCCATAGATATGGAACACTTTGACCTGTAGTTCTGACGGAATACTGAGTTCCATGTACCTTACAGAAATAGGTGTTCTATTTTCACGTTTAGTTGTGGTGTGGAACCTCACAACATTACATGTTGACATTCATGTCAGCATGGTGTTTTTTGTTTGTTGGTATCTTCCGACAGACATAAAGATAAGTCTTGTGACTCTATGGTGAATAAGTAAAGGCATAAGGGTAACCTATGAATCGGTTCGGTAATAGAGCTGGGACCAATACCCACGGTTAAAAACGTGCGAGGGACACAGATGCTTCTTGGTCCTATCCATTAATTTGATCGTTTTTGCTTTTGAACCGAAACTGTGGGGTTTAAATGGGCAAATATCGACTTTCTCTTGAATGGAAATTTTTGTTGAGCATAACACTGATAGTTTTTCCCATTTTAGGGATCATTTTTGCGTGGGAAGGTGTCCAGAGAGAAAGGCACGCCATGGATCAGCTGAAAAATCAAGCACGGGTCCTAGCAAGACAAATAATTCTCACGAGGCAGTGGATATCCGACTGCGGCGGTGTCTACGTTTTGAAGCACAGCAAAGGTGCTAAAGGTACCACCTATTTTTTTGACGATAGACTGGAAACTTCAAAGGGGTGTTACCAGAGATTCACCCCTTCAATGGTTACTAAAAAATTGTCCCAGTATTCGAGCAGGGAGAAGTTGTACAGATTCAGGCTTGCAAGCCTCAATCCGCTGAACCCGGAAAATGTGCCGGACGAGTTCGAAAGAGAGACCTTAAGAAGGTTTCAAAACGGGAGTTTGGCTGAAGCTTTTAAAATAGAGCGTCGGAAAAACGGGAAGTATCTTATGTACATGGTCCCTCTCACCATGGACCGCACGTGTCTAAAATGCCATCACGGTCAAGGGTTTAAAGAAGGCGGTATCGGCGGAGGGTTGAGTGTATATTTGCCCCTTGATGTTACGAAATCTTCACTGGCGAAGGATTATATTGAACTCGCTGCCGCCGGAGCCGGATTGATAGTTCTCACCATATCAACGCTGTTTGTTATGCTTCGGCGAATGGTGATAAGCCCCATGAGGGAGCTGGAATTGATGGCCTCTGAAATCAGCAAGGGTAACCTGGATGCACGGGTCAATATCGCCACAGGAGATGAGGTAGAAAAGCTTGGAGAGGCTTTTAATGAAATGGCCGGGAAACTTTCTGAAGGGAGGAACCTACTGGAGAAAAAAATTGAACAAGCTACCAGGGAACTTTCGGAGGCGAACAAGGAACTTCAAACCCTCGATCAGCTAAAGTCTGATTTCCTCGCCAATATGTCTCATGAACTCCGTTCTCCCCTAACGGTCATCCGCGGTGGCGTAGACTATCTCAATAGGACCATCCATGGCCAGGAAAACAGGCGCTATCTCGCTATTATTGATAAGAACCTCACGCGCTTGATTCACCTGGTTTCAGATTTGTTTGATTTTACCAGGATTGAAGCAAACAAGGCGGATTGGTCCTTCGACAAGGAAAACCTATCATGGTTGATAACGGAGGTAATAGAAATAATAAGCCCATTGGCCAATGATAAGGATATATCGATTTTCTATAAGTACGAAAAAGATATTTTTGTTGATATGGACCTGGAACGAATAGAACAGGTCCTGGTGAACTTGGTAGAAAATGCTATCAAGTTCTCAGATAGGGGCTCCAGGATAGAAGTAAGTATTAATGAAAATAGTGATGAAGTTGAAGTTGCAGTAAAGGATCATGGAATAGGTATTTCTGAAGAGAACCTTGAGGTCATATTCGAGAAATTTCACACGCTTCCGTCTTCTGGTGGCAAAGACAAACGGGAAGGAACCGGGTTGGGTCTAGCGATTTGCAAAGGAATTATTGAGGCTCACGGTGGAAGGATATGGGCTGAAAGTGTAAAAGGACAGGGGAGTGTTTTTTATTTTACCCTTCCCAAAAATAACATCGGCGAATCACGCAAATGAACCCCGATTAGGCAGAACATCTCAGAGCAGCTCTTCCGGCATTTTTTCTCTTTCTCATTATGTCATCAGTGTCTTTTAATTTGTCATGCATCTTATATAATCCGTTATCTTGTTTTCCAATCAGTCCTCCTGCGTAGTTGGAAATCTTAATCAATTGCCGCAGAATGCCCGGTAATGTTAATATGTAGCGGAAACAGCTCCGGGAAGAACGAAATTGATTGGTTTGAAAATGGAAAAACAATTTAATCTTGTATCGGGTTTTGAACCCACGGGGGATCAGCCCCAGGCAATTGAAAAACTTGTCCAGGGAATAAAAGAAGGCAGAAAACACCAGGTTTTGCTTGGTGTTACCGGGTCCGGTAAAACCTTTACCATGGCGCACGTTATCGAAAGGATACAGAGGCCAACACTGGTTATTGCCCCCAATAAAACGCTAGCGGCGCAGCTCTACGGGGAATTCCGGTCTCTTTTTCCCGATAACGCCGTGGAATACTTCGTTTCGTACTACGACTATTATCAGCCAGAGGCGTATCTTCCGCCGACGGATACCTACATTGCCAAAGATGCTTCCATCAACGAGGCGATAGACAAAATGAGGCACTCTGCTACGAGATCCTTGTTGGAAAGACGTGACGTAATAATTGTCGCAAGCGTATCGTGCATCTATGGCCTCGGTTCTCCTGAATCCTATTCCGAAATGCTCCTCAAACTTCACAGGTACCAGGAAATGTCCAGAGAAGAAGTAATAGAAAAGCTTGTACATATACATTACCAGCGCAACGACTTCGACTTTCACAGGGGAACCTTCCGGGTTCGAGGGGATGTCTTGGAAGTACTTCCGTCCCATGAAGAAGACCGAGCCATAAGGCTGGAATTCTTTGGTGATGAAATAGACGAGATAAGGGAAATAGATCCCCTTACGGGGCGGAAATTGAGAGACCTTGAGGAGGTAACAATCTATCCGGGCACTCACTATGTAACCAGTAGAAGTACTCTCCAGCAAGCAATTATCTCCATCAAGGAGGAACTAAAAGAAAGACTTGAAGAACTCTACGGTCAGGGGAAGCTCGTGGAAGCTCAACGCCTTGAAGAACGCACAATGTTTGACCTAGAAATGATGCAGGAACTAGGATATTGCTCTGGGATTGAAAACTATTCCAGGCACTTGACCGGAAGAAGACCCGGTGAACCTCCACCAACACTCCTTGATTACTTTCCTGATGATTTCCTAATCTTTATCGACGAAAGCCACATTGCCATACCCCAGTTAAAAGGAATGTACCGGGGAGACAGATCGAGGAAAGAAACGCTGGTTGAATATGGTTTCAGGCTCCCTTCTGCGCTGGATAACAGGCCACTTTGCTTTGAAGAATTCGAACAAAAAATAAACCAGGTAATATACGTTTCTGCAACTCCCGGGGATTATGAATTGGAAAAGGTCGAGGGCGAAATAGTTGAACAGGTAATACGTCCCACCGGGCTACTCGATCCAGAAGTGGAAATAAGGCCAGCGGAAAACCAGGTGGACGATCTGTACAGTGAGATCCTCGGCAGGGTGAAAAGAGGCGAAAGAGTTCTTGTTACTACTCTTACCAAACGCATGGCCGAAGACCTCACGGAGTACCTGTCCGAACTGGGACTCAAGGTCAGGTACATGCACTCCGATATCAATACCCTGGACAGGGTTGAACTTATAAGGGACTTGAGACTCGGAGAATTCGACGTACTTGTCGGCATAAACCTGTTGAGAGAAGGCCTAGATTTGCCTGAAGTTTCACTGGTGGCCATCCTAGATGCTGACAAGGAAGGTTTCTTGAGGTCGGAAAGATCTCTGATTCAGACCGTGGGACGTGCAGCGAGAAACGTAAGAGGGAAAGTTATACTCTACGGCAACCAGGTAACTCCAGCAATGAAAAGAACCGTTGATGAAACGAATAGGCGGAGGAAAATTCAGCACGAGTACAACCTTCGTCACGGAATTAAACCTTCCACGATTTATAAGGAAGTAACGGATGTGTTAGCTCCTATTCTTGAAGTTGACCAGGTTCCGCCCGATGAGATTCGAGAACCTCAAATTGAACTTTCCTCTATCAATCCGGGAGAATTGAGTAACCGTATAAAAGAACTGGAGAAAAGCATGAAGGAAGCGGCAGATAACCTTGAGTTCGAAAAAGCCGCAGAGATCAGGGACCGGATAAAACTTCTGAGACAAGCAGAATTGGTGGTACACTAGGAAGTATGAGGTTTTAGAATACTTCCCTATAAACATGTAGCGTTTTATCGTGTCATAATTCTTATACTACCAGTGTCCGTCATAAATGAACCGCCCGCTTCGCTTAAGGCGCAAAGAACGCGAAGAAGGAAAATATTGCGGCCGGCGGGTTAACGCCGCCCACAATGCCTTGCACCCTTTCAGGGTAACAAGGGCAATGGACAACACGCATATCCTAGGAAGCGCACACAAAACACAAAGCTTCAGGCACCAACTCAGATTGTCTGTACCAACAGCATGCCTGAAGGGCAGGGTTCTTTCCTTGAGCAGTTACACACTGCTCAAGGAAAAAAGAATATCCCTTTGCGCTCTTAGCTTGCCCCGTTAAATCTTGTAACATTTAACTGGGGCGTCTTAGCGGTTCAAACTTGGTTGCGGCTT
>JALSTM010000046.1 GCA_026983715.1 Desulfobacterales bacterium
GGATGGACGTTATGTCTTTTGTGACTATCTTGACGATGATGGAATAGATGATCGGCCCATAAAAATAGGGGTGGTGGTAACTGTCAAAGGTAGTTCGCTTGAGATAGACTTTACGGATAGCAGTGCTCAAGTCTCAGGATCTGTAAATGCCGTGTACGCAATTACTTTATCATGTGTGCTCTATGTAATAAGAAGTTTGATAGATGTAGATGTGTCCGCCAATGCCGGGTGTATGAGACCGGTCAGGGTAATTACAAAGCCCGCTTCCGTGGTGGATGCAAGGTATCCGGCCGCCGTTGCCGCTGGAAATGTTGAAACTTCGCAAAGGATCGTGGATGTTTTGCTTGGAGCATTTTCACGGGCCTTGCCCGAAAAAATTCCTGCTGCCAGCCAGGGTACCATGAACAATATCTCCATAGGGGGAATTGACCACAAAACCGGCCGTCATTTTTCCTACTATGAAACAATAGGTGGAGGAATGGGGGCGGCTCCGGGACGACATGGTGCTGATGCTGTTCATTCCCATATGACAAATACCATGAATACACCTGTGGAAGCCCTTGAATATACGTATCCGTTTCTCGTTACGGAGTATAAGATCAGGAAGAATTCAGGGGGTAGGGGACAGTTTAAAGGCGGAAACGGTATCATTCGAAGAATTAAATTTCTCGATGATGCCCAGGTAACTGTTTTATCTGAAAGGAGAAAATTTCCGCCTTATCCTCTTGCCGGTGGTCACCCGGGAAAGAAAGGAAAAAATATCGTGGTGAAAGAAGGTAAAGAAATGGAAATGCCCGGTAAATTTCGCCGCAAGTTTGATAAGGGAGAAGAAATAATTATTAAAACTCCTGGCGGTGGAGGATGGGGAAGGGATAAGTGAGTGCGAGGAGAACGGCAAATGAAAGAAAAGATTAAGCTTGAGTTGCTCAAGCACCTCTACATGCAGGCACCTGCAGGTATATGGGCAACCCTTGTTTGTGCACTGGTGCTCTCCTTCACCTTGCGAAAGGTAATTGACGGACGGGTTATACTGGGATGGTTGTTGTTTACCTTGATACTTGCTGTTTGCAGATACTTTTTGATTGCCAGATTCAAGGCAGATGAAAACAAGGCAAGCAGGGTAGACTACTGGCTTAGGTTATTTACCGTAGGGATATTCCTGTCAGGATTGACCTGGGGGAGCACCGGTGTTTTTCTTTTTCCGCACGATAGTATACCACATCAGGTTTTTATTGCCTTTGTTCTCGGTGGTCTAATGGCAGGTGCTGCCGGAGTTCTGTCTTCTTTTATGTCGGTTTTCTATTCGTTCAGCGTTCCGCTATTAGCTCCCATAACTGTCCGGTTTTTTATGCTCAATGATGATATCCACCTTGCAATGGGGATAATGAACTGTATATTCACATGTGTCCTTTTCATAATAGCAAACCAGGTTCATACCACGCGGGGAAAGCTCGTTGAGTTAAAAGAGGAATTTGCCGACCTTGTAAAGGCGAGAACTATCCAACTTGAGGAAACAAACAGGGATCTGGAAAAAGAAGTAGCGGAAAGAAAGAAAATATCAGCAGCGTTAAAAGAATCCGAAGAAAAGTACAGGCTTCTAGTTGAAAATGCCATCGACACGATTTTTATAGTTCAGGACGGTTACATCAAGTTCCACAACAAGAGAACCGAGGAGTTAATGGGATACTCAGCGGGGGAAATGGCGACTATACCTTTCCGTGACCATTTGCATCCTGACGATAGAGACATGGTCATGAACCGTTACTTGAGAAGGCTGAAAGGTGAGGATCCACTAAGTATGTATAGTTTCCGCGTATTGAAGAAAACGGGCGAGATTTTGTGGGGGCAGATCAATGCTGTTAAGATAAACTGGGAAGGTAAGCCGGCGGTACTCTGTTTTGTCAGGGATATCACCGAAGAGAAAAAGTTAGAGGAGCATCTACAACAGGCTCAGAAACTAGAATCAATCGGGTTACTGGCGGGTGGAATTGCTCACGACTTCAATAACATACTATCTGCCATCATGGGGAATATATCCCTGGCGAAAACGGCTCTTGGAGAGGATTCATCATGTTACAAGGTATTGGCTCAGGCCGAGGAAGCGTCGTTGAGAGCCAGTGAGCTTACGCAACAACTTCTGACGTTTTCGAAGGGTGGTTCTCCTATTAAGAAAACGACCTCTGTAGCTGAAATTATACGTTCGTCGGTGGAGTTTGCTCTTCGAGGTTCAAAGAGCAAGTGTGAGTATTATTTGCCGGACGAACTGTGGCTCGTTGAAGTTGATCCCGGGCAAATTAACCAGGTGATTCACAATCTTGTACTAAACTCTGCCCAGGCAATGCCTGGAGGGGGAATAGTAACTATATCCGCTGAGAATGTCGAAGTGGATTCTACTGCCAACTACCCTCTGGCCAGCGGTAGGTACATTAAAATATCGGTTAAAGATGAGGGAGTGGGTATACCTGAAGAAAGTCTCCAAAAGATATTTGATCCGTATTTTACTACCAAGCCGGAAGGTACTGGTCTCGGGTTGGCCATTACATATTCCATTGTCAAAAGGCATGGTGGTTACATCCTGGCAAAAGCCGGTACAGAAAAAGGCGCTGTGTTCGAGGTTTTTTTGCCCGCCTCATCGGGAAAACTGTCTCTCCCAGAAAAGAAAAAGTTAAACGTGCCACGGGGGAGTGGTCGAATTTTGGTAATGGATGATGATAAAATGGTTAGAGATGTGGTCAGCGAGCTGCTTGCAAGAAATGGGTACCAGGTTGAACTTGCTGAGAACGGTGAAAGAGCACTTGAGCTTTATGCCGAAGCTCACGCAACGGGGGTGCCCTTCGATGCTGTGATACTTGACCTGACGGTTCCCGGGGCCATGGGGGGCGTGGAAACAATGAAACATCTTCGTGAAATTGATCCCGGGATTAAAGCAATTGTTTCAAGCGGCTACTCCAACGATCCGGTGATGTCCAACTACAGGTCGTACGGCTTCCGGGGCGTAATGGCCAAGCCATACCAGGTTGAAAATATGATCGAACTGCTCAATCAGGTGCTTTTAAACGAACCTTGATACCGCATTTCCCACTCTTTCGTGGTAGATGTTCATATCCACTTTATGAGTACACTTCCCCAGCAAAAACCTGCACCGAAAGCAGAAATGACAACGTTGTCACCCTTTTTAAGTTGATTTTTTTCTACTACCGCTTCGTAAATACACAAGGGTATTGTAGCTGCCGTGGTGTTTGCGTACTTGTCAATGTTTATGATGACCTTTGCGGGGTCCAGCTTCATTCTTCTTGCACACGCTTCTATAATTCTTATGTTTGCCTGGTGAGGTATAAAAAGAGCAAGGTCTTCTCCGGTTAAATCATGTTTCTTCATAATTTCCACAGCTACGTCAGCCATTTCTGAAACCGCGTACTTAAATACCTGTCGTCCTTCTTGGTAAACATAATGTTCCTTGTTTTTGACGGTTTCAAGGCTGGCGGGCTTCCTACTACCCCCGGCTTTCATGTGAAGGAAGTCTTCTCCAATGCCGTCGATTCTCTGGATATAATCAATAATTCCGTAACCCGGTTCATCGGAGGGTTCCAGCAGTACTGCTCCAGCACCGTCTCCGAAAAGCACACAGGTATTACGATCTTCGTAGTCGATTATTGTGCTCATCACATCGCTTCCGATAACGAGCACCTTGTCATATCGGCCTGATTCTATGAATTGTGCTCCCGTGGTTAACGAAAAAACAAAGCCGGCGCATCCCGCGGACAGGTCAAATCCCCATGCCTTGGTGGCACCGATACCTTTTTGAACGAGACACGCCGTGGAAGGGAAAAACATGTCCGGAGTTACCGTTCCCACGATGATGGCATCAACCTCACTGGCATCAACGTTAGCCCGCTCCAGGGCTTCCCTTGCAGCACGGGTAGCCATGTAAGAATTCCCGAGCCCTTTGTCAAGTATTCTTCTTTCTCTAATTCCCGTCCGCTCGAGTATCCACTGGTTGCTGGTATCCACCATTTTTTCAAGGTCAAAATTGGTCAATCGGCGTTCGGGCAGAAACCTACCCACCGAAGATATTTTTGCATACCGATTTTTCATGGTCTACCCCCGTCCTTGATTGTTCACATAATCCCTTTGTAGTACCCCCCGTCTATTTGGATAGATGCACCTGTAATGTAGCTTGATCTCTCTGATGCCAGGAACGTAACCAGATTTGCAAATTCTTGAGGAGTTCCAAGTCTTCCCATGGGAATGGTTGATTCCCATCTTTTGATAATCTCCTGGGGGGTTGTTCCCTCTTTTTCGGCTGTGACTTCCGCAAGCTTCCTTACACGGTCTGTCATGGTGTATCCCGGGCAAACGTTATTTACCGTAACGTTGTAAGGCGCAAGTTCATTGGACAGTGTTTTGGCCATTCCCACCACACCGCTTCGCATCGTATTTGATAGGATCAATCCATCGATGGGCTGTTTTACCGCGACAGATGTCATGTTGATTATTCTTCCCCACCTTTTTTCTTTCATGACCGGGACAGCTTCCCGGGTCATCAATATGGTACTCATAAGATTTAACTTGAAACCGAAGATCCACAGGTCGTCATCAATATCAAGGAACGTTGCCGCGGGTGGGCCACCTGCATTGTTTACGAGAATATCAATGGTTCCGTAGTGTTCGATAGCTTTCCTGACAAAATTTTTCGCCTGCTCCGGTATGGTAACGTCTACAGGAATAGCAATTACTTCTCCGCCCGTTTCCTTCTTAATCTCTTCCGCGGCCTTGGGAAGCTCGGGATCATCCAGCGCCCCAATGGCTACCTTTGCACCTTCCCTTGAAAGTTCAAGGGCAACAGCTTTTCCCAATCCCATGCTACCGCCTGCAACCACGGCTACCTTGTCTTTCAATCCTAAATCCATGTTCCCTAATCCTCCTCTGTTATGGAATTTGTTTTTCAAATGGCATCTCTCATGGCCAGTTCGCAAAGACTAGCATGAATGTCTTTGTTAGCCAAACGAAAACCAACCAGACCGAATACCATGTTAGCTTCTAAGACGTAAAATCTGTCATTTACCTGGCAGATGTCAAGCCCAACTTCGTCAAAACCACAACGCTGTGCAATTTCCAGTGCGAATATCAGGGCCGCTTCCGGGATATCATCAAAAGAAATATCCGCACCCTGGGAAACGTTGTGCCTGAAATCCCCGTCTCTGCCAATCCTCCAGTAAGCATGAATAATTTCGCCACCGATTACGACAACCCTCAAATCACGGTCAAACAGGAGATATTCCTGAATGTATGCGGGGTGAGCTTCGTTCAAGTAAACATCAAGATCGTTACCGTTTTTTATTAGAAAGACCCCTCTTCCTTGGGATGACCCGACTGGTATCTTGGCTACAAACGGGAATTCAAAATCACGGAGAATTTTTTCCCTTCGCTTTCTTCCGTAATATATCTGTGTGCGAGGGTGAGGGATCTCAAGTATAGTAAAGAGTTCTGTTTGCTTGATCTTGTTTCCCAGGAAATGGTAGTAGTTTCTGGGAAAAGTTTTCTTCCCCATGGCATTCAGGACATCTTCGTAATGGTGTGTTGGATAATAAACCTGTGGAGCTTGTCTTAGAAGTTCGAAGTGTTCCGGCGGATATAGTTCAGGGTCTAGCTTAACCCCCAATGAATATACCTTTGGGCAGGAACGGAGGCGCTTACCCAGGGCTATCTTGGATTGTGATGCAAAAGACATTTCCAAAAACGCAGGAAGCTCTACAAGCCTAAATAAACTTCCTTAATTTCCTTGTTTTGTAACAATTCCTTGGAAGGTCCTTCCATTGCCAACCTCCCGGTGGAAAGCACGTAACCGTAGTGAGAGTTATCAAGAGCAAGTTGTACGTCCTGTTCAACAAGTAGCACAGCTGTGCCCTGCTCGTTTATCTCTTTTACGATTTCAATCAAATTATCAACGATAAGAGGTGCCAAACCAAGAGACATTTCATCGATAATTATGAGTCGAGGATCTCCCATAAGGCCCCGCGCGATGGCGCACATTTGTTGTTCTCCGCCGGAAAGGCTACCAGCCTTCTGATTCCGGCGTTCCTTCAGCCTGGGGAAAAGTTCGTAAACGTTGTCAAGCGCGGGCGTTATATCCTTGGACTTTTTTCGTCTGAACGCACCCATGATCAGGTTTTCTTCCACGCTCATATCCGGAAACAACCTTCTTCCTTCGGGCACGTGTATAATTCCCCTTGCAACAATCTCCTTCGACGGACAATTGGTAATGTCTTCTCCGTCAAAAATGATTGATCCCTTATAAGGGGAAAGGAGGCCTGAAATAGTTCTCAGTAGCGTGGATTTGCCAGCCCCATTTGAACCTACTAACGCAACAATCTGCTTTTCTTCTATTTTTATGCTAACATCCCAGAGAACTTGTATATCGCCGTAACCTACGTCAAGGTCTCTGATTTCGAGTAACAATGTTTTTCCTCCTACGTGATTAACTCCTTGTATCTTTTTCCCAGGTAAGCCTTGATCACGTTTTCGTCATTTAGAACCTCTTCGGGGGCACCGTCGGCAATTTTCTCCCCGTGATGAAGTACAAAAATGCGGTCGCAGACCCTTTTTATAACTCTCATGACATGTTCTATTATTAGAATTGTGATTCCGGTATTCCTGATTTTTTTTATCAACTCAATGGCCTGGTCTATCTCTGCATAGTTAAGCCCTGCCATCACTTCATCGAAAAGAATTACCTTCGGGCTCATAGCAAGGGCTTTAGCCACTTCAAGGCGTTTTCTCGAAGCTACGTTTAACTGGTCGGCCTTGACGTTCATTTGTTCTCCAAGACCTACGAATTCGAGAATTTCCTCTGCCACTTTTATCGCCTCCTTGGCGGTGCGGTCTTTCCCTTTCGCTCCGAACATAGCTCCCACCGAGGCGTTTTCCTTGACCGTCATCCCGGGGAAAGGTCGGACTATTTGAAAAGTGCGTGCGATTCCCATTCGGCCTATCTTGTAAGGTTTTAATCCCGAAATATTATTACCTTCGAAGTATACTTCTCCTTCCGTGGGTGGGTATGTACCCGCAATTACGTTTACAAGCGTGGTTTTACCGGCACCGTTTGGGCCTATAAGCCCAAGAATTTCGCCTTTTTCAAGCTTAAAGTTAACCTTGTTTACCGCGGTCAACCCTGCAAATCTCTTGGTTATGTTTTTTCCCTCCAGTATGGTCATTGGTAGTACCTTCTTGTTCCTCAAATACGATGCTCACGAATGTTCTGTAAAAAGTAAGCAATCCCGAACTTTCTTTGCGTGATTAGGTCAATAATTCCCTTGGGAGTAAAAACAATGGCTAGGATTACCACGATACCAAAGAAGAGCGTGTGTGCCACAAGGAAATAATTGGAGAGTATTTCGGATATTATTTCAATGCTGAAAGCTCCCAAAAGCGGACCGAACAGTTTTCCCATGCCTCCAAATACTGCCATGACAATCATCTTAACCGTGGTGTGAACTGTGAAAGCAGGCCCTGGTTTTATAAATGCTTGCTGGAATGCATATATGCTTCCAGCAAACCCGGTAAAAAGGCCGCTCAAGGCAAAGGCCATGGTCTTTGCATAGGTAGTATTAATTCCAACAGAATTTGCTGCGTCTTCATCTTCCCGGATGGCTATCAGTGAATAACCGAACTTTGCGTTTAGCATCAAGTAAGTGATGAGAAGGGTCAATACGAGAGTTCCCAGCATCATGTAAAAAAAGAAATAGTATTGAGCTTTAACGCTTAAGTTGAGCACGGGAAGGTAAATGCCGGAGTTACCCTCGGTTATCTCAAGGTTCTGCACAAGCGCCTTCATCGCCTCGGCTACTCCCAGTGTAGCAATGGCGAAGTAATGCCCGCGAAGTCGCAACACGGGCAATCCTATCAGGATTGCGAAAAGTGCTGAGCCAAGGCCTGCTCCCAGGAATGCAACCGCAAAATTCAACCCAGCTTTTTCCATCAATATGGCTGTGATGTAAGCTCCTATTCCGAAAAACACCACGTTGCCGAAGGAAGCATACCCGGTATAGCCACCAATAATGTTCCAAGCACTTGCCATGATGGCAAACATTAGAATATCTGTGGCAAAACGAATAATAAAGTTATTTGCAAAAAACGGAAAGATAGCCACAACTACGAGTATAAATCCGCATATGAGGAAATTTCGGATGTCTTTTCTCATACTTAATCCGTCCCTCCTAAGATTCCCTTAGGCCTGATTATGAGTACAAGTACGAGGATGGTAAAACTTATCAAGTTTTCGTAGGTGGACCCGAACCAGTTTGATCCGAGAGCCTCTGTTACGCCAAGAGTTAGTCCTCCTATTAGCGGTCCAAGCATACTTCCAAGGCCACCAATGATAACTACGACAAAGGATTTCAGTGTAAGAACACCTCCCATCATGGGACTTATGGGGAATAAAATTGCCCACAGTGTTCCCGCTGCTCCTGCCGCACCAACACCAAGTCCGAAAGTTACTGAATACGTTCGGGCCACGTCTACACCTACCAGCCGGGCAGCGTCGAGGTCCTGGGAAGTGGCCCTTATAGAGCGACCGAGGTTGGTTTTATTAAGGATGTAAAAAAATGCAATGCTTATGATTATGACCAGTATGAATGCAATTAAGCGGATTGTCGGGATGGTGATGTAGTTACCGATAGAAAAGTTTGCAGCTCCATACGGTACTTTCACTTTTCTGACATCAGCGGTCCACATGACAAGGGCAAGATTATTTATGAAAATCTCAATTCCAAAAGCAAGAATTAAAGTTATGAATGCGCTTGCCCTGATAACAAAATTAATCAAGTACCGTTGTACAGCATACCCGAGAATAAAAAGGACGGTCATGGAAGCCAACAGGCTTAGAAAGGGATCTATCCCAAAAAGGGTGAACAACCAGTATGTGGTGAAGGCTCCCAGCATGATAAAAGAACCATGGGCAATGTTAATGATATCCATTACCCCCCAAATTAATGACATGCCTATCGCCATCAATGCGTATAAGCCACCCTTTAAAATACCGTTTATGAAGATTTGAAGTATCATAGGTAGAGCCTTGTGGTATTCGTACCATACTGAAAGAGAGGAGAAGATCTCCTCTCTTTCGAACTTGATAAAAATTTAGGTAATTATCAATTGCTGCCTGAATCTTCTAGTCTAGACCGTGGATCTGTTGCCGCTGCTTCTACTTTCGGTCTTTCCAGCATGGCACCGGGTAAACAGGTTTTTTCACCCCGTTAGGATAAACCTGGTAGACCTGCCCGCCAAGAATCTGAAGCACAACGCTTGTACCCTTGATCTGGCCATTCGGGTTGAATTCGACATGACCGTAAATTGTATCAAGCGAAGTGGCTGCTATGGCGTCTCTAACCTTTTCCGGGTCAAGCGTGCCGGCTCGCTCAATGGCATCTTTAAAAATAGCCACATCCGCAATGCCTGAAGCGTTGTGGTAGTCAGGATCGTAGTTATATTTCGCCTTGAAGAGTTTTACAAATTCTTGAGTATCTTTAAATAGGTATCCTTTGAAATTCATCTGTGTAGACCAGCTGGCAACACCGTAAATGTACTCAGCATCCTTTCCGAGAGATTTTCGGAAATCTGCCTCGGATGGTCCCACTGTCATGCTGATCATCTTGGGGCAAACGTTCAATTCTTTCGCTTGCTGGGTGAAATTAAGAGATTCCTCGGTGTGACCGGCAACTAAGACTACTTCAACTTTCTTGGATTTAATTTTAGTCAAAACCGAATTGAAATCCGTGGCTCCTTCGGCATATTTTTCGAACAGTACCACTTTGAATCCCATATCCTTTGCCAGTTTTTGGGTCCCCTTGGCAACACTCACGTCAAACTTGTCATCCGCGTAAAGGATGGCAATAGTCTTGGGTACGGGTTTGAAAGTCTTGAGCATCTCAAGCGTAGACTTGAAGTATTGTCCGGCAGGAGGTAATGTCCCGAATATGTACTTATTGCCTCTGCTAAAAATCTTCCCCGATGCTCCACCACCTTCGATCATGGGTATCTTGTAACGCATGGCTACCAGACTGTCCGGGATGGTTATTCCGCTAGAATAGGGGCCTAGGAGGAAGTTTACCTTGTCCTGGGTGATAAGTTTTTCAACGAGACGAGAACTCTCGGTGGGATCGCTCTTGTCATCGTAATAGATTATCTTGAAGATGTAGGTGTCTTTTCCTACTTTTACTCCGCCGCTCTTGTTAATTCGTTCCACTGCCATATCATAGGCATCCCTGTAAAGTTTACCAGATCGGCTTTTCCCCCCGGTAAATGATATAGCACACCCTAGCTTGATTACCTTTGGGTTCTCCGCCTTTGCAAAGCTGCCGTAAGTAAATACCAGACCTAGAACGGCTAACCCAACTAAGACTGTTTTTATTACGCCTCTCATCTCAACCTCCTTACTTTTTCCTAAGATTTTGTTAAAGTTAATTTAAAATCTGGAAAATTCCGGTGAAACATTAGCGTAAAAAAAAATTGTGGTCAATAGAAAAGACTCCCCCCTTGACCTAAGTCAATTAAGCAATGTTTTCCCGGTGGTATATAAATACAAAAATAGGTAACTTAAGTTCACTAACGAAACACCTCATATTTTCTGGAGGGCATTAGTAACTTCAAGCACAAAAAGGAGGAGTGTTTTATGGAGAAAGAAAGAATATCTTACCATGAGTCTGTGCAGAGGCTCTACGAAAGGATCAAGAAGGACGACATGAATAATCTGTGGGATCGCTACGAAAGCCAGGGATCCCCGAAAGACCCCGACAAGCGCTGCAAGTTTTGTATGGCGGGTGTCCGATGTGATTTGTGTTCTAACGGTCCGTGCAGGGCAGACGCTTCTAAGGACGTGAGGGGTGTGTGTGGAATCAGTGCCGATGGAATGGCCATGAGAATGATGTTGCTAAGAAACATCATGGGTTCATCCACGTATCATTATCATGCGGTGCAAACGATAAAGACATTGAGAGCCACCGCAAAGGGGCAGACGCCTTTCAGCATTTCAGAGCCGGAAAAGCTTAAAACTTTCGCGGAAAGACTAGGTGTTGATACCTCGGGGTCCATTGAAGATGTGGCTCTTCGCCTGTGCGATTACGTGGAAGAAGATTTTAACAGAAAAGCGGATGAACCCAGTGAAATCGTTAAGGCTCTGGCTCCGCCTGAAAGACAGGAACTATGGAAGAAACTAGATATTTTCCCCGGCGGGATCTACGGTGAAATGATGCGAGCTTCCGGGTCGTGCCTTACTAATGTTGACGGCTACTACGTAAGTTTGGCGCTCAAGGCTATGCGTCTGAGTATTGCCATGGCGTACCAGAGCCAGATAGTCCTGGAATACTGCCAGGATGTAATGTATGGAATTCCCAAGCCTCACCCCATGCGGGTAGATCTCGGCGTTCTTGACCCCGATTACGTAAATGCCCTTCCTAACGGCCATGAACCGTTCCTTGGTTTTGCCATGGTCCAGTTGGCTAGAAAACCCGAATGGCAGGATAAAGCTAAGGCGGTTGGTGCAAAAGGGCTTCGCGTTATAGCCTGTATTGAAACCGGGCAGGAAATGATCCAGAGATGGAAGATGGATGACGTGTTTTATGGTTTCACGGGAAACTGGATAATGCAAGAAGCAGTACTAGCAAGTGGCTGTGTTGATCTTTTTGCATGTGATATGAACTGTTCGCTCCCACTGGATCCGGCATATGCTAAAAAGTATAAGTTTAAATTAATCCCTGTAAGTGACCTCGTTGCCTTTGAAGGAATTGATGAGCGCCTCGATTACATTCCCGAAAAGGCAGAAGAACAAGCTGCCCAGCTACTGCAGATGGCCATAGATAACTTTAAGGAAAGAAGACAATCCGTGGAACCGGTAACAAACCTGCCCGTGACTGAAGCAATCGTTGGCTTTTCCACGGAAAGCATCCTGGAAGCGCTCGGAGGAAGTCTTGATCCGCTTCTTGACGCAATCAAGAAGGGAACCATTAGAGGGGTTGCAGGGTTCGTGTCCTGCACGAGCTTAAGAGACAGTGGGCAGGACGTGCATAGTGTAAAAGTTGCCAAGGAACTGATCAGAAGAGATATCCTTGTTCTATCCATGGGTTGTGGTAATGCCGCGCTCCAAGTGGCGGGCCTTTGCAGCCCGGAAGCAAAAGAACTTGCAGGCCCCGGACTGAAGGGCATTTGTGAAGCGCTGGGTGTTCCCCCGGTTTTAAGTTACGGTACGTGCACCGATACGGGAAGAATTGCCGACCTTCTGCTGGCAGTTTCTAATGCTCTTGGCGGGGTCCCGATCCCTGATCTTCCGGTTGTTGCGGCGGCTCCGGAGTACATGGAACAAAAAGCTACAATTGATGCTATTTTTGCGCTGGCTCTCGGTTTGTATACCTACGTTAACCCTGTACCCACGGTGACCGGCGCCCCAAACCTGGTTCAATTATTGACACAAGATTTATCTGATGTTACAGGTGGGTTGCTCAATGTCGATACCGACGCTGTGCAAGCGGTAGAGGCTCTTGCCGCTCACATTGAGGCGAAGAGGAAAAAACTCGGTATCTAGTTTATGGTGAGCAAAAATCGAAAAAGGCACAGCTCCTGGCTGTGCCTTGCTAAATTTAATAACCTTTTTCTCTCTTGTCACAGACTCCCTTTTTAGTCTTTGTATATACCTCCCATTGCAAAGTCACTGATTATCGATTATAGTTCTTAAAATAGAATAGTTATTTTAGTGTGCCGGCCTCTGGATGTTCCTTATTCAAGTAGATTTGAACTCCTTTTCAGGCTTGAATTCTGCTTGAATTCTTTCAAGCTGCACACGCAACTCTTCGCGGTGCCACCCCGGGATCTAGAAGATTCCGAATCAAGGAAGTAAGGCGGCTTTATTTCTAAAGAGAGGTGTAAACATGAGTGACAGCGTTTATAAGATTATAGAACTGGTCGGAACAAGTCCGACATCGTGGGAAGACGCAGCAAAAAATGCAGTGGAAACTGCGAGCCAGACACTGAAGGATCTTAGAATTGCGGAAATCGGCAAACTGGATATGAAAATTGAAGATGGCAAGGTAGTTGCCTATCGTGCCAGGGTGTACATATCTTTCAAGTATCAGAAATAACTAGCCAATATTTGCCGCTTTACTTCCTATTTCTAAAAAAGTTCAGCAAATGGTTTTTCGCCTTCCCTTTTGTTTTCCATTTCGGAAAGGAAGGCAGAGATTTTAGATATCCTGTCCCTATCAGTCACAAGAAAGATCTTGTCTCCAGGGTAGATCTTGTCACTTCCCCTCGGCATGATAATCCTATCGGTCCTTTCTTTCATTATTCCTGCAAAAACGCAGTTCTTGGCAAAGGGTCCTGTCTGACTTAATTCAGCTACTGTGATTCCTTCGGAGTCTTCCGTGTCAGGGAAACGTATCATCACTAACGAGGCGTCACTGTCCTCTAAAGGCGTTACAATTCTGACCTTGGGGTTTTCCAGTTCGTTTAAGATCGTATTTTTAAACAGATCTATCATGTTACATACTACTGAAACACCCGCAATTTTGTAAGCCTCCAAATATTCGGGGACTCTCATTTTTACCATTATCTTGGGAACATTAAAACTGTGCGCAAGTATGGCGAAGGTGAGATTCTGGTTATCCATGTAAAGTGCCCCTATGGCAACATCAGCCTTTTCAATTCCTGCCTCCTTCAAACTGTTTATATCCGTGGCACTGCCGTTAACAACAACCACTCCGAGTTCCGCGTACAACTGCTTGCAACGTTCCCTATCTTTCTCGATTATCACAACGTCATGCTTCCTTTCGATCAGCACAGAAGCCAGTCCGGAACCCGCAATTCCACCACCTGCAATTACTATGTACATGATAATACTCCTATTTCCAACTTGACCTATAGAAAAGAACAAAAATTGGTAATATTTCTAATCTGCCTGCGATCATTCCTACCGTGTAGGTGAGCTTAATTATCGGGTTAAGTGATGCCATTTTTTCCACCGAAAAGTAAAAGGGACCCATGTTTCCAAGCGCAGAGGCCATCCCTGAGATGGATTGCCAGCTGTCGAGATCAGAAAAAATCGCAGTGATCCATGCTCCCACAGCGATAAGGGCAAACCAAGAAAGAACAAGGGCACTGATTCTCTGCATCTCCTTGTTCCCTATAATCTTCCCCTGGACGACAACCGGGATAACGCAATTGGGAGACGATACAATCTGTCGAAGTTCTGCCTTTAGGGATTGAGTAAGCACACCTACCCTTAGAAGCTTGATACCGCCGGCCGTTGAACCGACGCAACCGCCTACGATCATGAGCAAGACGAAAACCTGCTTTGCCAGGGCCGGGAAAAAAGGGCTGTTTATGTCCTTCGTTGCGTACCCTGTGCTGGTAATGAGTGAAGAAACCTGGAAGAGGGATATCCTGAAAATATCATGGATAGTATAACAAAGGTCATTAAATTTCTTGGTTGTACATAGCGTCTGGAAATCTGTTTTGAACATGTGGTCTAAAACTACAAGTAATGTAGCAAGAAATAAAATTCCCCAAAACCACCTGATTTCAAAGTCCTTGTATATCGTTCGCCACTCTCCCTTCAAAACCTTGTAGTGGACGAGAAAGTTTATCCCACCCATAAGCATGAAAAAGATAAAAGTGTACTCGATAAGGTAACCATGTGGATAATTGGAATAGTAGCCAACGCTTGCATCATGGGTAGAAAACCCGCCTGTGGAAATGGCAGTCAGACAGTGGTTTGCTGCGTCAAATATTCCCACGCCTTCCAGTACCAGGAGAAGAAAGCAACTAACGGTGAAAATAATGTAAATTCCCCACAAGATTTTTAAAGTATTGAAAATCCCGGGAACCGGTCGTCCTGATGAAATCTTGTGGCTCTCTGCGCTGAAAAGAGTTGCTGCCGCTGTCGCTCCCCGAAAGCTTACCGCCAGGAAAAACGTCAGTATCCCCAGCCCCCCTACCCACTGAATAAGTGACCTCCAAAAAAGGATGCTCCTTGGCATGTCATCAAGTCCGGTAAATACCGTTATGCCGGTAGTTGTAAGGCCGCTCGCAGCTTCAAAAAAAGAATCGATAAAGCTTTTATTTATCCCTATCATAAAAGGAATCCCGGCAATTGCCGAGGCAACTAACCAACCCAGAGCCGTAATAAGCATCGCTTCTTTTACGCTTGGTACAGTGGATGGTAACTGCTTCTGGAGGAACGAACCGAGGATAATTGAAAAAAAACCGGGAAGTACGAAGGCCAGGAGAATTTTTTCATGCTCGAAGTGTTCTCCGTAAATAACGTAAATGATAAGGGGCAGGAAAAGCAAAACCCCCATGACAATCATTAAAGCTCCAAGATAGCTTACGATCGATACGTACTGTTTGAACTGGCTCTTCATGCAGGCCGTTGGCTCCTTTATCTGAAACTCTATTCTATCTTCAGCTCTAGATGGACCTTTATATAGACTTTCATCCGTTCGTTGCGGCTGGCCTAACGTGGTCCAGCCTTGCTGGTTAGACTGTAAACAAATGCATATCCTTGCTCGATATTATGTCCTGGGCCATAGGAATATAGCTGTTGGGCTATGAAATATGATGAACCACACCTACCAGTAATACTAGCAGTTTTGAGAAGCTATGTTCAAACCAGATTTTAGTGAAAATCGTTTCCAGGGACATGGGAAGCTTTTCTCTGCCGGCCTTCAGACCCTGGTTTTCGACTAAGTCTCAGAAACGGGGGACGTCTGCCCTCTCTCCATTTCCCGCACCCATTTTAGGATATCGCATTTAAGGTGTCCTATACCGGGTGTAACATTCAAAGTGACATTTGGTTGCCCATAGTATTAACTGGGCGCGGGGCTACGGTCTCCCTCGTTACCGAGGCAAGGAAAAAGAGCGCATCTTCAGGAAATCGCTTCAAAGATCCTCCTATGTCCCTGGCAGAAATACACGCCGGATTTTCATGCTTAGTTGTGGCGCCCAAGCACCATGGGATGTTTTAGTGAAACAGTAACCTTTGTTTTGGTATTTGAAAACTTTTTTGTTGTCATCAAACCATGAGTGGATTATAGTTAACAATAATAAAAAAGTAGGGTTGGAAAAGGAGACAGGATGGAGCAAAAGGAAGATATAAACCTCGCAGTCAAGGCCCTCAAGATTGGTAACAAGCTAAGGGAACTTCGTCTTAAAAACCAGTACACCCTTCAAGATCTGGCAGCCAAGACAGATCTTTCGAAACCGTTTATCTCGCAAATCGAAAACGGCCATGTTGTTCCGCCAATCGCGACACTCTTGAAGTTGGCCCGGGCATTAAATGTTGGAATGGCATATTTCTTCCAAGATGAGGTCGGAACGGAGAAGATTTCTCTTACCAGGAAACATGAACGAGTAAAAATCGACAGGAGGCCTCATCACCAAAAGGGGGAAGTAAGCTACGTGTACGAAGCGCTGGAAACCAAGAAAACGGATAAGCACATGGAGCCGTTCCTGGTAATGTTCCCGGTGCAAGAGACCAGCGACATGGTATTTGTCAGCCACGAAGGTGAAGAATTCTTGTACTTGCTTGAAGGAAAGCTTGAATTTCGTTCCATTGATAGGGTGGAATTGCTAGAGCCCGGGGATTCCATTTACTTCGAATCGGATATCAGTCATAGCTTCAGATGCATAGGTGACAAGCCAGCGAAGGCCTTAGTGGTTGTATGGAGCAAAAAATAAAGCAAGGTGTGTTGGGATTTTTTTCGGTTTTCTAGTCAGTTTTATTGAACAATCGAGGTGGTGATGCTGCAATTTCGCTTTCATGGCAGGGGAGGGCAGGGAACCGTGGTTGCGACCATCTTGCTGGCGAAGGCCTTTTTTAAGGCTGGTTACTACGTGCAGAGTTTCCCGTTGTTCGGCGTGGAGCGTCGAGGTGCACCGGTTGAAGCATATCTTCGAGTTGATCGTAAGAAAATACTGATCAGGACTAATCTGTATGATCCAGACCACATTATCATTTTAGATCCCACCCTGGTTTCTTCCGTGGATGTAACGAGGGGGTTAAAAAAAGGAGGCTGGATACTGCTGAACAGCAGCGATCATCCCACAAATGGCGGAACATTTTCTGGATACGGAATTGCGATTGTAGATGCCACCCGCATAGCACTTAAACATGGTCTTGGAACCCGAACTCATCCTATAGTTAACACTGCGATACTAGGAGCATTCCCAAGGGTTTTCGATATACCGCCTCTTGAAACCATAATAGAGGCCATTTACGAAGAAGTACCGGTAAAAGTAGAAAAAAACGTTGAGGCAGCAAAGGAAGCCTACGAAAGCGTGAAATTTTATAAAACACCTATGGGAAAAGAGGCTGGGTAAAGATGAAAATACCTCGAGAACTGGTGCATACTTTTCCGTTGTTTATTCCCCGGTCGTATAAAACAAGCGAGGGGAACAAGACCGGTTCGTGGCGTTTTTTGAGACCAGGCTACCTTGAAAAAACGGCTCCCTGTAGCAGTGCGTGTCCCCTGGGTCAGGATGTTCCTACTATACAGATGCTAACCGTTCAGGGAGCATTCAAGGAAGCATGGGAGGTGATTTTGAGGGAGAACCCGTTTCCAGGAATATGCGGAAGGGTCTGTTTTCACCCCTGTGAAACGGCATGCAACAGAGGGGAGTTCGATGAGCCCGTAGCTATCCACATGATTGAACGTTTCCTGGCGGATACGGCAAGAAGGTATGGGTTGACACCTCATCTGGAAAAGGGCCCTTCTCGGGAGGAAAGGATCGCTATAATAGGAAGTGGCCCCGGCGGACTTGCGGCGTCTTATTTTCTAACCCTCCTCGGCTATTCGTGCGACGTGTTCGAATCCCAAGAAAAACCAGGGGGGATGCTAAGATGGGCAATACCTTTCTATCGGTTACCCCTGGATGTGCTGGAGGAAGAAATCTCGCGTGTTGAATCTATCGGTATCAAGATCTATTGCGATAAAAATATTACCGAGAAAGATTTTCAATCGCTGAAAACTCGTTACAATGCCGTTTTTGTCGCCTGCGGTCATCAAAAAGGGAGGAATCTTGGAATTGTCGGAGAAAACCTGCCAGGGGTAGTGGACGGTCTCGATTTTTTGATTGGACTTAAACGTTCTGAAAGGGAGCCGAGAATAAAGGGAAATGTGGCAGTAATCGGGGGAGGGAACACTGCAATCGATGTCGCCAGGAGTTTAATTCGATGTGGAGCTGAACCGGTTATTGTGTACCGTCGGAGAAAAGAAGACATGAGAGCTTTTCAAAGTGAAGTGGAAATGGCAGAGGAGGAGGGTGTAAAAATATGGGAACTAAAATCACCGGTGAAAGTTGAAAAGAAAAATGGGAAACTCATGGTGACACTTCAAAAGATGGAAGTCTCTGAGCTGGACAGCGATGGAAAAGCAATTGTGGTTCCTGATCCAAGTGAAAAAGAAGAAGTGCTTTTCGAAATGGTCTTTAAAGCAATCGGCACCGAGCCATCTGAAGCATGGTACGCTACCGCTCCGCCAGCTAGAGATGTACATGATCTTTTTTCATCACGAATAGTATTTGAAGATGATTATCCGGTTCTCTACGGTGGGGATCTTTTTTCATCGGCGAAAACGGTAACTAATGCCATAGCTTCTGGCAAAGAAGTTGCCATTGCACTTGATGCGTACTTCAAGGACGGGAAGGCCGCAATTATGCCTGAGATTGAACGTTGCCGTGTAGGTGGAAGTTCGGCCCTTTCCATGGAGATATATATAAATGGCGAGAGGAGTAAAAGAAGCCCTCACGTGGTATCCTTTCGTGAAATCAATTCGGATTATTTTACCCTGGTTCCGCGAATACCTCAGCCACGACTTCTAAAAGAAGAACGGGTTTTGACGTTTGCTGAGATCGATCTCAAAATATCGGCCAGCATGGCCATGAAGGAAGCGGGAAGATGCTTTAATTGCGGAATTTGCAACCAGTGTGATAATTGTTACCTCTTTTGTCCCGAGATCGCCGTGGTTAGAAGGACCGTTGAGGATGGTGTTTTTAGGCAAATTAACTACGATTACTGCAAGGGGTGTGGCTTGTGTGTTGTTGAGTGTCCCAGAAATGCCATGGTGCTTGAGGAGGAAAGCGCATGAAAACCGTAATGGAAGGGAGTCATGCGGTTGCAGAAGCGGTTAAATTAGCGCGAGTCCAGGTGATCTCTGCCTACCCCATAACCCCTCAAACTCACATCGTGGAGCGTCTATCGGAATATTGTGCAGATGGCACCCTTGATGCCAAGTTCCTTAGGGTGGAAAGTGAGCATTCTGCCATGGCTGCTCTTATAGGAGCATCAAGCACTGGGGTTCGCACCTTCACCGCTACCTCGTCCCAGGGGTTGGCCCTTATGCATGAACTCCTTCACTGGGCTTCCGGGGCTCGCCTTCCGATAGTAATGGCTGAAGTTAACAGGGCCATGGCACCGGGCTGGAACATCTGGACAGATCAGACCGATAGCCTATCGCAAAGAGACACAGGTTGGATACAGATGTATTGTGAAGACGGACAAGAAGCTTTAGATAGAACGCTACAGGCTTTCAGGCTTGCCGAAACGGTTAACTTACCAGTAATGGTTATTCTCGATGCTTTCTTCCTTTCCCATACCTATGAACCAGTAGACGTTCCCGAACAAGAACAGGTGGACGAATTTTTGCCTCCCTACAACCCCAGGTTTTACCTTGATCCGGACAATCCCTGTGCTTTTAATCAGCTAGCACCACCTGATGTGTACATGGAGATGCGATTTAGTATCCAGGTGGCAATGGAGAAAGCTTTTGATGTCCTGGGTGCGGTTCACCGCGATTTTGGCAGGATATTCGGGCGCCATTATGACATGGTGGAAGCCGTGGAATGCGATGACGCAGAAATTGTCTTGGTAACATCCGGTACCGTGACAAGCACTTGCAGGGAGGTGATCAAAAAACTTCGTTCACGAGGGAAAAGGGTTGGACTTCTGAAACTGTCCCTTTTTAGGCCTTTCCCGGTTGGTGAGATAAGGCGAAATCTATTGAAAGCACGAAAAATAGCAGTAATAGACCGGAACTGTTCGTTCGGGGCGGGAGGGATTTTTGCCCAGGAGGTTCGTTCGGCACTGTTTAATGTGCCAAATCACCCATGGGTTTATGGCTACGTTGCCGGTCTAGGAGGCAGGGATGTTACCCCTGAAGTGATAGAAGAAATCTTTAGACATGTAGAAACGTTGGAATGCCCCGAAGATGATAGTTTTTGGATAGGTGTTCGGGAGGTAGAAAATGGAATTGGCAGTTCCCGATAGAGAATACATGTATTCGGGTCATGTGGCGTGCCCCGGATGTGGAGCCGCAGTTGCGATGAGGTTCGTGTTGAAAGCTCTTGGAGATAGAATAATCATGGTCATTCCTGCCTGCTGCTGGTCGATAATCGCCGGCCCGTACCCTATGTCTACTTTAAGAGTTCCGATACTTCATACGGCCTTTGAAACCGGCGGTTCCGTTGCAAGCGGGATAAAGGCAGCCCTTGAAATCAAGGGCGACAACGAAACAACAGTCGTGACATGGGCCGGGGACGGAGGCACATTTGACATAGGTTTCCAGGCCTTAAGCGGTGCGGTGGAACGAAACGAGGATTTCATTTACATTTGTTATGATAATGAAGCTTACATGAACACTGGTATTCAAAGAAGTTCGTCAACACCTTACG
>JALSTM010000047.1 GCA_026983715.1 Desulfobacterales bacterium
AGCATGAAGCAAAGCACATACCAACTTTTCCGCCACACCTCTGCACTTCTAAGTTCTACAGAGTAGAACTTGGTTCGCAGGACAAGAAGTGTCGTTCAGTTAGTGTGAGATTATGTCTGAGACGGATGAAAAGAGTACAGTTCTTCTACAAATATGTAATTATTTTCATACAAACAGAAAGAATATGCACACATGTTTGACGTTTCCTTCGTTTTGAGCGAAGCGGGCGGTTCAAATTTGGTTATAGTTTTATCCAGCATGTCTGTCATCCAATACTCAAGCCATAGCTCCGCCAACTCGGTTACACGGAAAACGCAACCTGTAGCAATCAATTGGTATAATTCCTTTTAAAGGCGGCATATGCCAGATAAAATAAGCTTCGTACGATAGGTTTTTCTTTCACACGAAGCTTAATAAAACCACGTTTTCTAGCGGAGTTTATCCGGAAACATTAACTTGCTTCCCACTTCTTTTTTAATTCAATAGCCTTAGCCCTGGATCTTTTGTCCAGTTTCTGGTTTATAACTTTTTCCAGGTATTCCATTGCCTGGTCGTTTCTCCCGAGTTCACGGGACAATATTGCAGCATGGAGCTCTATAACGGGAACGTCCTGAGGTTTTGATAGTGCTTCCTGGATATAGTTCCACGCGGCGTTAAGTTTACCCTGCTTGTATGCAATCCAGGCAGCGGTATCAAGGAAATTAGGAGTCTCTGGTTTTAGGGCAAGTGCCTGGCTGATCATGTCTGCCGCTTTTTCAAGTTCTTTTTTATCCTTTGAATATTCGGCATAGAGATAAGCAAGGTTGTTTAGCAAGATCGGTGATTTCTTGTATTTTTTTAGAAGCTCCCTGTATATCCCGGCTGCTTTCTCGTATTTCCCCTGGTACTCATAAAGGGTTGCAAGGTTTATTCCCACCGTGGGGGACCTAGATTTTTCGTACATTTGTTCAACCTGGGCAGTGGCTTCAGAGATTTTACCCCTTGCCAGGTAGAGCTCGGCAAGGGCCCTGTATACTTGAGGCCATTCGGGGGCAAGTTCAGCAGTTTTCCGGAACGCTTCTTCTGCTCCCTCAAAGTCTCCCTTGGCTGCTCGAACAGTCCCCAGATAATAGAAGGCGAGGGCAGACGTGGGACGTTTTTTAACTTCGTTTTCCACCACCTGGAGGGCAGATTTCTTATCATCTTTAGCCAGGTAAGTTTTTACAAGTGCCGGCACGGCAACTTTCCATCCTTGTTCTGTGTTGTATGCTTTCTTGAACCACTCTATCGCCTTATCCGCTTTTCGTTGGGCGAGCATCAGACGTCCCATTTCTATGTATCCGAGGGGGTTATTAGGCTTTGCGCTCATAATATCCCTGAAATCTTTTTCTGCTTCACCGTATTTTTTCATCGAAGCGTAAATTTCCCCCCTGAGTTTAAGGTAGCCTCTATTTCCGGGAGTGACGGCGAGTCCCTTGGTAAGGACATTAATAGCCTGGTCGTGGTTCTTTTTGAAGAGGTAATAACGAACAAGCTCCAATCTAAGTTTTTTACTCCCGGGATTCATTTTTAGGGCCTTTTTAAGGGTATCTATGGCGACGGATTCTTTTTTGTTTAACATCTGGCAGCGTGCCAGAAGTAACTGGGCTTCAATGTTGTTCGGTTTGGCCACTGCTACCTGGTTCAGATGAACCTCGGCATCCTCAAGTTTGTTCCTCATCAAGTATATCTTTCCCAGGAGCAAGTGCGCATTCATGCTTCCCTGGTTTTCTTTAAGAACAACCTCGCACAATTTCTGGGCTTTGTCCCATTCTGCCTGGCGAGCATAAAGGGTTGCCTCCGCAAGTAAAAGCTTTTCACGATCTTCCCTGCTTAAATCAAGCTTGCTCGTTTGTTCTAGTTTGCGGAGAGCATCTTCCACTTTACCTTCGGTTGCCAGTACGTTGGCATATCCCACCACGGCTCCAACGTCCTTGGGGTTTTCCTTGATTAGCTTTCCGAATATAGCCTTCGCTTTCCCAAGCTTTCCCTGCCTGCGCCAGAATTCGGCCCTTGCCTTGAGCATTTCAGGGGTTTCAGGGAGGCTTTCAAAGGCCTTCTTGGCTTCTTCGATGAGTCCGAGACGTTCTAGGGCTTGAGCCCTAAAAAGCTTCAACTTAACTTCCGGGTTGGCCTTAACCATCAGTTCCAACTCGTTGCCCGCGCGGTCTCTGTCGCCCTGTTCGATGTAATATTGGGCAAGAAAGAGGTAGGAAGTGGGATCCTTTGAATCCATTTTCCGCCACTTATCAAGAGCTTCCATCATGGCCCTGTGGTTGCCCAGTTCCTTGTAACAAAGGCATAGAAGAACCTGGACATCCTTGTTTTCATCCGCTTTCTTCACTGATTGTAGAAGTTTTATCGCATCTTGAAACTTTTTCTCGGCTATAAGAGCCCTGGCCTTTACAATGGTTATCCTCGGCTCAAACTGTGCGGGGTTCTTAATAGACTTTAATTCATCCAGGGCCATCTTGCCCTGCCTTGCGGAAGCGAGGAGGGCGGCAATTTCTATTCTAGCCTTGTCAAAGTTCGGGTCCGTATCCACCGCAGTTCTGAAAGCCGAATATGCTTTCCGATACTTTTTTTGAGCAAGGTAAGCCTTCCCCAAGGAATACATGGCCTCTACGTTTTTTGGATCTAGCTGAAGCGCATTTTTAAATTCGAGTATCGCCCGGGTAGCATCTCCTTTTCTGAGAAGTACATTTCCCTTAGATATAAAACTAGCTATTTTTTCTTCCTTGCTGCTACAGCCCACTGCCAAGACAACCATCAAAACTACAAGAAAGATAACTGACCAATTCCCTTTTTGTTTATTTCTTTCCACCAAATACCTCCCAGAATTTACTGTTTTTTCTTCTTTCCTGCTCCTCTAACTTTTCACTGTCGTAATCTGATAATTTCTTCTGTAATTCCTTGTATTTGTATCCAAGAGCTATCACTTTTTGCTCCAGATCCTGTGCACGTTCCCTTTCCCTGGCAAGCATTGCCTGGAGTACCCCCACAAGCTTGTCCTTTTCTCCAGTTTCAAGCATATTCATTCTCATTTCAAGAGATTCCAAGCGACCGAGCACCTTGGCTAACAGGTCGCGAAGGTTTGACATTTCCACTGAATCTTGTTTTCCGGTAACCTTCGGTGAGGGTGCTCCTTTTTGTTGCTGGGTTTTATCTTCAATAAAGGCAACAAGTAGTTCGTTGTCCTTGATAACTCTCTCAACAACTTCCGCTGAAACCTGCTTCAGGTCATCTGCGAAAGCATAGGTCATGCAAGCGTCACAAATTGAGTTTATAACCCTGGGAATTCCCCTGGAAAGCCGTCCAATTGTATCAATGGCATCGTTTAAGAACAGTGGGTCAGAGCCTGAATAACCCGCCACCTTGAGCCTGTGGCTGATGTATGCGCCCACTTCGTTTAGAGGCAAGGGAGTGAGGTGAAAGTGTACTGAAATTCGCTGGGCCAGCTGGGAGAGTGAATAGTCGGAGAGGCGTTCTCTAAGCTGGGGTTGTCCGACCAGGATAATCTGGAGAAGAAAATCGGAGCCCATTTCCAGGTTAGAAAGCATTCTAAGTTCTTCGAAGGTTTCCGTGGGTAGATTCTGAGCCTCATCAACAATTACCACGCAGCGATTGCCTTTTGAATATTCGTTGATAAAATGGTCGGTAAGAGCATCAAAGAGATCAGTTTTGTTTCTCGAAGAAGGGTTAAGCTCAAACTCGCGGGTCAACATTTCCAAAAAGGAAGTGGGATCCAGGTTTGTGTTAAAAACCATGGCGATGTCCAGGGAATCTTTTACCTTTTCGAAAAGGTACTTGAGCAAAGTCGTTTTCCCCGCTCCCACATCCCCAGTTAAGGCAAGAAAGCCAACGTTGTGAATTATCCCATATTCAAGGTGGGTAAGCGCAAGATCGTGAACTCGGCTTAGATATAAAAACTCCGGGTCGGGAGATAAGATAAAAGGTCTTTTCTTTAGCCCGAAAAATTTCCTGTACATGGCCTCTCAAAATCCGTGAAGGGAAAGCTCTTTACCCAGTTACTTTTATCATTAAACCAGAATATTCTTCATAAGTCCAGACAAACTCTTTGTAATCAGGCTTGTATCTTCTGTGAAATACTGGCTTTTAGTGAAAATCGTTTCTCCTGTTTCATTACAGCGTGGAGCCTGTACTGGATATTGGGCATCCGTGTAATCAAGCTTTTTTGGCTATCAGAATTCCCGATAGACAAAAAGATGAATAGACTCCGGAAAGAACCACCGAGGCTTAAGAAAAACCGATGAATTTGTTCTCCGATATGCCCAGGTGTCTCTACCAACGGTTGAAACCGCGGGTTTCGGGGTAATTTAACCCAGGATCATGAGCAAGGTAACCCACGGATTCATTCGTAGGGTAGGGAGGTGCCGGATACTGTCTTCAGGGTCAGATCCGGGAATCATATAGCCGTGGGCGTTAAGCGAAGCAGGCGATTTACCAGGCATGTACATAAATTGAGAAAAAGGGAAAAGGAATTAGCCGGATGGCAGGAATGTTTCTTGCCTTCCGGCAAACGAACGAACCTTTATTTCTTCTTGATCAGGCTTCTAG
>JALSTM010000048.1 GCA_026983715.1 Desulfobacterales bacterium
AGTTCGCATGCCTTTTGAACTGCCATGGATGCAGCAACTTGAAAAGCCAGTTCACTGGATTGTCCTTCCCTGGACTCAGCCTCAAAAAGTGTGGCTTTAACATCGACCACAGGATAGCCCATGCTCCCACCTGTCTGCAGTGCATCCATCACTGCCTTTTCGATCGTCTCGATAAATTCCTGCGGGATCGTTTCTGGATCAACGAGGTTTTCGAAAGCTATCCCTTCACCTCGAGGAAGCGGTTCGAGTCGTATCTTAACCCTGGCATAATTAGGGGAGCCACTAATCTCTTTTTCAAATACTTGCTCCACTTCCACCGCTTTCTGTATGGTTTCCCTGTAAACAACCTGCGGTTTGCCAACGTTTACATTGACGTTAAAATCCCGAATGAGCCTATTGACTATAATCTCTAAATGTAACTCACCCATGCCGCTTATAATGGTTTGACCGGTCTCTTCGTCTTCCCTGTAGGAAAAAGTTGGGTCTTCCTCCGCCAGCTTGCGAAGTGATTCGTTTATTTTCTCCTGGTCGTCCCTTGTTCTCGGTTCTATAGCAATGGAAATAACCGGCTTGTAAAATTCGATGGGTTCCAAAATAATGGGTTTTTCAGGGTCGCACAGAGTATCCCCCGTGGTGGTATTTTTTAGGCCAAGAGTCGCAACGATGTTGCCTGCCCCCGCTTTGGTTATTCGCTCTCTCTTGTTGGCATGCATCTGGAAGATTCGTGCAATTTTCTCGTTTATCTGCTTGTTTGCATTGTAAACTATTTTCCCGGTCTCCAGGATTCCCGAGTATATGCGAAGGTAAGTGAGCTTCCGTCCTTTGTCCATGAATATCTTGAATGCAAGGGCGGCGAGGGGTTCTTTATCGCTCGATTCTCTGCTTTCCATTTTGCCGGTTTTGGGGTTTAGACCGGAAATTGCTTCAACGTCAAGGGGGCTGGGAAGATACCTTGTGATGGCGTCTAACAGTGGCTGGATTCCCTTATTTCTCAGGGCTGCTCCGCAAAGGACGGGGACTCCCTTGAGTTCCAACGTAAGCCGTCTTACCACTGGGTATATGTCTGAGGGATCCAGGTCAGTGTTCTCAAGGTATTTTTCCATTAAATTATCGTCGTGCTCACACAGGGATTCAATTAGTTGTTCCCTGTATTGAAGGGCTTCGTCTTTCATGTCAGGAGGCAAATCGTTAACCTCGTAATGGGCACCAAGTGATTCGTCGTCCCAGGTAACCAATTTTAAGGTGATAAGGTCAATCACACCCCTAAAATCGTTTTCCCTCCCCACGGGGATTTGGAGAGGTAGCGGGTTCGCACCAAGTTTGCTCTTTATTTGGTCAACCACTCCAAAAAAATCTGCCCCGATTCTGTCCATTTTGTTTACGAAGGCTATCTTCGGTACCCGGTACTTATCCGCCTGGTGCCAGACGGTTTCTGATTGAGGTTCCACTCCGCCAACGGCACAAAAAACGCCTATGGCACCATCCAGCACCCTGAGAGCCCTTTCGACTTCAATGGTAAAATCCACGTGACCAGGAGTATCAATAATGTGAATCTCGTGCCCCTTCCACATGCAGGTGGTAACGGCTGAGGTGATGGTGATACCGCGCTCCTGTTCCTGTTCCATCCAGTCCATGACCGCCGTGCCGTCATGAACTTCCCCCATTTTATATGAACGCCCCGTGTAGTAGAGTATACGTTCAGTTACCGTGGTCTTACCAGCGTCTATATGCGCAATGATCCCAATATTTCGAACTTTCTCGAGGTATTTTTTCCCTGTTTTCATATGAGCTTTCTCAACTCCACTCTAGACCTGAAGTTTAACTTCTCACAACAGCGAAGACAAACAACAGTCTGAAATGAGGGTATTTTTATTTAAGTCAAGACCCATCAAATAGAGAACAATACATGTTAACTGCCGCTTTAAAATGCCCGTACAATTTAGGGGATTTACAATAGGGTGTCAAGAAATAGAAGCTGTCTCTAATTTTCTTCAATAAGATCAATTTTGAGATCAATATTTTTTAGGATTTCAGACATGGTCTCCGAGGATATCAGCCCCTTTGAATAGGCGTCTTTTAAGGCATCTTTTTGCTTGAAAAGAAGATGTCTTCTCAAATATTTAAGCTGTTCGTTCAAGATTTCCTCGTTCTCAAGGTGAAAAGATTCGAGCTCCTTCTCGGTTTTTGCAAGGGTTTCTTCATATTCCTTTTTGAGTTTCTCGTAGAGCGATGCAGGAATGGTTCCTGTTTCATAAAGTTTCTTTAAATCATCGAGGGCGGCTTTTATCGTTAGTATTGATCCCTTCAGTTCTTCGTATCTTTTGAGTTCTTCCCTCTTTCTGACCAGTCCGAGTTTTTCGGCAAGACGAGAAATGGTGAAGCCTTGTATAAACAAGCTGAAAAAAACGACTCCAAAGGTCATGTTAAGGAAAAGTTCCCGGTGAGGAAAATCGGCTGGAAGGCCCAGTACCAATACCATTGAGAGGGATCCCCTCAGTCCGCCCCAAAAAAGAACCGTCCCCCACCGGTAAGGAATTTTTTCTCCAAGCCATCTAGCAATAGGCATGAAAAAGGCGAAAATTGTTCCCCTGGCCGACACAACAGCCAGCCATGCTATAACGGCAGGTACGGCATGTAATAGCAGGGAGTCAATCTTTAGCTCTATTCCAATCAGAATGAATATTATTGAATTGGCCACGAAGGCGAGGTATTCCCAGAAGGTTATTACAGCTACCCTCGTTGTGGGAGACATTCCGATTTTGGTCCCGAAGTTACCCGTCATCATACCGGCAGCCACAACAGCTATAACACCGGATACGTGAAAATGTTCTGCCACCAGGTAGCTACCATATGCCAGTATAGTAGTGAGAGTAATCTCAACTAGGTGGTCATCTATCTGGGCGGTGATCAGGGAGAAAACGAAGCCTAGCACTGAACCAACCACAAGACCGCCCAGTACTACCTTTAAAAATTGTACAAGTGCCAGCCCGATTGTAACGTTGTTACCTTTTAAAGCAGTTAGAATTATCCCGAAAAGCACAACCGCCGTGCCATCGTTGAGAAGGCTTTCACCTTCCATTATAAGCGCAAGTTTCCTGCTTACCCCCATTTTCTTAAATGTTGCCAGAACGGAAATCGGATCTGTAGCTGCGGTGACTGCACCGAAGAGCAGAGCATAGAGAAACGGAAGCCGGGGATCTCCAAGAAGAGGCTTGGCCAGGTATACAAGTGCACCTGTAATCATGGTCGCAAGAATGACTCCGGGTACTGCGAAAAGGATTATAGTTTTGGCATTTTTTAAGAAGTCTTTAAGTTCAACATGAAACGCTGCTTCGTATAACAATACCGGGAGGAAAATAAGGAAAAGAAGATCAGGAGTTAGGTGGATTGCAGAAACAATGTTGAAAAAACCGAGAACAAGGCCGGTAGCTACAAGGGCTATCGTGTAAGGAAAACGGAATCGCCTGGCCAGCATGGCCACAACCATCGCAACAAAAAGCAATCCCAAGAATTCAGTCTCGACCAGTAAATGACCTTCCATGTTTTCAATGTTTACCAAAAATTCCTAAAAATGCCGAAGCAAAATGAATTTGCGCTTATTTGTTGACTCGAGTAATAAAGTATTACATATTTTTTCAAAAGGTGAACACATTTTTTGACCCCTTGATTCTGGAATCCGAAGATCGAGGTCCCCAAAATGAAATTCAACCCTGTGCTGCTTGAAGTTTTCAAGAATAAATTTTCCTCCATCGCTGAGGAAATGGGAATGACCCTTATTCGAACTTCCTTTTCCCCCAATATAAAAGAAAGAAAAGACTGTTCGTGTGCCCTTTTTGATGGTGAAGGAAACATGGTGGAACAGGCCGCTCATATTCCTGTTCACCTTGGATCAATGCCCCTATCTGTAAGGGCTGCGATTGAATCGTGTAAAATGGAGAAGGGAGACATGGTAATCTTAAACGATCCTTACCGCGGTGGCACACATCTTCCCGACATTACCCTGGTGGCTCCGGTTTTTTTTCAATCACACGAACCTATTTTTTATGTCGCCAACAGGGCACATCATTCCGATGTTGGTGGTATGAGTCCAGGATCCATGCCTCTTTCTACGTCAATCTTTCAGGAAGGAATAATTATTCCTCCGCTCAAACTGGTTGAAAAGGGAGAAATTGACAGGAAAATCATGGACTTTTTCCTGAGCAATGTACGTATTCGCGATGAAAGGGAAGGTGATTTTGAAGCACAGATAATGGCAAATATTACCGGAATGAAGAGGCTAGAAGAGGTTTTCAACAAGTACGGAAAGGAATTAGTCGTCTACTATGCAAAGGAACTCCTCAACTACTCCGAACGGTTAACTCGTTCGATGATAAGTGAGATTCCGGATGGACGTTATGTCTTTTGTGACTATCTTGACGATGATGGAATAGATGATCGGCCCATAAAAATAGGGGTGGTGGTAACTGTCAAAGGTAGTTCGCTTGAGATAGACTTTACGGATAGCAGTGCCCAGGTCTCAGGATCTGTAAATGCCGTGTACGCAATTACTTTATCATGTGT
>JALSTM010000049.1 GCA_026983715.1 Desulfobacterales bacterium
GGATATCCATGTAAGGTTAAAACCGTGGGCTAGGGCTGGCGAACTCGAAGAACGACGGTACAGACCCTGGGTTAAAAACCGTAGGTTAAAGAAAACGCTACTCGGGTGATGGGTGAGGTAGCCCACTGTTTTAACCGTGGGCTAGTTTCCCTAGTTATTCAGAGTTTTATTTGCTGGTGGCCCATGGTTTCACGTAAAACCGTGACGAAACTTTATGGCTAATTTGTATGACCTGTCTAAATTGTTCATTCTTGGCCACATAGCAAGGGTGGATCCTCCACCTTGTCAAGCAATCTTTTTACGCCCTGCGGGTCGTCCACCTGCACCGCGTCTTCGGTGTCATTGCCCGCTAGACATAGCGAACTATGGTATGCCGGGTTCTTCCTTGCATCTGGAGCCAAGTGAACGATCACGGATTCAGGTAAGTAATTAATCAGAGTCTACTCTAGTAAATGAGTTTTATAGCTGCGGCTTTAGCATAGTCTCCTATCTTTTATCTTGACAACCGGCACAACTTTGTTGAGATTGTTCGGCGTGTAATATTACCAGGAGCGAGGTTCCGGTATGCCGGTGTCCAATTACAGAAGAAAATATTACGATCTCTTCTCTGGGGTGTACGATAAGTTCGTAGCCTTTCATTCTAAGGATTCTCAAGCTAACGTACGACAATTCTTCGCCAGGGTTGTTCCTGTGCAAGCCGGCGACCGGGTTCTTGATATTTGTACTGGTACAGGTACCCTCCTGGCATACTTGGGCAAAAAGGTGGGTAAAAGCGGACTGGTAGTGGGTGTTGACTTCTCCATGGGAATGCTCCAGGTGGCGAAGGAAAAACTGGAAACGTTTCAGAATGTGCATCTTATTGAATCGGACGCTGGTTATCTCCCTTTCAAAAATAGCGCATTCGATGCCGTAACGTGTTCTCATGCATTTTACGAATTAAAAGGAGAAACGCAGGATCGGACGCTGAGAAGCATAGTGCGGGTTTTAAAGCCCGGGAAACCCTTCCTAATGATGGAACATGATATCCCGGAAAGTCGTTTTGTTCGCTTTCTCTTGTATGTTCGATTCTTTTCCATGGGTGCCAAAAGGGCAATTACAATACTCAAGCATGAAAAAGAAATGCTTCAACAATATTTCAGGGACGTCAGAAAAATGGAAACCCCCACCGGAAGATCCAAGATATGGGTATGCTTAAACGAGGATAGATCAGACTGAGACCGGATTTTTGATGAGGTTATGCTTGTTTTTCTCCCTTCAGGTGCAGGAGAAATAAAGAGATGGATAAAATTAGTTTTCATTTGGAGAAACAGGTGGCGAGGTTCATCAACCCGTTGAAAAACAATAAACTTGATAGCCAGGAGATAGAAGTTCGTTACGATCCGCTCCTTGGGCATCAGAGTGTTTTAAACAGGGATCTAAAAGACAAGGCTTCTATTCTTTTTCCGGACACAGATAAGGATTATCTGCTGGAAGTGGTGAAAGAATCAGAGGCGCATTGTTTTTTGTGCTCCGGACGTTGGAAAGATACAACTCCGCGATACCCCGATGAACTTATTCCTGGAGGTAGACTTATAAAGGGCGAAGTGGTTCTCTTTCCGAATCTTTTTCCTCTTTTTGAATACCATCCCGTGGTAATGCTGGGGGAGAAACATTACAGGGACCTTAATGATTTTTCTGCGTCACTTCTTGCCGATGCATTGACCGTGTGCCTGGAATTTATTGAGAGGTGTTTCAGAAATGACCCATCGGCGAAATATTTCACAATAAATGCAAATTATCTTTTCCCTGCTGGTTCAAGCGTGGTTCATCCCCACCTGCAAATTATCGGGGGGCCGGTTCCGGTCACTCACCAAAAAGATCTTATAGAAAGGAGCTCGAGTTACCACGAGTCTAACGGGTCCGTCTACTGGAACGATCTTATTGAGAAGGAAAAGAAGATTGGGAGACGCTGGATAGGTGAATTAAAAGGTGGGTGCTTGATAACTTCCTTTTCTCCAATAGGTCAGAATGAAGTCCAGATAATATGGCCCAGTAAAAGACACTTCCTGGAATGGGACGATGGAGATGTTAAATTTGCGGCAGTCGGGATCTCAAATGTACTGAATGTATATCACAGCATGAATTTTTCAACCTTCAACTTTTCAATTTTCAGTGGATCATTGGATGGTTCTGATGATAGTTTCCGGTGTATGATGAGAATAATAACCAGGCAGAACGTGGTTCCGAACCACCGAACCGATGACTACTATTTTCAAAAACTGCTGAGGGATGAGATAATACTGGTACCGCCAGAAAAACTGGCAGAAAAAATAAGGGTTGCTCTCGCTAAGTCCCTCAAATAGTGATGACTTTGCCGACTCCACCCTTAACGTATTTATCGGGATGATATGATCTTATCGCCGAAATATTCAGCGTACAGTGGGTAGGACAGACAAGTTGAAGGGATTTCAGAAGGTCAAATTCTGAAAATCCGTGTAATCCTCCGATAAGTGCAAATATGCGTCCATGAATGGAAGCTGCGGAAAGGATATTTCTGACACCGGGATGGGAACACCCGACGATAACCGCCAACCCTTTTTCTGTTTCCACTACGAGGGACTGTTCGATACCGAAGAGTTCTCCCGTGGAATAGATTCCATGGTGGAGTTCAGTGCTGGCTTTAATCTTTACTACTTCACCGGCATTTGAAGGCTCGGTACATGACATGGGCAGGTAAACTCTCACAGGGTTCAGGGATAAAATGGTTTTCAGTCCGCCTGTGTGATCCTGGTGATGGTGAGAAATGAATATTTCATCTATGGTCTCTGGATCTATCCCCAGCGTGGCCATGTTTGAGAGGAGTATCTCACCCCTTGCCCCGGTGTCAAAGAGTATTCTGCGGTTGTTTATATCAACAAGGCACGAGAACCCCCAGTCAGCAATAAGCCCTTCTTTGAAAGACGTGTTATCGTAGAGAATGGCTACTTTCAACTTTGCACCTTTTCCCTGGAAACGTCTAAACACACCACTGCAACGGGTGGGTTAACTCAAGATTTAGACTGCTAATCGCCACCGATATCACCTACGTCGCCACCGTCTCCTACATCGAAGTCAATACTGTCAAAGTCGAAATCGAGGTCAAAGTCGAAGTCAAGATCGAAATCCATGTCCATGGAAGCTAAATCTCCGGGATCAAAATCAGCGGAGCCGGGATCAAAATCCACGTCTAAATCTGAATCGTAGGAGTCCACTGCAGGGTGAGATGAAAAGCCGTAGTGAGTGTAATCTATATCTACCTCGTCAAGCCGAGCGGATTCAAACCACCTTTTAATATCATCCAATCCCACATCAAAGGCATAGAGCAAAAGGAGGCTTCTCCCAGCCCAGGCAACGTAGTTGGCTGCCTTCATGGGATCATTATTCACCCAGTTTGGCAGATTATTTTTGCTCTGTTCCACGAATTCTTCTATCTTTTTTTTCGCTGCTAAGCCTTTTTCTGTTAATGTCCATTTTTTGTACTTGATTATTCTCAAAAACCTCTTCTGTTCTACAGTAAAGTAGCCTTTTTCTGTGAGTGGGGTTTTTAAGAAATCGTCCTCATAATTAAATCTTACAGGACGAAGCCGATACAAGAAGTTTGACAGCAATGTCTCCTGTTCATCCGGCTGGAAGCAGTCTATTATTACCTGTTCATGGGGTTTTAGCTGGTATTTTGAAAAATTTTCTCCCCGGGATATAAAGGGGACCTCCCTTACCCACCTCTTTTTAAAAAATTTTGTGACTTGCTCTTTTTCTTTTATGGAAATGATTTTCCTGGCAACCATATCCACAATTGTCAATTTCACTAGGTCGCTGAATCCTGCTAGCTCATTTACTATAATGAGTGACTCTGCCGGACTCAGTTTCGGATCTTCAATTGGTAAGGGAGGGGGTGTTTGAGATTTCGCCACGGGTGACCCGCAGTAGACGCAAAAATTGGAGTCATCCGGTACCATCTTTCCGCAGTTGTTACATCTCATGTCTAAATCCTCCGGTTAGGCGGGGTAAGTGTTTGCCTCCACATTTTCCGATGTTCCCGTTTCTTTACCTCGGTGCTTCACCTGAAATGCATGTGGGGCATCGAGTTATTACTCCAAGGTTTCCAGCCTTTACGTAAATAACGGCGGCAATGCGGGTTCTATGGGCAGTGGTAGTTCTTGATGATGAGAACACGTAAATGAAACAATTCCGTCTGAATATCACCCGATTTTAAGCATATGTCGTAGTAACGTCATTCGTCCTCATTACTTTCCTTTTTCGCAAGCTTAACCGCTGTTCCGTAGGCTAGTAATTCCGACATCCCCTGCGATATGGTACTTGAAACGAACCTTACGTTTATTACCGCATCGGCGCCTTTCCTTGCGGCATCTTCGATCATGCGGGAGACAGCCACTTCCCGTGCTTCGCTGAAAAGCCTCGTGTAATCACTTACTTCGCCACCCACAATATTCTTAAACTGTGCTACTATGTCTTTACCGATGTGTTTGGCCTTAACGGTGTTACCCTGCACCATCCCCAGCACTTCCACGATTTCTTCGCCGGGGATGGTTTCGGTGTTAGTGATAAGGATTTTCTTATGATATGCAACCGGTTGTTGAAAAGATTGTCCCACGGATGGTTGAACCGGTGGAACCGGAGGTGGTGGAACCGCTGTTTCCTGAGATGGCTGTGGCTGGGTGGTTGATGCAGCCTGATGCTGTTCTACCCCTGCTAGCTTGTTTCCGCAGTTTTTGCAAAATAGTGCGCCGGATGGATTTGGGCTCTTGCAGTTAGGGCAGGTTACTGTTTGAGTTCCCGTTTCGGGAGGTGTCCCTCCAGATGTTTGATCCTGATTGTTCATTTTTTCCTCCTTTCCTGAAATTTCCACTGCTACATTACCACGGTAGCAGGAATATGTAAAATACGAGGAACAAAACAGGGAAAATATTTTACCGTCCAAGACTCTTGCGGCACGGAAATTGCCATTATCATTCTCCGTTATCACCTCTATTCCACAAGAAACGACTTACGTACGGAGAAAAGTATGAAAACAATACAACGTTATATTTTGACCTATTTTGTGCTGGTGTTAAGCATTGGTGCAGTATCTGCTTACGCCAGCAAAACGCATGAAGGCAACTGTTTCGTTCCCGGCCAGATTATCGTAAAATTGAAAAGCTCCTCCACGCCCTCTTCAAATAGAGTTAACCCTCTAAAATGCCTGGCAAAGATTTGCAGCCGGTTTACTACACCCGAAAATATTTCCCGTGTTGAGGGTCTAGAAGGTGTGTACATTTTGAAGTTTGAAGCTCCGGTGGATGTCGAGGAAATTAGTAAGGAACTTTCCGGAAGAGATGATATTGATTATGCCGAGCCAAACTACATGGGGCATTTTTGTGAAGTACTGCCGAATGATCCCGATTTCACTCAACAATGGCACCTAAAAAATACGGGGCAGACCGGGGGTGTCGTGGGTTTGGATATTGATGCAACCGCCGCCTGGGAAATTACTACTGGTAGCGACAGTATCGTGGTTGCAGTGGTGGACACCGGAGTTGATTATAATCATCCAGATCTTGAGGCTAATATCTGGCACAATCCGGGGGAAACTGACGGTGATGGAATTGACAATGACGGTAATGGTTACGTTGATGATGTTTTTGGGTGGGATTTTGTGAGTGTCCCAGATTACTGGGCTGCCGAGGATGAAGATGCCGGGCCACAGGACAATGATCCGATGGATAGGGCCGGTCATGGAACCTATTGTTCCGGCGCTATCGCGGCCGTTGGGAATAACGCCATCGGAATTACTGGAGTGTCGTGGGGATGCAAAATAATGCCGGTTAGAATAGGATTTAGAAGAAGTGACGGAACCTCCTATTTCCTTGCCACGGATGCTGCAAAAGGTATCCGGTATGCAGCCAACAACGGTGCGAGAGTTATTAACCTTTCGTGGATAATAAGAAGTTCTCCCGAAGTAGTGTCTGAAGCTATCAGGTATGCGCGTTCAAAAGGAGTTGTTGTAGTGGGAGCAGCGGGTAACGATGATGCCGAGGGAGCCGTTTTTCCGTCGAGCATGCCGGAAGTAATAGCGGTGGCTGCAACAGATGCCAGCGATGACAGGGCACTCTGGTTGGAGCCACAACCGCCGATGCCTGGAGAAGGATCGAATTATGGTCTAGGTATAGACGTGGCTGCTCCGGGGGATCAGATTCTTACTACCTCCCTCAATTCCCAGTATGTAGAAGTAACCGGAACGTCAATCTCTGCAGCCATAACTTCGGGTATTTCGGCCTTGATTCTATCGGCTCATCCAGATTTTACAGCGGAAGAGGTACGTGACATTCTCCGCTCTTCGGTAGAATCTGAAATACGCTCACAAGAATACATAGGCTACGGACGAGTTGATGCTTACAGGGCTCTACTTCTTGACGATGTCCCAGTAGCTGACATATCGTACCCCGATGATAACGCCATGCTGAGCGGCTCTGTGAACATTGAGGGTAGTGCCGACGGTCACCGCTACGAGCTTGACCATTATACACTTGAATACGGACCGGGAATTTATCCGTTGAGATGGACAACAATAATTGATTCATCCACCCCAGTTCAAGAGGGCACACTGGCTACATGGGACACGGATGGTCTCGATGATGGTAAGTATACTTTAAAAATCAAGGTTTATGACTCGGCCGGTAATTACAATATTGTGGAAAAGGTTGTCTATATAAATGAAGGTATCCACAGTGGTTGGCCGGTAACCATTCAGGATGAGATAGTTTCACACCCTGTTGCCGGTGACTTAGACGGAGATGGTTATGATGAAATAGTTGTGTGCAGCAGAAATGGTAACCTTTACGTGTACAGAAGCTCGGGTGAACTAATGTTCGAGAAATTTCTCGAGGGACACATACTAACGACTCCCACTGTGGCAGACATGGATGGCGATGGTTATCCTGAAATTATCGTCGCCACGGATAACGAGTTTACTACCCCACCTTCCAGGGTTTACATGTTCAAAAACGATGGAACACCGGTAAATGGATGGCCAAAAGATGTCAGTGAAGGGAACTGCTTGGCTCTATCTGTGGGTGATCTGAACAATGACGGTGCTTTTGAAATTGTGGCATCTACGCTGAGGAATTACGCGGCTCAAAAATCCATCGTTTACGTCTGGAATTCCGATGGTTCCACGTACGGTAACGGAGAATGGCCCAAAGAAATAAATCTTGAAATGCCCCCAAATACCGGGACGGCCCAGGATTACTCGAACCAACCCGTTCTCGCCGACCTGGATAAAGACAATCGACTGGAAATAATCGTTAGCTGTCCTGTGTATGAAAAAGGTACACTTTTCGTGTGGAAAGACGATGGTTCAAATTTCCCGGGATGGCCCAAGGATACTGGTGACGGGTACACGGTGCATCCGGTGGTGGGAGACATTGACAGAGATGGGCACCCGGAAATTGTGGGAATAAAGAAAAATGGTAAGATAATTATCTGGAATTCTGATGGTTCGGCATACATGGATACCCAATGGCCGAAAGACCTTCCCGGAGCCCTTTCGGATCCTGTCTTGGCAGACCTGGATGGAGATGGCAATCTAGAAATAGTTACACAGTCGAACAATGGACATGTTTACGTCTACCACAATGATGGTAGCTTCCTTTCCGGTTGGCCGATTGATGTCGAGACTCCTATTGGCTCGAGGGAATGGGCTCCCTTGTGTGTTGGCGACGTAGATGGAGACGGGAGTCCGGATATCGTGGCGGCAGGAGGTGAAAATAACAAGGTTTACGTGTGGGATTCCGGGGGAAGAGCCCTGGATAGCTGGCCAAGAACTATACCTGGCGCTTCCTACACATCTCCCGTGATTGGGGATATTGATAGCGACGGGAAGATAGAGATCGTTACTACTTACGCAAATAGTTGTGTGCTGTGGGATTTGCCCGGTTCGTTTGAGAAATTTGCCATTGATTGGCCAATGTTTCAGCATGACTCCCTTCACTCGGGTAAATATTGTTGGTCGTGCAAGGGAGATCTTGACAACGATGGTGATGTTGACGGGCGAGACATTGCACTGTTTTCGCAGGGCGGAAGCATGACCTCTCTCAAACAATTTGCTCGTGCCCTTGGGTCCGAGGGACTTCCCGTTTTGCCATGAAAAAGGGAGTCAATTCATGCAAAGATTTTCAACGTCTTATGTGTTTACGCTCTTTTTCGCCTTAATTTTCTTGGTTGCCGTCCATCCGAATTGTTTCGGGAGTAATTTTACTTCAGATCCTAAGTTCATGAGAACGGATTTCGACGGTGACCACGATGTAGACGGTGTCGATCTTGCCCTTTGCTCCCGGTTTTTTGGTGCGGGCAATTATGGTGCCGATTTCAACGGGGATAACACGCTTGATATTCTTGATGTGGCGTTTTTCTCAGAATCTTTCGGAATTGACAATTACCTGGACGCTGAACGCTTCGCTTACGTTTATGAAGTGGGTCCGGGGAAAGAGTATGCGGACCCGTCCGATGTTCCATGGGAAGCGCTGAAGCCCGGAAGCCTGGTGCTCATTTATTATAGAGACGAACCGTATGCCTCCAAGTGGGTGATTGCCGTTGCGGGAACCGAGGAAAAACCGATTGTTGTTCGAGGAGTTCCCAGGGATGGAAAACTGCCGGTTATCACGGGAGAAAATGCTTCCACCAGGCTTAACCTCGATTTCTGGAACGAGAACCGGTCTGTAATAAAAATAGGTGGTTCGAGCTATCCTTCCGAATTTCCCGAATTTATAAAGATAGAAAACCTTGACATTAAAAGTGCAAGACCTCCTTTTTCCTTTTTAGATGATAGGGGAAATACCCGGTACTATTCTTCGAATGCGGCATCGATTCATGTGGAAATGGGCAATCATATAATAATCAGAAACTGTATTCTCCACGACAGCGGGAATGGCTTTTTTGCCGGAAGCCAATCTTCGGACTTACTCCTGGAAGGAAATTACATCTACGATAACGGTATAGAAGGAAGCATCTACGAACATAATAACTACACGGAATGCCTAGGGATAGTTTTCCAGTTCAACCACTTTGGACCGTTGAGACAGGGATGCAGGGGAAACAATCTTAAAGATCGCTCGGCAGGTACAGTTATAAGGTACAACTGGATTGAGGCCGGGAACAGAACAATTGACCTCGTGGAAAGCGACCACGAAAATCTTATCAATGATCCTTCCTACCGAAACACCTACGTTTATGGTAATGTTTTAATAAAGCACGATGTGGAAGAAAATGGCCAGGTACTTCATTACGGTGGCGATGGCGGCGATTACGACAAGTATCGTAAGGGGACACTCTGGTTTTACAACAATACCGTTGTATCCTACCGCTCCGGGAATACGACGCTTATTGGAATATCTACCAATGATGAAACTGTAGAGGCTTTCAATAATATAGTCTACACCACGGCGAGCGGATATCACCTTGCCGTTATGGGAGAAAGAGGGGTTGTAGAGTTCTACAACAACTGGATAAAAGAAGGATGGAGAGTCGTTCACGGTTCTCTTTATGGAAGCTTTACACAACACGATAATCTGGCTGATTCTTTCCCAGAATTTTCGGACTTTGCTAATAAGGACTTTACCTTATCACCGGATAGTAGTTGCATAGATTCAGGTACTGTCTTGCCTGCATATCTTCTTCCCCTTCATGGGCTTACATATGAATATAACCTTCACCAGAAACATTCTGTAAGATCAAATGATGGCACGATAGACATGGGAGCTTTCGAGAGGTTCCAAGTTGACAACGTGAAAGGTGAGTATTAATTTGAGTATAAAAAAATATCCTGTTATCCTGATGTTCTTTTAAGCTTTTCTAAAGTGTACCTGGAAGCGTGTGACTTGTAGCCCTTTTAACTGTTGTCGTTCTTGTGAGCTCACGAGGGAGGTGACCTATGAAGTCAGGTTGGAAAAGCATTGTACGTATTCTCGCTGTCTTGTTTTTAGCAGTAGTGTTACTCACCTTGTTGCCAATCTCCGGTCAGGCTCAAACCGATTGCCCGTGTTTGTGGTCTTTTTTTAACAAAAGCCTTCATTTCACCGGCAACGGAATGCGTTACTGGTACGAGGAACCTAATGGGTTCATGAGTGTCACCAACATACCGTATAATAACCTGAACTGCAAGGAATGCCACGTTAGAAGTTGCGACAAATGTCACGCCCTTCAGAATGGCCCGAGGATGGAATTTTCAAAGAAAAAGAGTAGAGACATGGAAACCTGCATGCAGTGTCATTTGAGAGAGAAAATGACGTTCAAGTTTTGCAAAGCTGCTGGGAGGCTTGACGTGCACGTAAAAGCTGGAATGGTTTGTGCCGACTGCCACTACCAGTGTGATGTTCACGGAGACGGCAGGTACAAGATTTCCATGAGGCATCCTTATCCGAGAGGTGTTGTGGCATCTTGCGAAGGGTGTCACGTGGAACAAAAGGTTGATGCTCCAGAGTTTGACAGGCAACTCCCAAGCCACAAGGTGCATGGTGACAAGCTTGACTGTTCTGCCTGCCACGTGAGCTACAGCATGGCATGTTACAATTGCCATTTCGACAGGGCAATTAAGGAAGGTAAAAAGGGTAACTTTATACCCATGAACAAGTGGTTGCTGCTGATCAACTACCAGGGTAAGGTGACCGCCGGGAGCGTGATGTCTCTTGTTTACAAGAATAAAAAATTTATTGCTTACTGCCCCTACTTTACGCATTGCGTTTCGCCGAAAGGCCGAAAGTGCAACGATTGCCATCAAAACAAGGCAGTTAGAGAAATGATGAAAGGGCACAAGGTTCCCGTAGTATCGTTTAAAGATGGAAAAATCGTCCCGTGGCAGGGAGTAGTGCCTGTAGTACCCGACAAATTGGAATGGGTATTCTTGCACAGAGTGGACAAAAATAAGTGGGAACCTGTGAAAGACGGTGAAAAAACCAAAGTGCAGTTCGCAGCTTACGGGAAACCGCTCACAAAGGAACAGTTCGATAAGCTTGCAAAAAAGGTAAAAGCTCCCGAAGAGAAGAAATAATAAACGGTATCCCGTAAATCCAAGTTTATAAGGTGGGACTAAAGAAGCCTTCTTTAGAATACTTCCCTATAAACATGTAGCGTTTTATCGTGTCATAATTCTTATGACTACCAGTGTCCGTCATAAATGAACCGCCCGCTTCGCTTAAGGCGCGAAGAACGCGAAGAAGGAAAATATTGTGGCCGGCGGGTTAACGCCGCCCACAATGCCTTGCACCCTTTCAGGGTAACAAGGGCAATGGACAACACGCATATCCTAGGAAGCGCACACAAAACACAAAGCTTCAGGCACCAACTCAGATTGTCTGTACCAACAGCATGCCTGAAGGGCAGGCTTCTTTCCTTGAGCAGTTACACACTGCTCAAGGAAAAAAGAATATCCCTTTGCGCTCTTAGCGTCTTAGCGGTTCAAACTTGGTTGCGGCTTCGCTGCCTTAGTCCTATCCTTCTCTTCCCAACAAACAGCAAAATACATAACACTCCGAAAATATCCTACTTTAAAACAGGGTATTTTTGTGCTATTTGGTAGCAGGCGACTTTAATAGCCTTTCAAGTTTAAGAGTGGTGTTATTCCGGGTATTTGAGTTAAGTGAGAACAAACATAGGGGTAAAATGGTCAAAGATGATCTTCGGCTTACTCAGACCGTAAAAGGTTCTGGGTGAGCTTCCAAGCTGCCTCCGGGGGACCTGGAGAGAGCCTTGTGCGGAATAGAATTTCCGGGGCATCCTGATCTTATCGTGGGGCTCGATAGCCCTGACGATGCTGGTGTGTACAGGATAACGGAAGAAATTGCCCTGATTCAGACAGTCGATTTTTTTACCCCTATTGTAGATGACCCTTACTGGTTCGGACAGATTGCCGCAGCAAATGCTCTAAGTGACATTTATGCCATGGGAGGCAAACCCATTACGGCAATGAACCTTGTGTGTTTTCCTTCTGACAGGATGCAAATCGGCATTCTGAGGGAAATTTTACGTGGTGGGATTGACAAGTTGAAAGAAGCAGAAGTAGTGCTTGTGGGAGGACATAGCGTGGATGACGAGGAGCTGAAGTACGGCCTTTCCGCAACAGGCCTGATACACCCTAGAAAGGTATTAACGAAAAGAAACCTGCAGGTGGGCGATCGTCTTATACTTACCAAGCCTCTTGGGACAGGGATCATAAACACGGCAATAAAAGGCGGTTTGGCATCGAGTGAATTAATCGAATACGTAAGTTCTCTTATGGCTGAACTGAATAAAAAGGCATCCGAGGTAATGCTACAATACGATGTGCATGCCTGTACCGATATAACAGGGTTTGGTTTGCTGGGACATCTTGCTGAAATGGTAGAGGGAACCGAGGTAGGGGTTTCAGTTGAGGCTTCGCGGGTACCTACAATTCAAAAAGCCGTTGAATTTGCATCAATGGGGTTTGTCCCCGGAGGTACCCGCAAGAATTATGAATTCATAAGGGATATGGTGGATTTTTCGGATAATGTGAGTGCCGTTATGAGGGATATTCTCTTCGATCCCCAGACTTCCGGTGGGCTTCTTATATCTCTTAATAGTGGTGAGGCAGAAAAACTGGTAGAAGATTTGAATTCCGCCGGTATTCGACAGGTGTCAGTTGTTGGAGAAGTTGTGAGAGAACCCAAAGAAAAGATAGTAGTTTTATGACGGATCAACCGATCCTTTATGTCTACGAGGTTCGTGTTTCATGTCCACTCGCGCAATTGGCTTTCTCAAATCCAGGGGCATAGAGTTTGAAGTCCGAAAATATGATCACAAGGTCAAGGGTGCAGAATTTGCGTCCGAGGCAATAGGTTATCCGCTCGAAAGGACAATAAAAACGCTTGTAGTTGATGCCGGACGAAAGGGTCCTTTCCTTGTACTGATGCCCGGGCACATGAAACTCGATTTGAAAAAGCTGGCCTCGTTTCTCTCGATAAAACGCGTATCCATGGCTGACACCAGGACTGCGGAACGCTTGACCGGTTACCTCGTCGGTGGAATAAGTCCCTTTGGCACAAGGAAAAGACTGCCGGTAATAATTGAAGGCAGCCTGGTGAAACATGAGAAGGTTGCTATAAATGGTGGTCAGCGGGGAACAATGGTAATAATGAATCCGGAGGACATAGTAAAACTGTTGAATTGCATGGTTTTTGGGTGAAAGCACTTGCAATAGAACGAAATTATTGCATGCTGAGTGGTGAACTCATGAGATGATGAGAAAAAAACGATGACTCGGTTCTATGATAACCCTTACTGTTTATCCCCACGGTTGAAACCGTGGGTTACGGGGTGATATGCAAACCAAGTGTCATGAGTAAGATAACCCACAGTTTCAACCATGGTGAATGAGGTTTGGGGAAACTAATTGGCGAAAATGTTCATGGCATATCACGGGGAGAACTGGGTAAGGGAACAATCCTTTTCAGATCCAGGGCTAGGATGTTTGGTTAAAAACCTGAGTCGGCAGTACATACTGGATTCTAATGCTTCGTTGTGGCGCATAGTACCATGGGGTTTTAGGTGAGAAACATTATGATTTTGGCAAATAGGAGTTACTATGAAGGGGTTTTTCAAAAAAATTCTGATTATTGATGTAACCAATCGGACTTACAGTGTTGAAGAAATTGATGAAGAGGTACTAAGAAATTGTCTTGGCGGAAAAGGACTTGCAACTTATTTGCTCCTTGAAAGAAACCCGAAGGGGGTAGACCCGTTTTCTCCAGAAAATATAATGGTATTCGGCCTTGGACCTGTCACTGACAGTCCGATTTATGGTTCTTGCCGCCATGGCATATATACCAAATCTCCACTCACAGGGTTTTACGGGGAGTCTTACTCAGGGGGTAGTGTTGCCATTTACATGAGCCAGGCCGGTTACGATGCTTTCATTCTAAAAGGGTCATCGGATACCCCCGTCTGGTTGGAGATTTCGGATGCTGGTGTAAGATTTCATGACGGATCCGATCTGTGGGGTATGGATACTTACCAGACCGAAAAAGAGGTTAAGGAGAGGGCTGGAGCCGAAAAAAGCGGTTCAATGGTTATTGGACCTGCCGGAGAAAACCTGGTTAGGTATGCAGTAATTGAAAACGATCGGTGGAGATCAGCGGGGCGCACCGGAATGGGAGCTGTGCTGGGTTCCAAGAGGGTCAAGGCCTTGGTTTTTCATGGAAACCGTAAGAGGGAATTTGCCGATCTCGAAGGTGCCAGGACTTACGCCAGGGAGTGCGTTAAGAACTTAAAAGACCATCCTGCTACCAAGGCGTATCGAAACCTTGGCACTCCCATGATGGTTAAAATACTCAACAAGGCAAAGGGCTTTCCTACAAAGTACTGGGAAAAGGGAACATACGACAGATGGGAAGAGATCAGTGCTGATGCTCTTTTGAGCAAGTGCAAGGTAACTCCAAGGGCATGTAGAACCTGTTTCATGGCTTGCGGGAAATATACCGAGATCCTTGAAGGGCGACACAAGGGCTTGAAGATAGAAGGACCGGAATATGAAACGATATATGCCTTTGGCGGGCTTTGCATGATTGACAGAATTGATGAAATCGCGTATTTAAACGATCTCTGTGACAGGCTCGGCATCGACACGATTACCGCGGGAAACATGGTAGCATTTGCCATAGAAGCCGCTAGGAGAGGGAAAATAAAGGAAAAGGTAGATTACGGTGATGTCGATTCCATTGCGAATTTCATCAGTAGAATTGCACGAAAGGAAGGAAACGGTGCTCTTTTTGCCGAAGGTATTAAAAGGGCAAGCGAAGAACTTGGGCTCGAGGATATAGCTGTTCACGTGAAGGGGCTTGAGCCTGCGGGCTACGATCCCAGGTCCTTGAAAGGAATGGCCTTAGCCTATGCGGTGAGTGACAGGGGTGCCTGTCACCTCAGGACAACCTTTTACAAGGCAGAGTTGTCTGGTATGTTTGATCCCGAAAACTATGATGAATTACTAAAAACATTTATTGACTTTGAGGATAGGTGTACCCTGTTTGACTGCCTCATTTTATGCCGCTTTTACAGGGATTTCTATCTTTGGGATGAACTCTCTAAAATTATTGAATTAACGACCGGTTTGAGATATAGCAAGGATGAACTTTCGTTGGTAGCTTCAAGAGTTGTTGACAATACGCGTCGTTTTAACCTGAGAGAAGGCCTAACTGCAAAGGACGACAGGCTCCCGAAACGCTTGGTAAAGGAGACTCTGGAAGAAGGCCAGGCGATAGGGGAGAGAGAAGTTGAAGAATTGGTAAAGGGGTATTACCGGTTACGCGGATGGAGCGAAGACGGAGTACCCAAAGATTAACCGATAAAAAAGGAGGAGAACATGAAGAGGAGTCAATTATTTTCGAGGACTATTTTGGCTGTTTTACTCTGTTTGGTTATGTGTATGCCCGCCATAGCTGCTGAGAAACCGATAAAACTAGGCTTCGTTTACATTATGTCTGGTCCTTTTTCTACATATGGCCAGTTTGCCAAGCAGGGCGCGCAGCTTGCTATTGATGAGATAAACGCATCGGGTGGTATTCTGGGTAGGAAGGTTGAAGGGTATTTTGAAGATTCTACCGGGAAACCTGATGTTGCCGCTCGAGCCCTTAAAAAGTTAGTCTACCAGGTGGGGGTTGATTGCCTGATAGGTCTTGATTCCAGTGGCGTTGCAAAAACCGTTGTACCGTTGATTCCACAGATGAAAACTCCTCTTATAATAACTCACGCAGCTACTCCCGATGTAACCGGTAACATTTGCAACGATTATGTTTTCAGAATTTCTCTTAACCTTGCCCAAAACGTTAAGGCTGCTGCAAAGGTTGCCTCAGAATCCAAGGCAAATCTCTGGACAACTATCGGTCCCGATTATGCTTTTGGCCATCAGTCCTGGGAATATTTCCAGAAGTACTTGAAGGAATTAAAACCTGGCGTTAAGTTCATGCCCAAGGACAAGGTGGCTTTTTCTCCCATTAAAACCACGGACTTCAGTTCCTACATCACCAAGATAATGCAGTCCAAGCCCGAAGGGGTGTTCATCTCCCTGTGGGGCGGAAACCTCATCGATTTCGTAAGACAGGCAGACCAAATGGGATTTTTCAAAGGGGACTTTGATGTTCTGATGTCCCTGGGGGCTGCAACCGAGGTTCTTTATGCTCTAAAGGATAAAATGCCCGTAGGTATCTGGGTTGGAACCCGTTACTGGTTTCTGAGCAATAATTCTCCCGTAAATGTTAAGTTTAGGACTGCATATCACAAGCGTTTCGGGCAATACCCATCCTACAATGCCCATGGTGCTTACGGCGCTGTCTACACTTACAAGGCGGCCGTTGAAAAGGCGAAAAGCGTGGATAAGAAAGCTGTAATAAAGGCTCTTGAGGGTCTTAGTATCGAGCTTCCGGTGGGTAAAATCACCATTCGGGCTGTCGATCACCAGGCTGTTACCGACGCATGCTGGGGTAAGACTGCAGCGGATCCTGCATACCCAATTCGCATCTTAAAACCCATGAGAATTTTCCCGGGCAAAGAAATAACCAGGCCGGTAGAACAAACTGGTTGCAAGAGAAAGTAAAAGGCACCACGGGAAAAAATGATCTTAATAGAGGGTGGATATACTCTGCCCTCTTTTCTTATGTTTATTCCCTCAAACTGCATTTGATCGAATGGAAAGTTTTGTCGTTAATCTGCTGAACGGATTGAGCTGGGGGATGCTCCTCTTCCTGATATCTGTTGGTCTCACAACGGTATTTGGAGTACTAGGAGTACTTAACTTTGCTCATGGTTCTCTTTTTATGCTCGGTGCCTACCTTTCCATGTGGGTGATGCACCTTGTTCCTTCGTTCTGGGCCGGATTAGTTCTGGGACCGGTATTGGTGGCCGTAATAGGCATGGTTATCGAGGTGTTTTTTTTGAGGCCCGTATATGACCGGGACGTAAGCTACCAATTATTGCTTACCTTTGCCATTTTGCTCGTTCTTGATGATGCGGTAAGGCTTATCTGGGGTCCTGGGTATCACGTTGTGGAAGCACCACAAATTCTGGCCGGAGTGTTTCCTCTATTTAATCACTCTTACCCTGTTTACAGGCTTTTCCTTGTATGTATCGGTCCTGTTATCGGTGGTGGACTCTGGTTTTTTTTCAAGTTCACAAGGTGGGGTAAGTTGATCAGGGCTGCGGCGATGGACAGGGAGATGGCAGAAGGTATCGGGATCAGGGTGCCACTATTGTTTACGGCAGTTTTCGGGCTAGGTACCTGGCTTGCTGCCCTCGGCGGAGCATTGGCTGCGCCTCACCAGAGCATCGGACCCTCCATGGGAGAAAGGGTTATAATTGAAAGTTTCATCGTCGTGGTTATTGGAGGACTGGGGAGTTTTCCGGGGGCTTTTATCGGGGCCATCGTTCTTGGTTTCCTTGAAGCATTCGGAACTGTTTTTGCCGGTAGAATTCAGATGGCACTGCCCTACATCCTGCTGGCGGTGGTTCTTCTTATAAGGCCGAGGGGGCTTTTTGGGGAGAAATAGTAGCAATGGGTCGTAACACAAGTGTCAAAAGTCAATTTATATCTGGAGTTTCAATTTTTGGGATTCTTGCCCTCTGCCCGATCTTTTTCCCCATTTACTGGACAATGATTCTTACTGAAATTCTTATCATGGGGCTCTTTGCCATGAGTTTTAACCTCCTATTCGGATATTCGGGGCTTCTTTCTTTTGGCCAGGCAGGCTTTTTCGGTCTGGGTGCTTATGCTACGACAATTTCGATTCTTCACGGTGTAAAATCAATCTGGTTGGCAATGCTGATCGGTATGGCTGCTTCCGCAATCGGTGCGACCCTAATTGGGTTTTTGTGCGTAAGGCGAGATGAGATTTTCTTTGCAATGTTGACCCTTGGTTTCGGGATGATGATCTACACCGTAGCCCACAACTGGAGGGAATTGACCGGTGGAAGCGATGGCCTGTCTCTTTTCATGGTTCCCCCGATACATTTTTTCGGCCTGGAAGTTAGCCTGGAACCGCCAAGGGCCATGTACTATTTCTCGTTAATTATTGTTGCTGCGGCTGTTTACATCCTGTGGCGAGTAATCCGGTCCCCCTTTGGATTAATGTTAATGGCGTCAAGAGAAAACAAGGATCGCCTTTACTTTGTGGGGGCTAATGTCAAAAATATAAGGTTGTTCGCCTTTGTGATTGCAGGAGTCATGGCGGGACTCTCCGGGGCTCTTTTTTCCCTGTTTAATCACATGGCTGCTCCCAGTTTTGTGCACTGGTCATTTTCGGCTCGCCCCGTACTAATGACAATACTTGGAGGGTCGGAAATATTTTTCGGGCCGGCTTGCGGCGCCGCGATATTTTTTGTTCTGGAGCAACTGGTGACGAGCATAACAGAGAACTGGATGATAGTCCTTGGAGCAATTCTAATCCCGGTTGTAATTTTTACTCCGAAAGGCATTCTTGGAACGGTTGTAAGCTGGTTCACCGATAACAAGGCATAAGAAAATGGCAACGAGAAATATCCTGATCGTGGAAAATTTACACCACCAGTTTGGTAAGTTCAAGGTTCTCTCCGGTATTTCCCTGGAGGTGCCGGAAGGAAGGCTTACGGCTTTAATCGGACCCAATGGAGCCGGAAAGACAACGTTCTATAACGTTATCTCGGGCAAATATGTTCCCACCGGGGGAAAAGTTATATTTGACGGGATCGATATAACTGGAATGCCTGCCTACAAGATTGCCCCGTTGGGACTGATGCGGTCTTTCCAGATAACGAACATTTTTCTCAAGCTAAGCGTGCTAGAAAACGTGTTGGTTCCTCTGGCTCTCCACTACGGCAAGACCTTTTCATGCTTGACGTCTCTCGGGAAAGAAAAATCACTGGCCGAAAAGGCGATGGTGATACTGGACCAGGTTGGATTAAAAGATAGAGCTTTTAGGCCCGCTTTCGAACTCCCCTATGGAGACAAAAGACTCGTTGAGATAGCCATAGCCCTGGCCAGGAGGCCGAAGCTGGTATTGCTTGACGAACCTACTGCAGGCATGAATCCCGAGGAAACGGAACGAATGATTCTGCTTATCCGGAATCTTTCCCGGGAGTCCGGTACGACTTTCTTTTTAACAGAACATGATATGAAGGTTGTGTTTTCTGTTGCCCAGTATATTTTCGTTTTGCACCAAGGAGAACTGCTGGCCGAGGGGAAACCTTCTGAGATTCGTGAAAACAAGGCTGTAAAGGAAGCGTACCTGGGGGGAGCGCTCGATGCTTAGTGTAGATGATATCCACGTATATTACGGTGAGAGTTACGTTTTGCAGGGCGTGAGCTTACACGTTAACCAGGGTGAGATTGTATGTCTCTTGGGAAGGAACGGAGCTGGTAAGACCACTACAATGCGTAGCATTATTGGATATAATCCTCCCAGGAAAGGTCAGATAACCCTTGATGATAGGGTGATAAGCGGTAGGCCGGTGTATGAAAATGTGCGCCAGGGAATCGGGTTCGTGCCTGAGGATCGAAGGATATTTCCGTTACTGACCGTGGAGGAGAACATCGAAGTAGCTTTACTACCTCCCCGGGAAGGTTTCACTCCCTGGACGTCTGAGAGAATATTCGATGAATTTCCACTACTTGCGAGGTTAAGAACAAGGCTGGGTGGAGAACTTAGCGGAGGAGAACAGCAGGTGCTTGCAATTGCTAGGGCTCTTGCAGGTAACCCCAGGTTTCTTCTCCTGGATGAACCGTGCGAAGGGCTTGCCCCTGTGATAGTTGAAATGCTTGGCGAAATCATTACGAACTTGAGCAAGGAAATAACGATTCTCGTGGCTGAGCAAAACGCCCGGTTTGCCCTGAAGATTTCTAGTAGGGGGTACGTGATTGATAAGGGGAAAGTGTGCTACGAGGGGACGAGCCGAGAGCTTGTTGAAAACGATGACATCCAGTGCCGATATCTTGCCGTGTGATTTTAATCTCTTTTTCTGGGATGCTTGATTCCCCTCTCCTTTAGGCAAGGAAAGTCTTTGGTTGTCGCAGAGCGACTTGTCATTTCCTTGGAAATGGGAATCTT
>JALSTM010000050.1 GCA_026983715.1 Desulfobacterales bacterium
AAGAATAAAGTGTATATATTCATAGAACTACAGTATGTAAATCGCAACTATCTAAATTTACAACATAAAAATAAGCACACATGCAAAATTTGGAAAACTCGAGTTCAGGAGATTGGGAGTTTGAACCTCTTTGGCGGGCGTTATGGGGGAGGGTAAATTCAGAGAAGAACTAAGGAAACTTATTACCACCGGTCATGATGGTTACGAATGATGAGAAGATAGTGTATGACACTATCAGCAACACAAGGTAAAATCCTGCCTTGATGCCCATTACAGGATGTCCTGCCAGTGGAAAAAAAATAAAAACGAGTGCTTCATAATCGGGAAAAGACAGGAAAGATTTGAAATTTCTTTGGAAGAAAAAGTTTCTGTACCTGTTTATAAGCGTTAAAACAACGTTTGTGCTTTTTAGTTTTTCTTCTCTCCTGTTGCTAATGATATTGCTCGTTAGAAAACTAACGTAGTATTCGGTTATGTGAGCGAACATCATGGCCAAGACCACTGGATGAAGTAGTAACTTTTGTCCGTAAGCTAGACCTGTTAAAATAAGTAAATCTCCAATAAGATCAGAAACATGATCTAGATATCTACCAAATTCCGAACTTGTTCCTGTAAGTCTAGCTACTAGGCCATCCGTGCAGTCAAGTAGATAAGCAAGGTAATAGCAAAATGCTCCTAAAACTAGGTGATTCCTGGTGCCTTTGATAAATGCGAACGCGGCGAGAATACGAAGGAAGAAAGAGATTAATGTGATTTGATTCGGGGTGATCTTAGTATCGTTTGCGATCGAAACGGCGATTCGGTTGGAAAGGGGTAAAACACATATTGATGCCCACCAGGTTTTAAGGGGAAGTAAAGTTTCAAGATCTTCTAGTGAGTACTTCTTCCTCAATCGAATTTACCAGTGTTTTTCATTACCGTTTATTTCAAAAACGCTACCAGTGGTATCAACGAGTAGAGACATAAGTATCTTCTCAGCAACATACTGGGGAGATAACAATGTTTTAGGATCTTCTTTACCGAAGTTCCTATATCTCAATGGAGTGGCCACCCTTCCAGGACTTACCACGTTAACCCTAATATTGTAATCGTAAACCTCTTCAGCCAGTGCCTGGCAAAAATTGACAAGAGCCGCCTTCGAACTGCTGTATGCCGCATAACCTCCACGACCGCGAGTATACGAACTGGAACCCACAAACATCAAATAACCAAATCCCTGCTTTTTAAAATATCTTAATGCTGACCTAGAAAGCAGAAAGGCTCCTTTAATGTTCAAGTCGTATATATAATCCCATTCCTCTTCCTTCATAAATTCAACATCTTTTCGAAGAAGATCGCCTGCACAGTTGATGATAAAATCGATCCTTCCTTCTCTTCTAAATATGGTCGACAGAGCGTCATTAATCGATTCTTCATTAGCTATATCTATGCGAGGGTTCGTACTTCTACTAACAGGATAAACTGAGCTTCCAAAACCAAAGAGCACTTCTGCAAGAAATCTTCCTATTCCACTCGTTCCCCCTATTATAACGAACACTTTATCATTGAATTGACCTTTCAAATATTCCTTGTCATAAGATTCGATAGCCTGGGTGCGCAATTGGAACAACTTGTCCGCAATATGTAGATCCAAGGGGTAAGTTATCTTCATATTCTGCTCGTCACCCATAATCGTATAGACCGGATGGCCGAGTCTCAAAACCAAGGCACAGTCGTCCGTTGAGTTCTCTATCCCATCGCGATGAGCTTTCTCATGAGCTTTTTTAATCAATTGATATTCAAAGGCCTGCGGAGTTTGGCCTCTTCTTAAATATGCACGATCTGGTATTTTTGAAATAAAACCCTTTTTGTCAACTTCTACAATAGTATCAGCGGACGGAATGACTGTATCAACAGCTTTGCATTGTTTTACAGCCTTTACTAAATCGTCAATAATCCTTTGAGAAACAAATGGCCTTACAGCATCATGTATTAACACATACTCAGTATTCCTATCACAACAATCAAGTCCGATCTTGGATGATTCTTGCCTAGTTCTTCCTCCGGCAACTACCTTTACCACCTTTCCTAATCCAAACTGCCTCACATATTCCCATATCAAGGACATACTGTCCTTGTTTGATACTATTACAATTTTATCTATGCTCGGATTGTTGTGAAACACCTTTAGTGTGTGGACAAGAACTGGTAATCCTGCTAGTTTTGCAAACTGCTTGGGGATATTATCTCCGAATCTGATCCCTGCTCCGGCAGCTAGTATAATTGAGTATATCATCACTTTCTAACATCCATCCTTTTATGTGAGTGCATCTTTTTCTAATTGTGGTTCTTTGACACTACGGTAAAAAGTTCTCTAAGTTTTATAGTTCAAAACTTGATTTGTTCGGCAATATCTTTCCAAAAGCCTCAGTAATAACCTTCTTGGCCTCTTGAAATTCAGTTCCGCTTGGGCATTCCCATCCATCATTTATGCACACCATCCTAAACCTTCTGCTTCTGATTATATTAGCTACATTGTAGGCATCCTTTAAGGAGTACACCGATGTGCTTAACGTGTCTCGGAACCCCACAGGAGCAAACTTACCTTTTGCGAGTTGCCAGTATCTAAATAAATATGGATTAACATTGTCATCGTTCCTAAATTTCGAACGTGATGTTTGTAATAGGATCTCGTACTCTTTACTCCATACTTCGTTAAATGTAGATTTTAAATAAGGCTGGGGTTGATGAGGATCAAAGAAGCCGGTAAAGGAAGGCCACGGGAGTAAAAGGATCGTTTTTATCAGTTCTATCCCAAACTTAAAACAAAACCATTTTTTGAAGTGTTTTTTCATTACAGTTCTTTTGTTGAAATGGTTATTTATTATTCTCAGATTATTTATATTTATATGAGCTAAAGGGTGAGATGGGGAAATAGCTGTTAAAGCAAAGATGTCTTTTGGAAGGTCTCCTTCAAAAAATCGATCTGAATCCGTGGACTGCAGTAAAAACATGTCGTCGTTAAAGTAGACAAATTTCTCAGCTAAATTTGGAATTAGGTGGATCTTAATTTCTATAGCTCGGCTATTGAATAGAGGCAGGTGTTCTTCATCTAAAAAGTCCTGGTGCTTTACAAGCTGTAATTTCGGGTTCTTAGCATTCAACCATCCAGGACGGTGTCCGCAGGTTACTAAGTGTATCTTATTCACCCATGGAGCAAATTTTTCAAAACATCTAAATTGATACCGTAAAGTTCCCCAGTCCCTAAATCGTAGGAGACGTTTGTCACCATCTATTTTATGATACCATTTTTTGAACTCTTGCTGCCATACTGGATCATTATTGTCTACCCAAGTAACGACAAAATCTATGACTTCTTTTCCCATGATATGAGATTTTGGTGGACCTGATGAAATGCAAAAGAATAAATAAGTTCTTAGGCAGTACTATGAAAAGTAATATAAAACATTCCTTTCAGAAGATCCTACTATTATGCTATCCCCCATGAACCCTTTTATATTCATTATATGAATATCCAGACAATCCTAAAACTATAGCACAAGCATTAACAAAACATTCTAATGAAAAATAATAATAATACTTATCAAACAGAGACAAAGGGAAGTAACCAAGCCCAAATAATAGGTTTTTAAAAAAGCTCAGGTATGAGAAAAACAATGTATATCCCTTCCCTCTAAGTATTAAATCAAACTTAACATCATTAATCCTCCTCCTCAAAGACCTCTTTAGCAGCCATCGTTGAGACGCTCTTGTTTCAGGAATTCTCTCCTTAACGAGGACATCATCAAGCCACAATATTTTACCACCAAGTAGTGAAAGTTGCTTAGTTAATAAAGTATCTGTGCCTCCAGTTAATGCGAATCTAGTATCAAACCTCAATTTATATTTTGTGAATATTTCTATAGAAAACAATACATTCCGAGTTGAGGCGCAGCCTATCTGTGTGCCACTTTTTTCTATTTTCCTTGAAAAATATCTCGTTTTTCTCATCCATTTTGGAGTATTTTCAGGAAGAATTGGTTCAACAGGTGCCGCAACAGCATCACAGGAATTTTCTTTGTAAAATTCGTACAGCTTTTTCAACCATCTCCCATCTACCGCCTCATCGTCATCAATAAAAGCGATTTCTGTCGCGTCTAGCTCTAGAGCCTTTTTTACAATAGTATTTCTAGCAAAAGGAATCCCCCTCTTTTTTTCAGTAAGGTAATGCATTGGAAAAGGACTATCAGCGGAAATCGTATCAATAACCGCCTTGGCAGATCCCATGGGATCATTATCCACCACTACAACCTCGACTGCAACATTTTGCGGCTTGTCTATACGTACTAGACTCTTTAAGCATTCTTCTAACATCATCGGTCGCTTATATGTGGCTATCCCGACAATAACCTTATTTTTTGGCCTAAATTGGCTTTCCTCAATCGTACGTGCCATCGTATACTTCTAATCAAGCGATACAACTGTGTCGTAATAGCAAATTACAATCTTATAACATACTCATAAACGTACCTTGTTTTACTTGCAATCGATGTCCAATCATATTTGCGAACCTTTCTAAAGTTATAGAAGCCCATTATTTTAAGGTTATCCCTTTTCCTTATACTTTCACGCATACTTTCCAAAAGGCCATGATCTGCTTCCAGATTGTATAAAAAACCGCCTTTCCCATTCAAGACATCAGCAACACAACCCAGTTTTGGGGAAATTACAGGTTTAGCAAAAGACATAAAAAGAATGATAGAACCTGATGTGAGTATTTCCGTGAATGGGCAAACCATTATGTCTGCGGCATTTAAAATTACTTGAACAAACTTTTTGGGTACATGTTCTGATATTAATATAACCTTAGGATTTGACTCAGCCCAACGTTTAAGTTTTCCTGCAAACTTCATATCAAAAGGTTTGCCTGCCACCACCAAATATACATCATCATATTCTGATGAGAGTTTATTAAAAGCCTCGAGGAGACCTTCTAAATTTTTGTATGGTCGTAAGTTTCCAAAAAATCCAAATACAAAGGAGCATTTTGGTATCCCAAGGAACAGTTTACAAGTTTCTTGGTCTATTTCGTTTTCATATATGCCTATGTAGTTGCCATGGTTAATTACAGACATTTTCCCTTCGATTGAGGGATGAAACCTCTCAATCATAATCCTTTTTGCTTCAGGACAATGTACTATAATGGCATTAGATATTTTTGCAATTAGCTTGGAGCATATGTAGTCTAAAAGAGGCTTAGGTGAATCATGGTTAATGATATTATGGGCGGTCCAAATGATAGCTATGCGACGGCATTTAATTACAAATATGTGTACCAATAAAGAAAACAGCTTAATGATCCCTTTAAAAATATTCTTCTGGTCTACAAATTGGTACGTCCAGTGGAGGTGAAGCACATTAGGTTTATTACGGAGAACATCATAAGAATATGTCAGCCAATGGAAATCAACAAAATCCACACGGACATTTAGTCTAGAAAGCTCCTCTTTCAAGACTGACTGATAGGGATTTCTAGCGTAAGGCGTAAAAATTACTCTAATCATTTTAATATGTTGTTTCTATAGTAACTATCTTACAAAAGTTCTCTTACAATTTTTTTAGCTCTCCTTGTTGCCGCGCGCCAAATAAGCCTCTCCAGCCGTAAAAATGCGCATTTGTGATATCTATGTTCTATTTGGACTCTAATAGTTTCAGAATGCATCTTTATTCGTTTACTTTGCGTCTTTGCCAAAGGGTGGATATGTGCTGCTGCCAGAGTAAATTGTGTTAGGAAAAACTCCCCAAATTCTGCTAGTCTAATCCATAAATCTAAATCAAAGGCATAGCGTAAATCTTCATTCAATTTACCAGCCTTATAAAATATTTCAGATGAAAAAAAGCAAGCAGGTTGATAGAAGTGACAAGTTCTGCCCCAATCTCCCAAGTTATCTCTCACAACTCCTCTTGGAATTATTTCATTAATAAAGGTGCCTTTTTCGTCAACTCTAAGACAACCACCGACCCAGGCTACGGCCTCTTTTTTCTCAACATACACTTTAGCTATATGTGCCAATGCCCTTTGAAGAAATAAATCATCTGAATTCAACCATCCAAGGATTTTACCATGTGCTTTTTCGAATCCCTTATTTATCGCATGAGCTTGGCCCCTGTCAGGTTCACTTACCCAGTAAGTTAACCATGGGTCATACTTTTCGATTATTTCTACGCTATTATCATCGCTGCCGCCATCAATAACAATATACTCAAGATTAGGGTAACCCTGTAACAGTACAGAACGGATGGTCTCCTCTAAAAATTGCCCCTGATTATAGCTTGGGGTTACGATGCTTACTTTAGGCCATGGGCGACCGTCCGGCATAGTGTTGGGCAGTTGTGGGCTTTCTTCAGTCCATGGCCAGCCTTTTTTCCCAGGGAGAGGTGAAGGTAGTTCTTTTAGTGTTGGGCAGCGCATCAGTTTGAGTCTCCGTTGTCCAGGAGATACCTGCTACCATCGCAGATTATCTCCCACAAAGGTAGGAATATTACTTCTGTATTTTCTATTTTTACGGAATCTTTCAAGGCGAGATTCACAACTATCGCTTTTGGAGGAGAGTACCTCACGATGAAGTTTCTCATCGATCTTTCGACGTATGGTTTCTTCATCTTTTTATGTTTTGCTTCTATTGGTAGTACCTTGTTTCCCTGTCTCACGACAAAGTCAACTTCAGCCTTGTCCTTTGTTCTCCAGAAATGTATGGAAGCTCCGCTCCATCGTATTTTCTGTTTTATAATGTTCATGATCATGTTCTCAAAGCATGACCCGAATTGAGCAAGATTACCGAACTGTCCAATGCTGTAGTTTCTCAAGCCGAGATCATAGAAGTAATAAACTGGGGCTTTAACGATTTCTTTCCTGGAGTTTGTAAAATAAGGGGTAAGTCTTTGGAGGACGAAAGTTTTCTCAGCATACCATAGGTAGTTTTTTATGGACTTAACAGAGATGTTAACCTCGGATGCAATTCTCGAGTAGTTAATTAGCTGGCCAGGTTGGCTTGCAAGAATTCGAACCAAGCTTGAGAATGCATCAACCCTTTCTACCCTCAAGAGGTAAGAGATATCTTTTTCTAAATAACTGTGAAATATTTCGTCTATGACTTCTCTCTTCTCTCTATCCCGGTCAGCGGTTATGACTCTGGGGTAGCCACCATAGGCCAAGTATTCACGGAGCAGGATGTAACCTTTATCGGCCTCAACCATGAAAAACTCTTTCAACTTGTCTTCGTACCGATAGCCAGTCTTATAGTTCACGAATTCCTCGAAGGATACAGGGGTCAATTCGAACACCTTTTTTCTTCCCACCAACGATTCATGAATTTTTTCCTTAAGTTCCAGGCTTCCAGAACCGGAGGCAATGAACTTATATGGGAGATTAGAATCGTAGATTCCTTTCAGGAAAAGACCCGCATTCTCTTTTCTCTGTATCTCATCAATAAAGACAAATCCCTTCCTATTTCCAAGCTCTAGGCGAATCTTTGCAATCAAATTCTCTTGTGAAGTGAAGTATCTACTATCTGTTTCCCTGTCAAGGTTGAGATATAGAGTCTGTTCTCCTTTTCTCTTCAATTCCTTATCCAAAATGTTCATAAGGGTAGTTTTACCGACTTGCCTCGCCCCGACTATCAAAGATATTTCTCTCTTTTCTAGGTGGTCTCTTAACTCGTCGATAAGGTATCTTTTAATTAATTTCTTATTCGCAGGCATACTTCAAGATTAACACGAGCAAACAAGAAGTCAAGTTCCACAATAATCGTATTGATTGCTACCAGATTTTCATAAATAGAGCCCTCTTTCTATTTCAGCCATGAAGCTGTCTTTGTTGGAAATAGCTGGATTCTTCCTAAAATTTTCTACTAAACAGTGTCTTGCCCATTAAATTATTCGATCACTTTTAGCTATAAGATGCCCTGTATTCAAGAGCTTTCGATTTAGGAAGCATCATTTCCACAGCCCTCTTAACTTCTTCAACTGTCACCGCTTTAATACAATGGGGCTCATTGGCTATGCATTCCTTTGTACACGGAGCTAACGGTTTTTCTGGCTGAATGATCACGTGTTTTACTTTCCAAGGGCCAAAGCGTTTAGGTGAATTGGGGCTTAACGAGGATCCAGATTTTGGGTGGCACGATAGCCCGATGATTGGTACATTTACTGCTCCGGCAATATGCATGGGGCCCGTGTCATTTCCGATATAGAGGCGACAGCATTTTAAGAGAGCTGTTAATTGCCGAAGTGTTGTTTGTCCCACCATGTTTAAAGCAAAAGGACTTAGTAGGTGTTCAAGTTTTTTCCCGAGCTCTTTTTCTCGTGCACTTCCGACAATAAGAAACTTTGCTTTATATTCTTCGTGGAGCGTTTTTCCCAACTCCAGAAAACGGTTAGCTGGCCAGACCCTCTTTGGAGCACCTGCCCCTGGTGCAAGACAGATTAATAGATCGTTAGAAGCTATCCCGTTTTCATCTAAGATTCTCTTTGCAAATTCTTCATCTTTGGCATTTATCCAAAGCTCAGTTTTCTGGTCTCGGATTAACCCTCTAAGATACCGAATTACATTCAGATTATGTTCGACCTCGTGCTTAGACCTGCCATTTGATAGTTGACAGGTTAATAAGTAGTCATAGCCCTTGTTTCGATGTTTTTTCCCCTCGTTAACCTTTTCCGAGTAGCCGACACGCCAAGGAGCTCCGCTAAAATAAAGGAGGTACGTGGCATGATAGAAATCTGTGTCCCAACGGGGAAGGATGGCCAGGTCAAAGCGGCGCCGCCACAAATGATGCAAAGCGAACCAAAATAGTCTCCAGTTTCTGCGAACAATCGGTAGTGGTCCAGTAAATTTCGGATTGAATGTAAGTACTTCGTTCACATATGGACATATTTCGACCAAATTATAAACTTCGGGTTTCACCACCAACGTAATCCAAGCATCCGGTAAATTGCGCCGTAATTCCCGGAAAAAAGGCGTGGTGAGAATAACATCACCAATTTCATCCAATCTCACTATCAGCACTTTGTGTGCACCTAACAGATAGTGTTTTTGATATGTTGACCGCATCCCCTTCAATCGAAACAAAAGTTCACCCCACGTTGTCATGATTCGGGGTGAGGTAAGCCATAGGAGTTGTTGTGATATAATCCCTGTAAGCTGCTTAAATTGCATTCTTCTCATTTTTCATTGTCGCGGTTTTCTTACTCTTTTGAGCACATATATAGAAGCTGAACATACCGTCAGGGCCATCATCCTTGTCTATGACTTTGCATCCGAGGTCTTTCAAAACATTTAATATAAGATTGGGTGTCGGAATCCACTTGTGCCCATTACCTACAAAGGGTGAACCAGGGTGCCAAATTTCACATTTGGGGTGAGGAAGATATATAAAAATAATACCTCCATATTTTAGTTTAGTAACCCACAGCCTCAAGGCAGATTTCCAATCCTCTATATGCTCTAAACAATGTGAGCTGAAAACGTAGTCCAACGAGTTATCTTGGAAGCTTGAAATAGTTTTCCCTGCACCCGGCCCTCTTTCTAGATCTATCGGAATTGAGCCGGGTAACGGCCAGAAACCTGCACCGATATCAATGCCTTTTCCTTTGCAAAATCGTAAAGCAACTCTAAAAATTGCCCCCCCTGCGCCTCCTACAGTGAGATAGTCTGGATAGAACTCGCTTCTGTAGATCCACCCTCCAGGTACTCGCTTGAGTTGGGGGTGGATGCATAAACGACGGTAGACAAGGAACAAATCAGGACAGTCTTGCAGTGTTTCCAAGGGAGGTGTTAAGATGCGACTAATAAAAGCTCTGATCTTTCTTTTGGCTTTCTCCACTAGCTTTAGCATAAACATGCCTGATGTCTTTTTTAACGATACAAGTCTATGACAAAGTGGTGCTCAGTTCAAAGTGATCCATCTCTGAAAAAAGCAGAATACCCGAGCCTTAACGAAATTCAAAAGAGCGTAAATAGGATATGTATTCTCTAGAACTATTACAGCTGTTCTGTACCAGATCGAGCTTAAAAGCTTATTGATATCTTCTGTTGGGCGCGGTTTGGTAGTAATCAAGCATTCTCTCATGTGCTTCATGAGTGTTTTAATTTGAGGTGGATGGGTACCGTCAAATTTTTTTAGCCAACTAGGTGGATTGGTGCCATGTAAAATTCTAAAAGGAGTATCCAGATTTAGAAAAGAATATTGGTACCAATTTACCATATCTTTGTGGCTAGCCCACATTTTTTTGTAATAGGAGGCTTTTAGCTTGGCTTGTTCTATAAAAATCATACCATAATGGTAGCAAAATATTCCTAACTGCTTAGTCTTTTCAGCGGTAATAAATTTTGTTGAAAAGAGGTCTTGGCCAGTGGCGTCTAAAACAGTTGGTGGACGATGAGAGACGTATGTATAGCCTTCTCCCCATTTATATACTCTTCTTATACCTTTTATCCTTTTGACAAGTTCCCGATATTCCCACCCATCTACCAGAGAATCAAAACTTCCCCAAAAATTTTTCCAGAAAAAGGAAACTCCTGTGACAGAAGGACTGTTAGCAAGAATCTTCAGTATTCGATATATATCCTCTGGTTTATAAAATTCATCAATATCTACATGCCAAAGATAGTCTCCTGTGGCTCGTTTCGCATAGGACCGGCACATTTCGTCTTTTTCGCCCGGCCAAAAACCGTTAGGATGGCCCTCGTCTTCTGCAGTTACAATGGTTACTTTATTTTCTGAATCCTCTTCTTCTTTGAACCTTATTAGACTTTCCAATGTACCATCTGTTGAGTGCCCATCGGAGGTAGCAACAGCTGAAGCTGCCGGAGTTGCACCCTCGACAACGATTATTTGATGGGCGAAAGGGTAAATTCCCCGCAAATTGTAAAGGGTAAATGGCTCACCGTTAAGTACAATAATCCCAAAAGTTACCGAGGGCAAACTGCATTTTCTCATGATGTATACAAGGAAACTTTGATAAACTCCGATTTATAAGATTAGCAATCAGATAAAGTGGTGTAAGAAAAATAATTCAAAAATCTGTCAACCCGTCCGGACCGAAGTGTAGAGCCGAAATCTAACACCGTTTATCTAGATACCGGATCACATCCGGCATACCGTGGAAGTGCTTTTTGGCTATTTGGGTGATTAATCAGCGCTTCCAAAAAAATTGACCGACCGAACCCATCTATCATGCGCATAAATTCTATGTACTGACTTCTCGCGTAAGTTTGAGGAAACAAATTCCTATTAAGTGAAGATAGAACTTCCTTTAGATACTGAAATATCATAACGGTAAATCACGTAAGTTTGCGACAAGCCCCATTTTTTTATGCCAATACCCTACCGGAAGCTAAACCTTTGCCAATTGGATAGATGCCTTCAATCTTAATTTCTTGTATCTTTGTCCATTTCACTAATACCTCAAGTTCACCATCTCTAAATGCATCATCCATAAACCATCTCGTTCCTTTTTTACAGAACTTTACCAATCCAGGAAGGGTGCAGCACCTGCACCCTGCAGGCCCCGCGGGGCCATCTATGAGGATCCAATCTAGCTTTTGATTCTGGAAGTTTTGTACATTGGCTAACCTTGAAAAATCGTAATTATTCCGATTATCTAATGGCACATGCAAAATTTTTACGAAATCATTCAAACACTCTTCCAATAAACGTAGTTCAACTTCTTTCTTCCATTTTTTACTCTGTTCTAAAGACAAAACGTAGTGGTGATATCCCCGGTTTTCCGTAACAACTGAAGCGTACTTCGCCAATACCAACGTGCTTAACCCAGAGCCGCATTCCAAAATAAACCGGGGCTTCTCTTTCCATAAGTTAATCCAGATAAATGATATGGTTTGAGCATCCAAAGACCACAAACCGAGAATATTATCATGAAGTAATTGGCGCAACTCGGGTTCTTCAAGGATGTTACCTTGCTCTTGAAGACTGTCATACGAAGGGAACAAGACATCTGAACCATGCCACATGAGTCCTAGAAGTTTTCTCCATCTTACCCAATAATTAACAGATATAGGGCGCATTCCATAAATTCTCTTAATACTCGCTAAATGATTACTAACAATCTTTTCACAGAGATTCTTACGAAGTTTCGAAACTGAAGCTGGCAATTTTCCCTCAATGTGAGTAAACCGAAGGCTTTTCTAAACGTCACGAGATTCTTTTAACAAAAGTTGCCATCTATGCTCAACAACAAATGGGCCCTGTTCAGGCGGAGGTAATTTCCCAGACCCGAACAGATCATAGGGAACTACGCGAATGATCCCAGCATTCTGAATCCAATCTGCAATTTCCCTAGCTACTGTGGCAAAAATGTTAAAATTGTATCTTCCTGGTTGCAAAGGCAAATTGTGGATACAGCATACTATTGTTCCGGATGGCGGAAGTTCGCTAAAATCTTCTCCACTAGTACTTGTAGATAGGTGAAATAAGTTTTCACCTAGTTTACCATGAATTCCAATTGCGATGTGAACGTTTCTGAGGGGTTTTCCATCCTTTGACCTGTACTCTAAAGCAATGAAAAGCTTTCTGCCTGTTAAAGCTTGATCAATTTTATTTCCTTTTTCGTCCAGAAAATAATAGTTGTATAGTCTCAGACACCCATTCCCCATTCGATCGGTTCGCTCATTCAGTGAGGCTGCTGTTGCTTTTTCAGAATCTTGGAGATAACGGTCAACAATTTGTTCAGTCTTTCCATTTGAAATAACCAAACCAGAATCTATTAATAACGCTCGTTTGCATAAACTCTGTACTGCCGCCATATTATGACTCACAAACAAGACCGTTCGTCCCTCTTTTGCTACTTCGCCCATTTTGCCAAGGCATTTCTTCTGGAAATCCGCATCGCCAACGGCCAATACTTCATCTACTAGGAGAATCTCGGGTTCAAGGTGAGCGGCGACAGCAAAAGCCAAACGGACATACATGCCGCTGGAGTAACGTTTTACGGGAGTATCGAGGAACTTTTCAATTTCGGCAAAGGCCACGATCTCATCGAACTTCCGCTTGATCTCGGCCCGCGTCATGCCCAAAATGGCACCGTTCAGATAGATATTCTCCCGTCCGGTCAGCTCAGGGTGAAACCCTGTGCCAACCTCTAGCAGTGAACCAACTCGTCCTCTAATCCTGACGCGACCCTCAGTGGGCTCTGTTATCCTTGAAAGAATCTTAAGAAGCGTTGATTTCCCGGCTCCATTTCTACCAATTATGCCTATTACTTCTCCTCGTTTAACCTCAAAAGAGACATTTTTCAGAGCCCAAATTTCCTCCTTATTACCTGAACCATGGGAGCGTGAACGCCCGTTTGTGAGATTTACCAGCCTTCTTACAATACCCTTTGCAGACTCAGCAATTACGTCTCTTAAGGCCATGTAGCTATCCTGCTGTTGCTGATGACCTATAACGTATTTCTTCCCGAGGTTTTCTGCTTTTATGACAGTATCAGACATGGATCATAAATATATGATGTGGAATCCTAAATAAATTCATTCAAAAATACGTGAGCCGGACAGATTCTTATTCCTTCCTTGTTTATCACATCCGTGTCTAAATCGAGGACCACCTGGGTGGCAGTTACTTCCGGGAATCGCTTCTTTAAATATTTAAGGTTTGTGTCCACATTGATTCCAGCAACTTTGCACTCTATAAAGTGATGCGGACGACCATTTTCTACCAGAACGAAATCAACTTCTCTCTTGTCAACGTCCCTGAAATAACGTAATTCAATGTCCCTTCCTTCAGTATCCTGAAGAAAACACACCCATTTCATTAAATGACAAGCAACCAGATTTTCAAATTTTGCTCCCTCGTCTTTTACAATTGCCCAATCCCAGTGGTAATGCTTCGCTTCCTTTTTCACAGCTCTTATTTTTGGAGCCCCGAAAGGATATATGCGAAAAACATAGTACAGGTTCTCGAGCATGGTGACCCAGCGACTAACTGATTGATGAGAGACTTGAAGATCTTCTCTCAAACTATTCAAAGACAAGGGTGAACCGACCAGATCCGGCAATCGCAAAGCCAGAAGCTCTATTTTATCCACTTGATACACCCGCTCAAGATCTCTCAAGTCTTCCCTAACCAGCCTGGACCGATATTCCCTGCTCCACCGCCTTGTTTCCTTATCTGACCCCGCAAGAAACGGCTCAGGGAATCCCCCGTACTCCAGCAATCTATGGATGTTGTCCGCAGCGGATGTCTTTAATTCAGCTACACTGAAAGGAAATAGCCTGTAAAAGTAGTAGCGCCCCTGGAGAGAATCTCCCCCTTTTCGGTAGTAATCAAGCCTTGCACTACCTGTTACAAGAATTTCTAATTCCTCCCCCCGTTTATCATAAAGTCCTTTGACAACCTGTCTCCACCTGTGGAATTTATGGATTTCATCAAGAACAAGAAAACCGGGTCCTGTAGGGAACCGCTCACGCATAATATTTTCCCTGTCTACTGGATCATCCCAGTTTAAATATCTAACCGAAACATCAGCTCCGCTCAGTTCGCAGAGATGTTTAGCAAGAGTTGTCTTACCAACCTGTCTCGGTCCTGCAACAAAGACCATCTTCCGCCGGTTGTCTGCTCTTACAGACGTTTCGATGTATCTCGGTATATATTCGAAGATTTTATCATGCATCGTAAATTACTCGCTTGTATTTTACGATACATGTAAAATATATAGGATTTATTGTCAAGATTTTATTATCTCCAACAAACGATGTACAATATGTAGCTATCAAAGATCCAGCAATTTTCACTTGCTAGATAACGGGGCAAAATAGGCTGTAAACTTGACAAGGGCCGGTATAATATTTTTGAAATGCCTTTGAAAAAGATCTACCCATATGGAAAAATCAAATAATGTCAGCAAAAGTTCTTTCCATTTTCCTGAAAAATCTAAAGCCATAGATAAGCATTGCCAGTACCAATCCTAGCGATAGCAAAAACCCTGGCAGGTAAAAACTGGTGGTTTTACCAACGATCGCCCACCTGAAACCATCAATAACTCCCACCATGGGATTTAACGAGTACAGGAACCGGAATTTCCCAGGCACAACACTGGCGCTAAATCCTACTGGTGAAATGTAAAGGCCGAGCTGCACTATAAAAGGTACCACGTAGCGAAAATCCCTGTACTTTACATTCATTGCAGCCACCCACAGTCCTGCACCCATAGCAGTAGCAAAAGCAATTAAAATTAGCACTGGCAGCACAAGCATTCTAGTTGTAGGCCAAAAATCATACCAGAGCATCAGGCCAAAAAGTATAAAGCAGGATATAAGAAAATCCACAAAACTTACTATAACGGCACTGGCTGGTATAATAACCCGGGGGAAATATACCTTTGTTAGCAATTTGGTGTTGAGGATAAGGCTATTGCTGCATTCAGAAAAAGCGCTTGCAAAAAACTGCCAGGGTAATAATCCTGCAAAAACGAGAATTGGATATGGAACGCCCTCTGAGGGCATCTTTGCAAGCTTTCCAAAAATAATAGTAAATATCACCATAGTCAGAAACGGACGAATAATCGCCCAGGCAATACCTACGGCAGTCTGCTTGTATCTGACAAGAATATCTCGCCAAGCCAGAAAGTAGAAAAGTTCGCGGTAATTCCAGATATCCCGCCAGTACTGCTTTTCAATACGGCCGGGTTCAATTACGATTTCGGCTATAGTTTCCATCATCTTGAAAGATAAAATATAAATGGATTTTATGGTGCTCTGACCAAAAGTTCCAAAAACATAGCTCCGCAAACTCGGTTACATCTGCAATCTTTTGCCTGCACTGTACTCTATTTGATGTAACCAATTAGCTGGAATGACTATGTATATACGACGGTATGTAATGAAAAAATCCCTTATATCTTCACCTGATAAGGCATTTCCCTGATAAAATCTAGCTGATTTTATCAAGAAGTGTCAAAAAAATTTCATTGTCATCTGTGCAAACTTATATTCAACCCTATGACTTCGCTATTCCTAAGAAAACGTTGCCCCCCAGCATGGCTGAAGGACCACCATACCGCGTCCGTCGCAACGAAACATGAAAATCCAGTATGTATCGCAATCAGGGACATAGAAGGCCTTTTGCAGCCATCGCCTAAAGGCCGGCAGAAAAAAGCTTCCCATGTCCCCGGAAACGATTTTTATCTAAAGAATTCAATATTCGAGTCAGGGATGTACGGAGGTTTAGCTATAAATAGCGCAGGTTTTTCTTGATAACGTCCGCGAGGCGACGTATACCGATTTCTATTGTTTTTTCATCACTACACGAGAAATTCAACCTGATCGTGTTTACATCCGTCTTGTTAACGTAAAAGGGATCACCCGGCACAAAGGCAACTTTTCTCTTGATTGATTCGTGGAAAAGTTTCATCGCAGACATTCCCCGGGGTAACGTCACCCACAAGAACATACCTCCATCGGGCTCAGTGGACTTCACACTGGCGGGGAAATGGGCTTTAATAGAACTCAACATCATGGTACGTTGCCTTCCGTAGACTTCGACTATTTTCTTCACATGCAGATCGACATCATTATCCACAAGGTACTGATACACTACCCGTTGCGACAAGCAATTGGTGTGCAAATCTGCTGCTTGCTTTGCTGTGATAATCTTTTCCATCAAAAAATCAGGAGCAACAATCCAACCCAGGCGAACCCCGGGGGCTACAATTTTGGAAAAAGAGCCTAAAAGAACCGCGTTTTCGGGAATTATGGCTCGAAAAGACCTCTTGTTTTCACCAGAAAAACGGAGTTCACCATATGGGTTGTCTTCAACCAAAATCGTAGCTTTACCCCGTAACAGGTGTGCAATTTCTTCCCGGTTCCGGTCAGAATAAGTGATACCGGAAGGATTCTGAAAATTGGGAACAGTGTAAATCAACTTAATTTTTTCGTTCAACAACGTAGTTTTCAGCGCGCCTACGTCCATGCCCTCTTCATCCACCGGAACAGGTATTAGTCTTGCCCTGTACACTGAAAAGGTCTGGAGAGCACCCAGGTAGCCTGGCTCTTCCACAACCACTGAGTCTCCTTCGTTCAAAATAACCTTAGCAAGAAGATCCAGGGCCTGCTGGGAGCCATTCGTAATCAAAATATTCTCCACCGGAATCTCAAGATGCTGTTTCTTCATGTACCTTTCGGAGATGTACTTCCTTAGTTCAAATAAACCCTCGCTATTGCCATACTGGAGAGCTCTCTTGCCATCTTCCTCAAGAACTCGAATCGCAGCCTTCTTGATCTCTTCTACAGGGAAAAGGTCCCTGTTTGGTAACCCTCCCGCAAAAGAAATAATCGTAGGATCAATTGCAACCTTAAGTATCTCCCGGATGAAAGACCTGGGCACGTCGGAAATACGATCCGAAAATATTCCTTGCATGTCTTGTCTCGACTCCAATCTTTTAAATTCCTTAATTCTACGCGAATTATAACTAATTAACTCACATTTATAGAAGATAATAACTTCTGTGACAATTGATTAAAGAAACCTCTGGTTAATTCTTCTGATAGACAGGGGGACTCTGATGCTTCATGCCGGACTCAACCTGGCAGCTAGAATTCCAAGTACGGCAATCATGGGTTCCCGCCTTCATGGCAACGACAAGGCGCTTCGCCACAATCCAAAACTTTTCTTCACTTGAAGGCAAAGGGTCTCCACCATCGCCGAAAGAGTCACTCTACCCTTGGCAAATACCCGTGTATTTCACAATAGAGGTGAAGAAGTGCTATGGCCGTTGTCTGCTTTTTTTGCCTTGCACTACCCCAGAGAGGCCAGCGATGCATCGCCCTCAAGATCCTCTCAAGGTCCTTGTCGAAGAAGTGAGCTCTCTCAAACTCCCCGTAAGACCTCCCGGTTCCAGGCTCATGAGTCGGATACCACACAGGCACCCAGCCCTCCACGCCTTCATCGTAAGCTTCCCAGACTTCCCACGGGTTCACGGCATGGGGCACGGTATCCCAGTTTAGTTCAGGAAAAGGGATACTTTTATCAAAAAACTCAACCAATAACGGATTTGGCCTTCGTCCCATCTTTACCTTTAAATATCAAGAATTTAACCCAGGCAGAAAAATTATTTCCAATTTACAAAACCGGCTTACGTACTGAAAGTATACCTATTTTCCATCTACCCGAACCAGAATAATGTTTGCAACCTTAAAGTACATGCTATCTCTTGTCCCACACTTCGTTCCCGATGTATTCATTTCACCTTCCATAGCATCATTAGCAAGTTCAAATCTTATGGAGACGGAATGTCTCGCTATTTGTTCTTCTTTTACGAGGAACCCAGCCAGCGTTGCACGAATAATGTACTTCTTGTTTTCACCAGTGTTTACCAAGGGAGATACCGTGAACAGATGTCCTCCTACGACTTTTGCATCCCCGACCCTTCCACTCACTCCTCCCATCGAATCTATGTACAGGTCAAAGTTTAACTGATCTCGTTCACACCATGTTACAATTATATCTCCCTTACCCACCCAGTGACCTTTTAATTCTCTAGAAGAAACTATTGGCGTCGTAGTTGAACAGGAAGCAAACATGACAATTAAGACAATAATATATGCGAGGAAATTTGCGGGATATTTGGAGATATTTAGGTATCCCTTCCTCAAGCATTGCCATTGATGATCTTTTTTCCGGGTATTTGTATCTTTTGCAAGACTACTCGGATTCTTCAACATTTTTCTTGATTTTTGCGAGTTCTTCCTCAAGCTGTTTTGACTGTTTAGATAGGATATGAATTTCGGCTTCGATACTCTTCCGATCCTTATCTCCGGCCGATTTTTTTGCCTTGTTTAATTCGTCGAGTCTTTGTTTAATCTGCTTGGATTCTTCTTGCATGTGTTCAAGGGTCTCCGCCTGTTCTGCCTTGTCGAATATAATGTCTTCCGGAGTTTCTCTTTCAGCTGTTTGCTCTTGAGCCTCTTCGGATAGATTCCTCGGTATGAACTTCTTCCCCTCTGGAATTCGTTTCTGATTCATGAAGGAAGGGGAAACGATTTCAATCCCATTTTCGTGAAGCACATCCAGAACCTTCTTTCTCAGTTCAGAACGCACCGTTAGAACTCGCTTAACGTCTGAAAGGAATCCGGCTATCTTGTAAGTTACGGAAAAATCACCCAGTTCTTTCACGTGGACAAAGGGTTCAACAAGGCCAAGTTCGGCTGCCGCTTTTTTGAGCAAATCTTCTACCGTGGAGTGAGGTACGTCGTAGCCTAGTGAAAGCACGGCAGAAACGATGGTTCCTGAGCTTCTTATCACGGTGACCGGGTTCGTAATAAGGTAGAGGTTCGGAAAAGTGGTAAGGTTTCGCTCTTCGGTCTGGATCTCCGTGTGAATAAGCCCTCGTTCGGTAACTCGCCCAAACCTCTCCTTTACCCTTATGAAGTCGCCTGGGCGAAAGCTGTTGACAACCCTAAGCATTAACCCTGCCATAATATTTGCAACGAAATTGGTGGACGATATTGCGATTATGCCTGTGAGCACTATTCCGAGAAGGCTCAAAACTTGAGATCTAGTTGTATCAGACATGGGAAACGCCAGGATAACAAGGAAAAGAGCCACTCCAAAAGAAAATAGCATCAACAGTTGTCGTGGAAAACGCGCTTCTGGACCCAGCTCTGAACGCTTTAAAAGCACCCAGTATATAAGCCAAAGAACAACAGTGATTGTTGCAACTACTGCCAGAACCGGTATGTAGATCTTAAGTATTGAGAGCGTGGTTACCAAGTTTACCACCCCCTGCTAGGCTACAAGTCCAGTTTAGAATACTTCCCTATAAACATGTAGCGTTTTATCGTGTCATAATTCTTATACTACCAGTGTCCGTCATAAATAAACCGCCCGCTTCGCTTAAGGCGCGAAGAACGCGAAGAAGGAAAATATTGCGGCCGGCGGGTTAACGCCGCCCACAATGCCTTGCACCCTTTCAGGGTAACAAGGGCAATGGACCACACGCATATCC
>JALSTM010000051.1 GCA_026983715.1 Desulfobacterales bacterium
TGCTTCCTCTCGGATAACATAACAATTCGTAATCGGAAGACAGGTGGAAATGGAAGAGCAGGATAATGTGGGAAAATCCTTCCAGGTCTTGAAGACCTTTTACAAATTGTGGGTAGATATCCACATAGCCGGAGCTTTCCGGATCATATATCCCTTGGGGAGGCGGAGCCTCTTCTCCCTTCCTGAAAGGGCTGTGGATAATTCCTATCGGTTTGTAAAGAATCGAAAATACTTTTTCCATTGAAATTACCTGCAATTATGTTTTATGTAGATAATCTGGGCAAAATACCAATAATCCTTAAATGTGAACTAATCAGGAGGATCACAAGCATGACACATATTTCTAAACAGAGCGCCGATGAACTGTTGGAATTCGCACTTGAGATGGCAAAAAAGTGCGGCACCACGGCAATGGAATACTACGGCAGAGGCGATCCAGATGTCAAGTTTGACGACGGATTAATAACGGAAGCCGAAATCGCAATCCTTGGATCAGCAAAGGAGTCCCTGAGTACGTTAAGTCCAAAGCCTGTACTGTACGGTGAGGGGGAGATCGGGACGTCGTACAAGCATGGGGGAGGGGGATATCTCTGGGTCATCGATCCGATTGACGGCACTGCAAGTTTTCAGGCAGGAATTCCGGTTTGGGGGATATCGATAGCCCTTTTTGAAAATTTCTGGCCAATTTTCGGAGTCTTTTACATGCCCGTAACAGAAGAACTCTACTGGGCCAAGGAAGGGGGAGCCGCATACAAGAATTCATCCAAGATAAGCATCGGAGAAAGTCACGAGATAGATAACGAATCTTTACTTTTAACGTATTCACGCTTTCACCGGGATTTTAGATCTACCTTCCCGGGAAAAATCAGAAACCTGGGTTCTGCCGCCGCTCACATCATGTATGTTGCTTCTGGCAAAGCAGAAGGAGCCCTATTCAGGAACGTCAGTTTTAAGGATCTTGCAGCAGCACAGATTATACTCAAGGCAGCCGGCGGTGAGATCGTTTTTCTGAACGGCCAGACCTTTCACCTCAATGAGTACCTTGATGGACGAAAAATTAATGATCCTCTTATCGCGGTACCAAGAGGCGAACACCGTTACATAAGCGGATACATCCATTGAAAAGCCCGTTTGACATGAAACGTCCAAGGCCAGGTATGAACTCAGAAAAGCTCAAAGATTTATTACTAAAGTTTAAAAAAGACCTTATACCCCTGGAAACTTTACTCCTCGAGTTGCGCAAACTTCCGTATGAAAACCTAGGCTTTGCCATAGTGGATCAGCATCGCTCCCTTAGGCTGGGATTTCCCGAAATTATATTCGGAGAGGGGAAAACCGGGGAGCAAATTGCAAGTATCATGGAATCCCTGGCCGAGTCCGGTGAAAATATTCTTGCCACCAGGGTCAACAGAGAAAAAGCAAACTTTGTAACCTCTAAAATAAAAGAGGTAAATTATTCTCCCGTAGCAAAAATACTTACTCTAGAACAAAAGCCGGTTAAACCGGCAACAGATGCAACAATCACCGTAATATCGGCAGGTACGGCAGATATTCCCGTGGCAGAGGAAGCATATCTGACCGCAAGGTTTCTGGGGAATAGGGTGGAAAAACTATACGACGTGGGTGTCGCAGGCATACACAGGCTTCTGGATAACCTGGAACTCCTGGAAAAAAGTAGTGTACTAATTGTTGTAGCAGGTATGGAAGGCGCTCTTCCCAGCGTCGTAGGAGGGCTAATTGGTAAGCCAACAATAGCCGTACCTACAAGTGTTGGTTACGGAGCACATTTCGGGGGCATAGCACCTCTTTTGAGCATGTTAAATTCTTGCGCCCCGGGGGTCACGGTGGTAAATATTGACAATGGCTTTGGAGCAGCCGTTGCGGCTACTCTTATAAACCGAGAAATAAGGACGTGGAAGTGATTTACCAGCGGATCGATTGCTAAAAAAACATTTGCAACATTCTGTCATTGTGAGGAGTTAGCCAAAGATAAACGACGAAGCAATCTCCCTGGGATATCAAAATCTAGGAGAATGCTTCGCGTGCTTGCAATGACCGTGCTTTGGCTTTTTATTTAATGCAATATTTCATAGGCGCTTCACTAGTTCCTGAAGCAATCTTTTGAGCAAAAAAAACGTTGTTTTTTCTTTATCCTTGACATTTGGACATATATTACCGAGAATAATTTGATTTAAGTGCAAAGGAAATCGAATAGAAGAAAACCTTTAGAGCCAGAAAGAAAGCACGGGAGATTACAAAATGGCCAGGGAATACAGGCCCAACGTTAGAGAAGCCAGCGTAATTTCAAGACTTGATCATGCCAAAGAAGCCAAGAAGCTGGAGGCGTTACAGCAACTTCGCTTAAACCTGGATCTTTTGAGTAGCCGCATTGCTATGAAGCTTATCGAAAAGAGGCTTATTGAGACCACCAGCAAACTTGACCTGGAAGAACAAATTTACAATTGCCTCAAAGGATTAATTACAGCCGAGGATTTTGATATTCAATACAAGATAGCCAACATCAGAAACCTTGTACCGAGACCGAACTTTATCAGCCTTTATCTGACGGCATTTATCATTGAAGACCTGATAAATCACCCATGCATTGTTGACATATACGGAACGGACGAAGAGATATACCGGTGCGTTAATGAGCAAATTTTCAAAGTCATCAAGATGTAAATGCGCAAAGCGTCTCTAGTTGACGCAGTTTTCTTTCTCAGTGGTTTTTTCCCGTATCGGGGTATTTTTTCACCTAACCTGAAAAAGGATTTTCCAAAAGTATCGTTTGTTCTCGCTCAGGTCCAACAGATATCAACTTGACGGGTACACCAGTCAATTCTTCCACTCTCCTCACATATTTCTTGGCATTTTCCGGCAGATCTGAAAAACTTCTTGCATCCGTAATCGGCTCTTTCCAGCCTTCTAAAGTCTCATAAACCGGCTCGCATTTCTCCAGAACCTTTACCTGGAGAGGGAAATCTTTCATTTCAGTGCCGTTATACTTGTAAGCAACACATATCTTAATTGGTTCAACTCCAGTCAGAACATCGAGCTTGGTCATGGCCAGCCAGCTCAAACCATTCAACCTAACCGCATTGTTCACTACAACGGTATCGAGCCACCCGCAGCGGCGGGGTCTCCCTGTGGTAGAACCGTATTCTCCTCCACTCTGCTGAATATGTTTTCCAACCTCATCATGCAGTTCTGTTACAAAAGGCCCGCCCCCTACCCGGGTTGTGTATGCTTTACATATCCCAATGACCTTGTCGATCTGGGTAGGACCGATACCGGTACCGCAACAGGCATTTCCCGCCACAACATTGGAAGAAGTAACGTAAGGATAAGTGCCATGGTCAATATCCAAATGAGTCCCCTGGGCACCTTCGAAGAGAATATTTAAATTTTCATTAAATGCCTTAGAAAGCTCTTTGCTGACACTGCCGACGTATGGACGAAGGCGTTCTGCGTATTCTTCATAAGCCCGGTATATCTTTTCCGAACTCAAGGGTTCCGAGTTCAGAAAATCTGTGAGGATGAAATTTTTTTCAGCAAGATTTTTTTCCAACTTACTCATGAATATCTCTTTATCGAGCAAATCATTCATCCTGATGCCAGTTCTGGCAACCTTGTCTTCGTAACAGGGCCCGATACCTCGACCGGTGGTTCCGATCTTGCCCTTTCCTTTCCTTTCTTCGCGTGCAACATCTAGGGCCTTATGGTACGGCATGATTACATGTAGATGCTCACTTATCATCAAGTTTTGTGGCGTAACTTTCAGGCCATTGTTTTCGAGCTTGTCAAGTTCCTCTATGAGAACGCCGGGATCAAGAACAACCCCGTTTCCGATCAGGCACATCTTGTCCTGATGCAAAATTCCGGAAGGGATAAGGTGGAAAATGTACTTTTTACCGTTGACAACGAGAGTGTGCCCAGCGTTATTGCCACCCTGGAATCGAACTATGTAGTCAGCATCCTGACTGAATAGGTCTACCACCTTTCCCTTACCCTCGTCTCCCCATTGAGTACCTACAACCACTACTGCTGGCATTAATTCCCCTTTCTATATTCTGACTGTTCTTCGTTACTTGACCTTAAGAAAAAACAAGGTAGAATGCATTCTTGGGCTCGGCCCAAAGGTATTTTCTAACTAGACACTGCTTTTTGCGTTCCGAATGAACAATTAAGAGAGATTTGCCACAAAAGTCAAGATAATAAAAGCCTTTTCATTATTTTTTGCCCCAAAACGATTAACAAGCTCAGTCATGTTTACTAAAAAGTTCTTCTTTCTCATAGCCATAATTTTCGTACTGTTCATTCCTTTCGCTACCCTTGGAGGCACTTTACCCAAAACCGGGACGGTAGTCTGGATAGCTGACGGTGATACTTTTCATCTCCAAAACGGAGAAAAGGTACGCCTTCTCGGGATAAATTGTCCCGAAAAACGGCACAAAGATAAACCCGGAGAATGCTACGGTTACGAAGCGACAAGGTTTGCAATAAAGCTTCTGAAGAGAAAAAAAGTACGATTGGAATACGACAAAATAAAAAGAGACCGGTACCACAGGCTCTTGGCGTATGTGTACTTACCGTCAGGGCAGATGGTAAACGTAATCATGGTCAGAAAAGGCTACGCACACGTTTTGACAATCAGGCCAAATACCAGGTACCGTGACAGGCTGCTCAGGGCCCAAAGAATGGCACTGGATGAAAACATTGGAATTTGGAAACATTGTAAACCTGAGAAGGAAGAGTACTACTACATCGGAAACCTCAGAAGTCTCATCTTTCATCGCCCTAATTGCAAGTTTGGGCGAATGACAAGTTCAAAAAACGTGATCATCTTTTCAACCAGGAAACAGGCCTTTTACCAGGGATTTGCACCTTGTCGGAGGTGTAAACCGTGATTGAATTGCTTCGATATGTTGAGTAAATAACCAGATATGCAACCGGAGGCAATATCATTTCGATACCACCGATACGCTTGGCGGGTCAGCTTCCAGCAATGGCTGGGCTTTTGGCTCAATTATTTCATCCCCACCGTCCGTCAACAATCTGGCCGGATTATGTTCGACCTTCATGGTCACAACACCACCAAGAAAACTTATCTCAAAATTCCTGTCTGCAAAATTTTGGTGTTTAAGGGTTTCCTTCACTTTCCGCCACTGCAGCCTTATCTGCCTGTAGACGAGGAGTGCACCCCAGAGAAATAGTAAAATAGCGGCCACAACTGCCCAGAGAGGGGTAGAAAGTACCGTGCCCATTGCAACAACGATGGTCATGAGGCCAAAAACAAGCAAAACCTGAGCAGCGATGATCATGTAGAGATACAAAAGCCCCTCGCCGAACTTAACATTTTTACTCTCACCCTTTAACGAATCATCCTTATTAAAAAACTTATTAAAAAACATGCTGTCCCCTGTCTCATTTCGAGTTACATCTTCAAATTACCGATTCGCATACCACTTGAAGGGAGCAAATTCTATTCCAACAACAACTGCTTGTCCTTTTTTTCCTCCAGAAGTTTTATCTCTAGGCGATACTTCTCAATATCCTTCTCATTTTCAATAGCTTGCTTCGATAGCTTGTACCGAAGGTATATCACCCAGCAGATGAGTGCCCCCAAAAAGATCGTTACTCCGAGAAAGAACCACTTGAACTCCTTTATCGTATTCACGCTCAACCTAGCGAATTCACCCAGAAAGTTTGGTACCATCCACATTAAAAGCACTAACACCAGGACTGCAACCCCTAGGGGAAACACGCTGATCCTTGTGGCTTGAGATAGGAAAGAACCCATGGCGCCGTGAGCTTTTTCTTCAGTGGAAGCTTCCGAACCACTGTCACCGTAAAGCAGCGCAAGGTAAGCTTTTATGATGAAGGCAATAATTAGCACCAGCCCAATGGGAATTCCAACAGCGGCTGCAAGCCATGCCCTGAAGGGAAACGGGATCTTTTCCGTCTCTATCTTTATGTGATATTTCGAAAGTGGTCCAAAATTATTCTCAAATACCACCTTTTCATAAGTACTTAGCGTCGTACCTTCTGTTTCAAAAACCTTGTACCCGTTCTTGTCGTAAACAATTACCCGCGACTTTTTACCGGAATTGTTCAGGGCCGCTATAAAAACGGCAATTTCAATGAACAGAAAAACAACTATACAGATGATCAGGACCGTTTTTTGATATCGTTGACCACTTAAAACATCAGCCAAAGTACCACTCTTGGCCATGTTTACTCCTCAACTAAACCTGCTACATCAACCTTTGCTACCTGCCGCTTACTCTACTATTATACTTTAGCGGTAGGTGTTTTTGTCATCTAAAATTAGACTCAAATACTTACTCAGAGGTTATCATCACATCCATAAGGTGTCAACAAACAAAACAAGCTGAATTTTCAATATGTTATGACCTTCAACAGCTATCTCGATCTTGACTCCATACCGATCGACCAGCGCGGCTTTCTTCAACTCCATCGATACCGTATAGGAAACACCTAAGCTTCATGTTACCTCTTTTTGAACCCAAGCACATTAGGAATAGCCCAGTAGGACCTCTTGCTAACTTTTCCCGCAAAGTCCGTCGTACACCCTCCCATGTACTCGATTGTCACGCCTCCGTAAGAAAAATAAAGGGAAGCGAGGGAGCCTCCTTCCAGATGCTGAGCACAAACCACATCCAGTGGCAAATCAAGAAGAAGAGTGTTAAATTCGTGCATCGAATACGGCTTATTACAGTAAATGAAAAGGGCATTTCCCGCTTTATCTTCAGCCAGGGCAGCTTCACACCATTTTTTGTCTTGTCTTTTATTCCACCTGTTTTCAGCGGGTCTTTTAATTAACCTTAAGTTCTGGACAACAGTACCGTAGCTTCTGATGATTTCCTCAGCATTATTTTCATCGGTATCGAATATCCTGAAATACGGCTTCCCTTCAACCAGAGGGTTGAAAGCGAGAAGAGACTTGTACAGGGGACTTATTCTCGGATTGTTAATGTGAAAAAAATTTTTCATAAATCCCACATTAGACTTATAATCTTCCTGGAACATGCCCGCATTTATGCCTCCAATAAGGTTGTACTTTTGGCACCACTGTTTTACCGTCATGTTCTTTTCTTTGAGCTCTGAGGCACAGAGTAACACGAGCGAGAAGGATTCCGGAGATACCTTGATTACGGTTATCTCGGGATCTGAAGAGCCCCTCTCTTCTACTTTGAATTTTCCAACGGAGAGTCCTCTGTCGATATGTAACCACGCACCAGGTTCATCTTTCCCACACCCGGTGGCATCCAGACAGAAAAAGGAAAAGAAAAGCAAAAGGATGGAAAAGATAGCTTCTTTGTTCATAAAAAAATCGCTTCTTGCTGGCAGTAACCACCAGTTTAAAATCAGAAACCAGATCGTTTACCGGAAATTGAATCAATAACAATTTTTATCACAGCAACATTTTTCAACTTCTTATAATTTTCCCCTTTCCTGTTGCCTGAATATTTTTCTATTATGACATCCATTGCCTCTCTTTTTTCCTCTTCGTTTTCCAGGAAAAAAGCCCTACCAAAACCTATTACGCACCTGTATCGCATGCTCCACTTGCAGACACTAGCGGATGGCAGCACCTCTACATCTGTTTCCGCTTCAAAGCAGATTCTGTTGTTATTTTTAAGTATGTCAATTTTTCGCCCCTCAGAAGCAGAATGAACATAAATTGCCCCTTTTTTATAGCCAAAACATACGGGAACAACATACGGAGAACCATCCTTACACATTCCAATCCTGCAAACGGTAGCTTCCCTCAGTATGTTCTCAATATCTTCAAACTCTTCAATTTTTTTATCTCTCCTTCTCACGCTGACTGTCTCCTCCTTTCACTCTACCTCCTCAAACCTAGGGCAAGACCGGTCATCCGGCATAACTTATCTTACTTATTTGTAATTCGACTGTAATGATTCCCTAATCTCGACGTCATGTTGCAGCAACTATTTTCACGTAAAAATCAAGCATCGTCATCTCATCAACCCAATGTCGAACGACTAAGCAGAAAGACCAGGTGTGATGAAAATTCTTTTTAAGCTCAGAACAATTATTGCGATCATACCCCTTATGTATTGCTTAACCCTGCCGCATTCGAGTCTGGCTTCAGGCCCGCTGAACATGTCTGCCGGAGCGATACTTTTTGCCATCGGACTTGCTATTCGGATCTGGGCTCAACAGTATCTCGGTTATAGAATACCCAAAAAATACAGAAAGGCACAGCGAAAAAAACTTGCTACTAACGGACCCTACAAATTATGCAGGAATCCTGTATACGTGGCTAATGCGCTGATTATTACAAGTCTTGCCATTCTGGCGGGAGCACCCTGGTTTTCATCGATAACTTTCACCTGGAGCATGCTTGTATACCACGTCGTAGTAAGCAAATATGAAGAACCGCATCTTGCTGAAAAATACGGGACTGAGTACCTCGAATATTCTGAAAACGTCAGTAGATGGCTACCAAGTACCGAAAATATCATGTCTGCCATAACTGATCCGAGTCAATTTCCTTTTTACCTTGCTCTTAAGTCAGAAATTTATAACATTGCCTGGACATTCCCTTTCGTGCTACGCCATTTTCTATATTGATCCGGTTATTGCCGAAAGAAGAGACCCGGGATAACATTACTGTGGAGTCTTCAGTAAATTTGTATATAATGATTCTGTTACGAGCGAGCCGTTGGAAAGAACGTATCGTGCCGTTTTTATTTCAGTTTTGTAATGTCCGTGAAATATTGGCGAAAGATTTCCTGATTTACGGATTAGCGATCCGTCCGTGAATTCGTGCCATGGAGCCTAAAATTATGCGTATACTGTTAGTAGAAGATGATGAAAGCATAGCTTCCTTTGTACTAAAGGGTTTAAGACAGGCCGGATACGCAGTAGACCACGCCCTGGATGGAGAACAGGGTCTCCACATGGCATTGACGGAATCTTACGACACTGCAGTCATCGATCTCATGCTCCCAAAGATTGACGGTTTGACGCTTATTGAAAAAATAAGGGCGGCGAACTTACAAACTCCAGTTATTATTTTGAGCGCCAAGCGGACCGTGGATGACCGGGTGAGAGGGCTTCAGATCGGAGGAGACGACTACCTGACAAAACCCTTTGCATTTTCTGAACTCCTTGCCAGGATCCAGGCTCTCATCAGAAGAGCCACTCAAACCGCTGAACCAACTACTCTTACGGTAGGCGACCTCATGTTGAATTTACTTACGAGAGAAGTAAGACGTGGAGACCAGAAACTTGACCTGCAGCCAAGAGAATTTTCTCTCCTTGAATACCTCATGAGAAATGCCAACAGGGTAGTTTCCAAAACAATGATTCTGGAACATGTTTGGGACTATAATTTTGACCCTCAAACAAACGTTGTTGATGTCCTCGTATGTCGATTGCGCAGCAAAGTGGATAAAGAATTCCCCAAAAAGATGATCCATACTATCAGGGGTGTGGGCTATGTCCTTAAGGCCTCTTAAAGAATTAAGAAAAACCACCGCCTTTCGCCTGACCCTCTGGTACTCTTCGATTTTCATTATAAGCTCTTTTGTCTTATTCGTATTCGTCTATTTTTTGCTTTCCTCGGTTATCCAGGAAAAAGACAGGAAAATGATTGAAACCAAGATAGAAGAATATAGCTTGCAGTACGAAAATTCAGGTATAGAGGCCATGCTACAGGAGATCAAGCTTGAGCAGCTAAGCAACGACAGGGGTGGCTTTCTCGTGAGGGTAGCAGATCCGCATAATAAAACCATAACACTTACCATACCACATAAGTGGAAAGGGATAAGGAAAGCGGAGCTGGAGAGAGGCATTCCGAAATCTACAAACAACTGCTGGTTTCTCGTTCATGGCAATTTCGACGAAGACGACGAAAAAAACAATGATTACGATGACCTACTTGAAGTGGCAACTCGCAGACTTTCTGACGGTTACATACTCCAAATTGGCAAAGATCCCGAAGAGAGGGAAGACTTTCTTGAAAGGTTTCAAACCATATTTGCAGGCATATTGATACCAGTAGTAATATTGGGATTTGCTGGAGGTTCTTTCCTGGCACTCAGGGCTCTTAGACCAATCAAAGACCTAAACAGGGCAGTAAGTGATATCATAAAAACGGGTAAAATGGACAAACGCGTCCCACCAAGTCAGACGGGAGATGAACTCGACGAACTGATCCAGCTTTTCAATGGCATGCTTGAAAAGATCGAAACCCTTATCAGAGGAATGAAGGAAGCCCTAGATAATGTTGCTCATGACCTGCGGACACCAGTCACCAGGCTCAGAGGTGTGGTGGAAATGGCACTTCAATCAGATTCCGACGAACACACTCTCACAGAAGCCCTTATGGATTGTGCGGAAGAATCAGAACGGATGGTCACTATCCTAAATACTTTGATGGACATATCAGAAGCAGAAACCGGTGTAATGAAGTTGAACCGGACATGTACAAACATCGTTATTTCAATCAAGGAAGTGGAAGAATTATATCAGTATGTGGCAGAGGACAAGAAAGTAAAGATTGATATAAATGTTCCTGACAAATTAATAGCTTACGTTGACCCCAATAGAATGACCCAGGTAATAGCGAATCTTCTTGACAATGCAATAAAATACACGGATGAAGGTGGAAAAGTTGAGATAAATGCGTACAGGAAGAATGAGCGAATAGTTATTTCGGTAAAAGATACCGGTTGCGGCATACCTCGCCACGATCTACCAAGAATATTTGACCGGCTTTACAGGGGTGATAAAAGCAGGTCTCACAGAGGGCTTGGGCTGGGTCTCAGCCTGGTGAGAGCGGTTGTTCATGCTCACGGCGGAGACATTGATGTGGAAAGCAAGGTAGGCCATGGTACCACGATTAGAGTATTCCTGCCCATGAATGGGAACACTACTTAGGAACGTAGACATGGCCTCCCGTTATCATACCGGGAGTTTCCAGAACTCTCCTTTGAATCACCGGAAACTATACCCGGACTCGGTTCTACTTTATTGGAGGAAGTCGCTAAAACTGATTAACATTCTTACTTGTGTTATGTCTCCTTTCTGTGGTATGAGAAAATCGAGTGAGGAATCCATCTTCCCTTTTTAACCCAAACGGAGCACGAAAGGGGGACAGCTCCACCCATTTATTATCCTGCTAACTCCACACCTGGTCTAGAGACACTCCATATTGTGGACGACGCAGACTGTCAATAACTCAGTGCAAAAACATTCATCAGAGGAGAAACCCATGAGAGAAAAATTGAAGTACTCGATGCCACTAGGTATGGTTATTCTAATCTCTATTCTTCTGTCCATCCCGAACATGCTACCCCTTAAGGCTATCGCATCTAACAATACCGGTATTTCCTCTTCAAATATTGTTTTTATTCTCGATGCTTCTGGAAGTATGAGAGGTAAGGTAAGTGGAAAAGCGAAAATTGATATTGCCAAGCAGGTACTTGTTAGGCTGATCAATGAGTTGCCGGAAGGTCTAAACGTTGGACTCGTAGCCTACGGCCACAGAAGAAAGGGTGATTGCAATGACGTGGAAGATCTGGTACCGCTCGGGAAACTCAACAAAAAAGAACTGATAAGTAAAATAAAAGCACTCCAGCCCAAGGGGAAAACCCCCATTAACTATTCGATTCGGCTTACCGCAGAAAAACTCCAAAATATGGAAGAAGAAACCACAATAGTACTGGTATCGGATGGCAAGGAAACCTGTGGTGGAGATCCCTGCGCCCTTGTAATGAAACTCAAGGAGAGTGGGATTAGGTTTGTCATGCACGTAGTAGGTTTCGATGTTACACGGGATGAAAAAAGGCAACTCGAATGTATTGCCAAGGCCGGGGGTGGTAATTATTACGCCGCGACCAACGCCAGTGAATTCCACATGGCCATGAAAAAAGTGGTTTTAAAGCCACAATTCCAGGGAGGTGTACTTAAGATAACAGCACTAAAAGACGGAAAACCTTTCCAGGCACTTGTAAGAGTATACAAGGAGGGAAAAGATAGCGCTCTTACAGTCGGATATACTGATCCTCCAAGGCCTTATTCCATTAAGCTTCTGCCAGGAAAATACCGGGTAACCGTCCAGGACGGAACCGTTCCCGATAAACCCATAGTTGAACTAAAAGGAATAGTTGTTACATCTGCTAAATCCACTGGAAAAACTGTGGAATTTGCAAAAGAAGGAACACTAAAGGTTACGGCCATAAAGGACGGAAAACCCTTCCAGGCACTTGTAAGAGTATACAAGGAGGGAAAAGATAGCGCGCTTGCAGTCGGATATACCGATCCTCCAAGGCCATACACGTTAAAGCTACTTCCAGGGATTTATAATGTAAAGGTTCAGAATCGAGGTGCCCCAAACAACCTGGAAGTCACTCTAGACGGAATAACTATAGAATCAGGGCGCACTGAAAACATGACTGCCAACTTTTAACTTTATTATGGCCTTTGCATGAATCCTGGTTGCAGGGTTCTCAGGAGGGAGAGTTTACCATGCCAAAGATAAAAACATCAGCATATTGCGCGATTATAGCGATAATCACTTTAGCATTTAGTTATCTCTTATGTTATGGCAGTGAGTTTACTGCAGATCTTGTAATCACAAAACACGGTCAAACTACAACCGGAAAGATCTACGTTAAGGGTTCCAGGTACCGAATGGAACAAAAGGAAAGTGGTCAAGACATCGTGATTCTTGTGGACCAAGAAACAAAGATTACACGGGTATTTTTGCCCGCAAAAAAAATGTTCCTTGAGATGGAAACGACGGACCCTCGAAGTCTTATGAATGATCCCTTTCAGGGGACAAAGTTCATGGAGACGAGAATAAAGCCCAAGAAAATAGGGATGGAAACAATTAATGGTCAAAAATGCGAAATGTTTGTGTTTGACGATAAAGGTAAAACCCTAATAACGGAGTGGATTTCAGAAAGCCTCGCTTTTCCCGTGAAAATCATAAATCACGCGTCTAGTTATTCAGCGGAAATCAGAAATATTAGCTCGGAAGTTATTGATGAAAAGCTAGTTGCGATTCCCCCCGGCTATAGCAAAGCTGGGGAGTCCGGGGCAAAGGTCTCGAAATCTAGTACGAAACAGCAAAAAGAAGCTCAGGATAAACAAAAAGCTAAATACAAGACCCAGGTATTTACAGTAAAAGGAGAGGGCCGGGACGTTGATATTAGCAGCACCGAGAGAACGGTTGATCCGGACAAAAAGCTCCTAGTAACCATAGCTGCTAACTGTCCGGTACGCCCAGTATCAAAGGGTAAACTTTCCCTGTATCGCGAGGGGTATCAGAAAGTTTGCGATTATCAGTTTACCCTTAAGAATGGAGAAATAAAGAACTGGGAATTCCCGGCAGAAAAAGAGATAAAACATCTAATGGTGGGAATTTACGGGACTGGTCAAGCAAAAGTTACTTTAAAGCAGGCTGAATAAAGAACGCTATTGTTTCCTTCCACAATAGACAGATTTTTGACTTCCAGTTGATTGAATAAACACTTGATCCAGCTCGAAGAGCTGGATCAGGGAAGGTACAAGGAGCAACGGAGACGGATATTCCTCTCATTCTGATTTCCGACTTCCGACCCCTGTCCGGCAATGTGCATGGAATCGAATCAATTCTTCGAATCGTATAATAATGTCTCTGCAGCTGTTCCTTTCCCGCTTGAGCAATCTGTCAATAATCCCCATATGGGGACCAACACTAGAAATGCCTGTTGCTTTAGCTTCACCTACCCCTGGCTCTCCTTCTATAGCTCTTTTGATCGTCTTCGCAGTTATTCCTGCTTACTTATTAATCCCATATAGTAGACCAGATAACCCTATCGCAATAATTTCACATTGGTTTGTCCGGGGGAACTCCTTTTCCTCCTACCTCATTATCGGTCTTACCGACATATAATTATAAGAGGATTTCTGCCCACGGTGGTAAATTTTCCGTTAGCATAACACCCCTTCCCTGGACATTTTTAGTTTAGCAACATCCAATCGCCCTCGAGAACACTTTTGATAACAATAGCATCTTTTCCTTTGCTTCCTTCATAAGAGACAACAGCCCCTGCCTTTGCTATTTAGAAATCGTTGTGGTAGTAGAATGTGAAATATTGTTGCCTCCAGGGCCAGTAGTATTCACAGTGCGCTGATAACCATCAGATGTCATTCCCCGTTGGACAGAACGGTTACATGTTCTGCCTCTCGGGCCTGTAAACGTGGTTGACCTTCCACGCCCCTGGGCCTGATTCGATGGCATGAAAGCAGTCACAATAGCAACAGCCAGTACAATCACTAAAATCCTTCCTCTTTTCATTTGGAACTCCTTTCCTGGGGAAAAAATTACGAGCATTTTCCGAATTAATTGGTCCGGAACAGTTTAATCACTGCGGATTTACTGACATTCAAAATTCCCAATCTATATTCGGAAATTCTAAGATATATTCTTGATCTTCTGCAACGTAGCAGACTTTATACCACTAGCTTGTAACTCAAGAATGAACAACAAGGGTGTATTTTGAGACAGGCGGTTTCTTCCTAAGAAATTACAATCTTTAAGGATGAAGGAGTTACTCTTTTTTCCAAGTACAGAAGGACCACTCCGATGTTACAGTCGGGAATAGGTGTCAGAAGATTGACTATACGAAAGACAATCTGTTGCCAATACATTCTTTTCAACTAAATCAATTTTACAGAAAGAATGTTACACTATTAGAAGTCTGGAGGAAATCGGCAGGGATTTTAATATCCGTAAATACAGTACTGTCAGCACGATAATTGAAAGGACAAAGCAAAGGGCAATCAAGGATCGCAATCTCAAAAAACGGGTTGAACAAATAAAGCGCAACCTCATCATGAGTCAAGAGCAGACTTGACCCCATGATCACAGATTCAGGAAATACCTCGAATTACATGGAGCATTATAGTTCATTGATGGGAATTAGTAGACATAGCCTTTCGATATACAGCTTCCCACCCTTTGCGCATATTCTCTAAAACATCTTTTTTAATGTTAAAGAGAGAAGCTGTTTCCTCAAGGTTTTTAAAACATTCTGTAATATTTTCGGCATTATCCATTATATACTTGCTCAATAACTCCCAAGCATATCTTTCTGCAAATTTTTCGTTCAGTCTATTTCTTATTGAATGGGTGCGGATTTCTCTAACATGATGGCCGACCTCGTGAAACAGAGTCGACGCCAATCCATACTCTTGGATTGGTAGCAGTTTCCTCAGATTTGCGGGGTCTGAAATATGTCCAAACAATCCTTTTAGATATAGCTCGATGTGAGCTTTTTTCTTATTCTGTTCTTTGAAATATGCTGCCATCAACTTTTTATGCTTCTCGGGTCTTACGGTCATGACATCGTTAACGAGTATATGAGAAATTCCCCTCAAATCCTCCAAAGGAATGTATCTAAGGATCCTTTTTATAGACTTCCTTATGTCAAACCCAAACCTTTTCAATTCACATTGCGCTGTCTCTGTTATAATAAGTTTCATATTCAATATCTTTCTCCTTTGAAATATTTCTTACTTATTCTCATCAGCCCATTTGAGCTGGTAGGATAGATGACATTCACAAACAACCTATTGGGTTGAAAAGCCTATCAAATGGCAGCATTTGATTACCATGTAAATACAGGTCTCTGTACGCTTTTTTATTACATTTTTGGGCGGGTGTATCGTCCCTTTTTTGAAGGAAAAATAATTCTGGGTTATTGGGGTTATAAGGTTTGGGCTCTGCAGGAAAAGGATCTTGTTGCCACCATAAATCTTCCCTTGGTAGACCTAACTGTCTTCCAATTGGAACGGGGCGAGGAACATATCTTGGATTCATGGTGGTTTCCTTGGGAATACTCTCTGGGGCTATTCTTACGAGTTTTCTCAATACTGGAATCCTGTAAAAATAGGGAGTCCTTCCTAAGATGAAAACTTCTAGACCTTTAGGATCAATAGTGCTTAGCGGATTATTTAAAACGAAGCAGTAACTACTTTGCTTGCTCATAGCAGTACCCAGGGGGACTGAAATGAAACTAATTCTACGCATATCCAAGATTTCTCTCGATGATATTAAGATAATATCAATCACTGGGTCTGCCCTCAAATACCGCCCAATCCCGGATTCATAATACCTGAAGTAATTGTAGTGCAGGCCTGTTTCAGGATCAAGGTACTGTCCGGGGAAGCGGAAAGGGTTGGTGATGGTGTCGGTGGTGATACTGGCTTCACTAAAGGGCCTATAATTTGCTGACCAGACGATAGTGCCTGATTGATCGGTGATTTTCTGAGGGGTTCCGAGATGATCATTGTGGAAATAGTAGCATTCATCATGAGGACAGTCGGTCTTTCCAAAATCGCATGCAAGGATGCCGAGATCATCTGAATCTACCACTCCATCTCCGTTTATGTCTCCTGCACACGGGGATGCGCTTGAACAATCGCTCCGGTCAAAGTCGGAAGCTAAGGCAGCAAGATCGTTTCCGTCTACATCGTTATCTTTGTCCAAATCGGCTAGACACCTTTTTGATAAAACCATCGCTATCCGGGAATGTCCAATGTATATGTAATCTCTCACAATCTCAGATCCGATCGCTTCCTCCGATATGATGTTTCCAAGTTGATCATAGTGGTAGATGGTCTTTTTACCGTCGATATCTTTTATTATTCTCTGTCCGAAGGCGTTGTAAGTATATTCTCCAAGAATTGATCCATTCTCAGATGCCTTGATGAGCCGGTTATTCTGATTGTATGTGAAAGTCCTGGTTCCCATGGAAATTGTGTTGCCATTTTGGTCGTAGCTGAAAGTGAGAGAATTAGAACCAGTTACTTCTGATAACTTGTTTGTACCGGTAAAGTAAGAATAGGTGTCTGTTGTGTTGTTTACGGTTTTGCTTAACCGGTTACCCACAGCATCATAGCTGTACGCGATTGTGCCATAAACCCCTTCTGCATTAACAAGTCGATTTAAATTGTCGTAAGAGAAACTCTGATTAAGATTAGAATCCAGGTTATCTGTAATCCCCGTAATGTTTGCCCTGGAGTCATACGTGTAGTTCAAATCTTCCACGGATCCTGCCTTGATCGATGTTATTCTATAGGCCTGATCAAAGGTTTTAACAAGCTCTGTGCCGTTTCCAAAGCTAAGGCCGCTGATGGTGCCAAAGGGTAAATAGCTTACCTGGGAAGCAATAACCGTTGAGTTCCCATCCCTTGATACACTTACCCCTGTTACTCTTCCCATCTGATCCAGGTCATAGTGCACATGAAGGCCATCCGGGTAAACCATATCAGTTATAGCTCCAGATTTATTGTAACTGTATTCTAGCACGTAGCTTATTCCGTTTACGATTTTTTCTTCCCTTATCAGGTTTCCATAGATATCGTAGCTGAAAGAATACGTACCACTGGGGTCAGTTATCCCGGTTAACCTTCCCTTGCCATTGGTTCCGGTGTCATAGCTGTACAAGATATCTTGGTCCGGATCAGAAAAATGAACATGTGTTAAACGATTAAGTGCATCATAAGTGTAAGTGATGGTATTTCCATTTGCATCGGTCTTGGAGATAAGGTTGCCGTTAGGGTCGTACGTGTATACGGTTATCCCGGAATCAGGAGATGTCTTTTTAAGCAAATTTCCAAAATCATCGTATTCGTAGGTGGTTTCATTTCCGTTTGCATCGGTTACCTTCACAAGGTTATCTTGAGTATCATACTCGTAGCCGGTTTCGGGGTTTGGTGTACTTCCGTCAGGGGAAGGATCAGTTAGCTGGACAAGGTGCTTTAAAGCATCATAGGAGTAACTCTTCGTGTTTCCGGAAGGATCCGTTTCCTTGGTTAGTTTCCCGTTTTTATCATACTCGTAAGTGGTTGTGCCATATGGTTGTATAAGGCTCCGGATTCTATTGTAGTCATCAAATAGCCTGCTTAGTGTTTTTACCAGGGTTCCATTGCTGTCAAAGATCTCTTCTTTTTCTTTTCCACCTTCCGGGTTTAAGGTGTAGACTATCTTGTTTCCGAAAGAATCAGTGACTTGAATCAGCCTTTGGGCACCGTCGTAGGTATAACTTAATGTCTCTCCTTCAGGCATGGTTATTTTCTTAAGAGTCCCATTCGGGTTATACTCGAAATCTATCTCATGGCCGGATCTGTTTATCCTGGTTATTCTTCCTCTATCATCATAGCTGTATGTTGTAACAAGACCGTTCGGCTCCGTTATCTTCCCCACGTGACCAAGGGCATCGTATTCTTCATACGTGGTGGTTCCTATAACCGGCCTTGTAAGCGATGCAAGGTTTCCCATGGAATCGTAAGAAAACGTTACGGTATCTGTTACATCAGTCCTTGGGCCATCTATTTCCGTTACCTGTCCTTGCGAGTTATACGTGTAGCTCGTGGTTCTGCTAGATGATACCCCGTTTGAAAAACCGGTCTCTGTTTTTGATAAAAGGTTACCGTGAGAATCATACGTGTATGTGATGGTTTTTTCTTCCCCATGAGTGGTACTTGGTAGAGTAATACTTAGGAGCTTATTTAAGTTCGAATCAAAGGCTTTCGTTGTGGTTCTCTCAATGGAAGTCCCTGATGCTTCAACGACGGTTCCCGCGTTTCCCCATTGATCAAAATCTTGGTAGCGGATCGTGTTTCCCTCCCCATCGGTTTTGCTCAAAATATCCAACGTCTCTTGATCATAGACGTAGGTAACATCACTCTTTCCACAGCTACTGCAGCCGGGTCCCTGAACTGAAGTGGTAACGGCTACGTCTTTTATAACTTGAAAAGTGTAGGTGGTTGTGATTCCCCTTCCGTTTGTAACCGTGGTTTTGTATCGATCGGCTCCTTCCCCGTATGCAATATTGATCCTTTTTGCATCTCCTGCGTGGGTGGAAAGGGTAGCTCTATCACTATCATCGTAAGCAAAGGTGGCATAACGGTTTCCGTTTTCATCTACTATGCCGGTGAGATTATGTATATCATTTGGGTCATCATATACATATTCCCTGGTGCTTCCGTCCTGGTAGGTTACCCGGGTAAGATTCCCGTTTGAATCATAGGCAAATTGAATGGTTTTTCCAGCTGGGTCTGTGATGGATTCTATTTTACCCGATGAATTGTAGCCAAAGGAAAGGGTTCTTCCGAAGGGATCTGTAACAATTGCAAGATGTCCGTCCTGGTACGTAAGGGAAACCGTGTTTCCGTTTAAGTCTGTCATGCTTAAGAGATGTCCGTTTGAGTCATAGAGTTCATCAACACGGTTAATTGTCTTTAGGGTATATGTGCCATCCGTGTTATGCACCAGTTTTTCTCTTGCCCCTGATTCGGCTTCCAGGGTATCGGCTGAAAAATAGATAACCCTTCCGTCTTCCCTGTGGGAGAGGATTTTACCGTCCGGAAAAGTGATGTACCGGTCATAGGTATGGCTCCAGCCGTATCCCATAGATCTATCAACGGTGGACCTGCTGTTGTAGTGCCGGGTAAATTCAAGGGCCATAGGAGTAGGACCCGGTGCTATATCCGTTTCTTTCTGGTACTTGTTTCCGGTGGCAATATTTACCGGGTTTCCCGCATATGCATGATACTTACATGGCTGGTAGCCAAGGTTTTTTTCTTCCAGCACGGGAAGGGGACATTCGCTTGTGTAATTGGAATCATTATCGTTACAATCAAAGCAACTGGGCCAGCCATCTCCATCCGAATCTATTAATCCGCTCACAATGCAGCAGTAATCGTTTAGGGACTCAAAGGTATAGACACCTGGGGATAGACCCGAAGTACCGATACCGTTTATCTTCCCCTTGAAATACTTGGCAAGTGCTATGATATGAGTGCCGGCCGGGTTTCTCAATACTCGAAGCCCCTGGTTAGCGTAGTAGTTCGTTACAAGCGCTGGACTCTGATTCGTATCACCCCACGGGGCATAAATGGT
>JALSTM010000052.1 GCA_026983715.1 Desulfobacterales bacterium
AACGTAACGTTCTCAAGCCTGATCATTCTATACTAAACCCTTCCTCCCCCCCTACACCGAAACACCGAAAATGGAAGGGGAAGCAAGGTCTCGCGAGTTTACTTCCCCATTCCCATCCTTAGATAACACCCTTTTCTTTCAGCCTGGCTAAGTCATCTTCACCGAGACCCAGCCTTATGTTGTAGATGTAAGAGTTGTCAGCCCCAAGAGGCCTGCACGCCCATTTTACCCTGGGGGGACTTTCAGTCATTTTCCATGCCTGGTTGGCTATTGTAAGTTCCCCGTAGTACGGATCGTCTATCTTTTCAAAGGATCTCCTTACCCACCAGTTGTCTGCGTTTATCGTATCTTCCGGTGAACTGATTTTACCGGGAACAACAACACCTTCACCTATATTCTTGTTGTAGTCCATGACGGCGTTGTAAATCTCTTCATAGGTATGTGCCATTGTCCACTTCTCTATTTCTTTGTACATCTTTTTCATGTTTTCCAGATTGAGACGATCAAAGATGGTCGGGTATTGCTCCTGGAGATCAGGGCGATCGATTATCGTGCAAAGAGCCTTCCAGTTTATGTCGGAAAAACCGGAAAGGAACACGTAACCGTCTTTACACTTAAAGTAAGTATAAGGGAAAACTCCAACGTCGTAGTTTCCGACTCGCGGGATAACATCCTGGAACCCCTGATAGTATGTCAAACCGTAGTTTATGCATCTTCCAAATGCTTCGGCAGGAGAGACATCGATAAACTGTCCCTTACCGGTTTTTGTCCTGTAGTGGAGTGCTGCCATAACACCAAGTGCCGCCCAGGCACCGCCGGCGTACCAGCCCATCCAGTTACCCTGTTTTGTCGGAATTTCCCACGGCTTTGGATCGTTAGGGTCTTGCACAGGCTCTCCACTTACCCATGTAACACCGGAATATGCTTGGTCAACAACGTCCACGTCCGCTTTGCCACATTTTGCTTTAGGCCCAAACTGCCCGTACGTGTAAATGGCACAGTAAATAAGTTCCGGGTTTAATTCCTTTAACTGCCGATAACCAATTCCCCATTCGTCCATCTGGCCAGGGAGAAATGTTTCTATGACCACGTCGGCTCTCTTTGCCAGCTTTCGAAATATTTCCCGACCTTCTTCCGACTCAAGGTTCAGAGTAATATGGAATTTATTACGCCCTTCATTCAAATAGCCTAATCCGGTTCCTTTGTGAGTAAAACCGAAAGGCGTAAATGTCCTTGCAGGATCTCCTTCGGGTGGCTCGATCCTGATAACTTCCGCACCCATCTCAGCCAAGGTAGATGCGGCAAAGGAACCTGCTATATTGGCATAGCTGCAATCGAGAACAAGGAACTGGTCCAGGGCCTCTGGTTTTTTTCGAGCATAGATTGGATCATCCTGTGATCTTATCCAATCTCCCCAGCTCATTTCTTTCTCAGACATATCTTCATCCTCCTTAGTTTTTTCGTCTTCAATAAGAATTTACAACAAGGGGCTCAATCAGACCCTCGTATAACCCTATATCCTGCTTGGCCTTTCACGCTTCAAACGGCATAATAAGCCCGCGCTTGCCGTCCCAGTCTTCAGGCGGCTTACGCCCAGGAGGAGTATCAACCCATTTCCCTATAACCTTTTTCTCCTCAAGTTCCTTGATTTTCTGGGTCTTCATGCCAAGGAACTTCTTGAAGACGAACTCATTATCGAATCCCACCGGCTTTCCGGCCCACTTGATTCTTCCAGGGGTTTCTGACATTTTAATGGCGATCCCTTCTTCCACAACATCGCCGTAAAGAGGATCTTTAACGGTATATGTAAAGTTCCTCTTTTTCAGGTGCTCATCAAAATAGTGATCCTTCCCGTTAGCTACCTTCTCAGCGCCAAAACCGTACTGACTCGCCAGCTTATCAATTTCTTCATAGGTCTTTTCTGACACCCAATCCTTTATAATCCCAAGTAGCTCCACGGCATTTTCATCCTTGAGACGTTCAAGGTGAGTTGCGAACTTCGGATTGTCGGCTAGTTCAGGTTTGCCCATGGCCTGGCACAGACCCTTGAACTGTTCCTCCGTAGCCGCTCCAATAGCTACCTGAACATTATCACTGGAGAAAAACATATCGCACGGGCATATTGCCACGTCGCGATTCCCGTATCGTTCGCGGCCCTGTTTCTTGAAATGGTACCACAGCCACGTCCAGTCCATGACACGTATCAAGTTTTCGGCCTGTGAAAATTCAATGTATTGACCTTTCCCTGTTTTGTCACGATAGTTAAGCGCCGCCAGTATACCGGTAGCTCCCATCAATCCTCCAAAATAGTCCGCCAACCAGATACCTGATTTCATTGGCAAACACTCAGGGAAACCGCTAATCCAGGCCATGCCTGATTCCGACTGCGCTATGGCATCATATGAAGGTCGCTCAAGGTAAGGACCCCACTGCCCGAAACCGTTTAGCGCGATGTATATTAGCTTGGGGTTAATTTCCTTTAACTGCCGGTACCCTATTCCCCACCTATCCATCGTTCCGCCGCGCAAGTTTTCCACGACCACGTCGGAACGGGCAACCAATTCCTTGAATACTTCTTTTCCCTCCTCTAGCCTCACGTCAATGGTGATGTGGTACTTGTTCCTCGCTTCCTTCAACCAACCCAGAGCAGTTCCCTTGAAAAACTTCGCAAAAGGGGTAAGCGAACGCATCGTATCCCCAGCCCCGGGTAACTCTACTTTGAATACCGTAGCCCCAAACTCGGAGAGATAAGCAGGGGTTGACGGCCCGAGGATCAAAGTACACAACTCTACGATCTTAATGTCCTGAAGAGCTTCCGGTTTCTCAAAAGTCTTCGAAGGATCAAGCAAAGCTTCGGCCCAATCAAAATAATCATCCTTTGGCATAAAAATACCTCCCTGTTTAAATTTTTATGTAGCTAAGAAAGGGGAAGCGCTGCTTCCCCCTTCCCATCTTATTAAAAACTAGTGTTCATCATGTACATAGAATGGCCATTTGTGGAAAAACCACTCATTCCATAACAGCGGTATGATCCACCAGAAATTCCAGATGAGCGATTCTCCGTGGGGAAACCTGTGGCTGAGTTCCGTCATGTGATGATTTCCCAGGCCCCAGTGCCCGAAGTTTGCATAATAAAAAAACCAATAGTTTATTGCTGTGAATACCAGCACCCCGATGGTACGAAAGAAAAAGGCTCCCCAGCTATCCTTATCGCTCATCGGACACATATCATCAAAGTAATGATGCCAGATGAGAAAAGGAATCAAGGTGAAACCGGCTATCTCAGCAGAATGTAACCATAAAAATCTCTTTACTTCTGCGATTCCCTTGGCTTCTTCCAGGTGATGGAAGGTTTCTTGAGGCACCCACGCCGGAGCGATCTTGATGCAGATCAAAGCTAAGATGTAGGCACCAACAAAGGATAAGATCATGGATATTATCCCCTTTGCCGGCTGGGATATATTCATGGCACTCCATGGCTTCATCCGCCAAACATTGGGAGTCATGAAAAGAATAATAATCGCCCATTCCCACCAGCCGAATACCCAGTGAACATGTGGTGTTCCCGCTAATCCCGTCCACCAAGGGGTGGCAATGGCGGGAGTTTTAAAAATAAGACCAAAGAAAGGAACGATTAGTACGGTGTAGAAAATCAACGTTACTGCGGTTGCCCAACCTATCTCGGCAAAACCTGCAGCGGGCTGTTTCAAATCACTAGGACGAATAGGCCATTTTGCAAAAAATATCGTGAAAACGGGGTAACTGTAAAAGCCAATCAACACGAAACATACAACTGCCACTTGAGCCAGTTTACCCGGTTTCCCGGCTGCCACCATGCCGTAGTAGCTAAGGAAATTAAAACCAAGGCCAAGTACCCGATAGAAAATAATGTCTATGACAAACCAAACAAGAATTATGTTTACGATTGTCTGAACTATTCCCCTTGCCGGCTGGCTCATATTCTGGAAAGGCCAGTCACCAAGAAACATATGCTGCCATAAACCAACCAGAATCATCATGGCCAGGTACATTACAAACGGATACGGGAACCACTTAATTGGTCCCCGCGGATCACTAAAAATAAACCACGTAACCCATGCTACCAAAAAAAACACTATAAATGAAATGATACCAGTTAGGGGTTGCCCCCAGCGCGGTTTTAGTTCTCCAGCTGCCATACGTAACTCCTTTTCTCTCCTTTTAAGTTCCCATTGTCAACCTCTACTTACCGATAAATTCAACCTCATTCTTAACCTGTACTTCCTTTATTTCTCCTTCCTCACCTCCTTTCCCGCTTTTTTCAAACAGAAGCTCTGCCTATCTGCCCACACTGATCAGCACCATCAAAATTTCGATACTCGCGCCAGATTTTGTTGAAGTAACCTTGATTGGTGATGACAAACCGCGGGGATGGCAAAATATTAATATCGTCCAGTAACTTGTAACTACGTGACCCTGGCCTCTCACACGCCAAACCAATCACAGCGAGTTATCTCTCCTGGCACAGCGCCCAATAACAACCCTTTTTATTCTGTCGACTCAAACGCTAACTTCAACAATATACATCTCTACTACTTCTAAGAAATCAATCCTTCTGATCTTTAGAATTTCTTGCACTTTTCAACTAGTCGAACATCAGAGGGAACGGTGAGAACAAGCTGCGCGGTATGTGCAAATTTTCACCAGAAGGCAAGATCGCTTTTATATTAACAGAGGGCAAAAGTCAAGGAATTTCTGATTGCCATCAAATGATGAATACGCATCAGAATTGGGCTTGGCGGGATTATGGCGATCTTCCACAAGCTCCTTGTGTCCCAGGCAAAACTACTTGGGAATCTTGTCTTTTTAGCTGGCTTCGAGGCCTTTTATGTATGAGTGCAACTCTCGGGTCTTTTCCATTCGAGCCCTATCTCGATCCAGTGCAAGCTCGTCAAGTCTGTCCTGGAGCGAAACCAGCTCAGGATTATTAAAATCTTCACCCTTCGTCCTGGCATCAATTAAGCGCCGATAAATAGCTATCATCTCAGAAATGAGTGATACCGGGTATTCTCGGCCCTGAACTTTCAGAGTTCTCAAACCAAGATCTATATATTGAGCGAGTTCATCCCTATTAATAGCAAAAGCAACGTTAGGATGAAGCCTTATTCTCTCGTTTATGGCCTTGATCTCCTCTGCACTCCTGCCCCTTTTCTTCAGAACCTTTTCACGTTGCTCATCGGTAAGCAGGCACAGCCTAAAACAACTTCCGCTTCGATCCGGCCACCCAATGTATTCAACTATCTCGTTTCCGTCTTCGTCGTAGTGAATTTCTTTGATGTAACAATCACTGATCAATTCGTGAAACATGCAGTTACCAACTCCCCCCACGCACCTGTTGCCATGAATTAAGACTTCCGTGTAAAGGCCGAGGGAATCGGCATCTTTTTTAAATTTCCTCAATTTCTCAACGGTATTTATTTCGGTACTTGCAACAATTTGTGTTGCTCCGAATTCCTTATAATAGGCCATCTGACGCTTTGTCTGGATATTACAGCCAACGCTTGCATGTATAACCAATTCGGGGAAATTTTCACGTACCATTTTCATTAGCTTCGAACTCTTCAAGATCACACCTTCTGCGCCCCACGAAGCATATTTTTTTATCTTTTGAAGCGCAAGAAGAAGTTTATCCTCCGATACGTCAACGTTTAAGGCCACGCGTACCTTGCCATTGTATTTTTCCCCGATTTTGATCGCTTGCTTTATTTGGGAATCTTCCAGTTCCCAGACACAACGACGACGGCTAAAACCCTTAGAACCCACATAAACGGCATCGGCGCCACTCGAGAACACAGCTTCCACCATTTCAAGGTTTCCGCCAGGCGCTAACAGTTCGTTCATGATCTCCTCCTCGAATTTGATGTAAGAAGACTTTTAATGATACCAATTCCTCATTAGCCAGAAAAGAAAAATTTGCCTAGCCGTTCAACCTTAACCTTATTACCTTTCGTCCATTCACCTTCTTGGATCATCGAAGGGGTTTTTGTATTTTTATTATAACCAACTATGGTCTAATTGAAAGATCCGCAATATTTGTTCCGCATGACCCCACAAAGCCCTTAGCCGGGTGTGAGGGTAACTTCCTTGTCCTGTTTGACCATGTCTTTGTCCACAATCAGGCCTTCTTTTAAAAGATGGCTGTAAATGGCGTCCAATATGCCATTTATGAAGGCGCCGGACTCGGTGTCGCCAAATTTCTTCCCGAGCTCGATTGCTTCGTTAATGGACACCCTGGGGGGGATATCATCGCGATATAATAGTTCAAAGACACCTATGCGAAGAGCACTCCTATCCACTGGAGACATACGATCTAGTCTCCAGTGTTCCGAAAATCTTCTTATTAACTCGTCAATCTCCTGTTTTTTCTTCTCCACTCCAAACACCAGTGATTTTATAAACTCTTCTTCCCCGGAAAACCTCCCGTGCACTTCGATGAACGCTTCAATGGCATCCTCAGCAGGCATATCCGCCATATCCATTTCATACAAGATCTTCAGAGCATCCTCTCGAGCTCTTTTTCGTTTCCCCATTATTTCCTGTCTCCGGCAGAATATATCCTTCGTTCTATTCTTTCACACTGGCAAGCAAGTTCGCCATCTCAATCGCGCTCAATGCAGCCTCCCAACCTTTGTTTCCAGCTTTCGTCCCTGCTCTCTCGATAGCCTGTTCTACTGTATCGGTAGTAAGAACACCAAACGCAACGGGCTTTTCACTATCAAGAGTAACAGCCGCAATGCCCTTGGATACTTCGGCACTGATATATTCGAAATGGGGAGTAGACCCTCTGATCACTGCCCCGAGACAAATAATGGCATCATGCTTATCATTCTTTGCAAGAACCTTAGCAGTCAGGGGAATTTCAAATGCTCCTGGCACTCTGAATACCTCTATGTCATCATCGGAGGCCCCGTGTCTTCTAAGGGCATCTAGGGCACCACCTAGCAATCTGTCACAAATAAAGTCATTGAACCTGCTGACCACTATTGCGAACTTCAGTCCCTTCGCATCCAGCACACCTTCGAATTCCCTCATTATGCGGCCTCCTCTTTCTCTTCAAGCAATTTCATAAGATGCCCCATCTTGGAACACTTGGTTTTTAGGTATTTCAGGTTACAAGGATTGGGTTTAACCTCAATCGGAACTCGCTTGGTGATAGTAATTCCGTAGCCTTCAAGACCTACAATCTTTTTCGGGTTGTTAGTCATAAGCTTCATCTTCCGTACCCCCAAGTCCACGAGAATCTGAGCTCCGATTCCGTATTCCCTCAAATCGGCCTTAAACCCGAGGGCCTCATTGGCTTCAACGGTGTCTTTACCCTGGTCTTGAAGGGCGTAAGCCTTGATCTTGTTAGCGAGCCCTATACCACGACCTTCATGATCTCTTATATAGAGCAGAACGCCCTTTCCTTCTTCACCAATCATCCTCATGGCTGCATGAAGCTGATCCCCGCAATCACATCGAAGCGAGCCCAGGGTATCACCGGTCAGGCACTCGGAATGCACCCTGACCAGGATTTCCTCGTCCGGATTAATTTCCCCTTTCACCAGCGCAATATGTTCATTTGTATCTATGTCATTCGAATAAACGATAGCCTTGAACTCTCCACCGTACATGGTTGGAAGAGTCGTCTCTGCCACTCTGTGCACGAAAAGCTCATTACGCATCCGGTATTCAATTATGTCTGCAATGGTAACTATTTTTAAGCCATGGCGCTTGGCAAAAATTTCGAGATCAGGCATTCTTGCCATGGTGCCGTCTTCTTTCATAATTTCGCAGATTACCCCGGCGGGTTTGAGCCCAGCCAACCTTGCCAAATCTACCGAACCTTCAGTCTGGCCCGTTCTTACCAACACGCCTCCTTTTCTTGCCTTTAGAGGAAAAACATGTCCGGGACTTACAAGGTCCTCTGGCTTTGCATCATCGGCTATTGCAGTCTTGATCGTATGAGCTCTATCAGCCGCGCTAATACCTGTGGTTACGCCTCTTTTGGCTTCTATCGATACCGTGAAAGCTGTCTGGAACGGAGCTTCGTTCCTGTCAACCATCATCGGCAATCTTAACCGATCTACCCACTCGGGAGTCAGAGAAAGACAGATAAGTCCCCTTCCATACTTGGCCATGAAATTGATGGCCTCGGGGGTAACCTTTTCAGCCGCCATACATAAGTCGCCTTCGTTTTCCCGATCCTCATCGTCCACAAGAATTACCATTTTGCCAGCTCGAATATCTTCCAACGCTTCCGGAATTGTTGCATGGGGCATGATCCACACTCCTTAAAAATTTATTTTTACCAAAAACTCAAAAAACGGGGCTTTTCAGCCACGTCCACTAAATCTATAGCATGATCAATGTACATTCTCAAGGCTTACTCTCCTTTGACAGGTTCATCGAGCAAATAAAAAGTAGGAAGTAATATGAATCCTCATTGTTGAAGTGGTTGTACCCTAGCCCATGGTTTCAACCTTGAGTAAAAATGGCTTTCACATTTGAGTTGGGATCGACTCATCGGTTTCTGATGCTTCTCATACTCGCCAGCTCCGATTTCTCAAAAAAAGAGTTTCATGAGAGCACCGGAGCTCGGTACTACAAAAACCCATGTTCTGACAAAAAATCGAGACCTATATCCTTTTTACTCCCCTTTCTTCCTCTTACCTTACCCAGGAACTTGGCAACATATTTCCCTATTATATCGACCTCTACATTTACCTTGTCGCCTTCCTTCCATAAACCTATCGTTGTTTTTTCAGCGGTGTGAGGTACGATATTTACGGAGAAATAGTCCTTGCCACATTCATTTATCGTGAGGCTTATTCCATTTATCGCGATAGAACCTTTTTCGATGAGATAAAATCCAAGTTCCGGGGGTATCTGAAATTCAAGTTTGATGGAATCTCCCACTTTTTGCCTGGACACCAACAAACCCAGGCCATCGACGTGCCCGGTAACCAGGTGACCTCCAAGCCTGTCACTCATTCTTAGGGCTAGCTCTAGATTTACAAGAGTACCGGTTCGGTAGTTGCCGAGAATCGTACGGCTGAGGGTCTCCTCAGAAACGTCGGCAGAAAAAATCTTTCCTCCTTGTTCGACAACGGTCAGGCACGCTCCGTCAACCGCAACGCTGTCACCCTTCCGAACATCCCCCAGATCAAACTGTGCCTCGATGGTCAACCTCGCATCAACTCCCCGCCGATTAAGTCTAACAACCTTACCAGTTCCCAAAACAAGCCCAGTAAACATCTGTCACCTTTCTCGTTTACTCTACATTAATATAACCCGTAACTAGAAAGTCTCCACCCACCCTTCTCAGTTTCACTTCTTTTACCTTTAGAGCATCAGACATCTTCATAACCCCGTGACCACCAATCATTGGTTTCGAATTCTTTCCCCCTAGCACTTTGGGGGCATAAAAAAAATAGAACTTATCTACTAGATTAGCATCAAAAAAAGAACCATGCACCGATGATCCCCCTTCTACGAGAAGGCTATCAAAACCTTCTTCGCCAAGTTTTTTCACAAAGGCTCGAGGATCAAGGAAACCATTCCTTCCGGGAATCTTCCAGATTTTTACACCAAGATCGGATAAATGGTTTAACTTATTCGTCTCGTGGTTTTCAGCCACTACCAAATAAGTGGGGATTTTTTTTGCGGTTTGCACGAGATTCGATTCAAGTGGGGTTCTTCCGTAAAAGTCAAAAACAAAACGTGCTGGGTTGCTCGGTTTTATATTCTTTAATCGAACGTTAAGCATTGGGTCATCCGACAGCACGGTTTCAATACCGACTAAAATCGCTGACACCTGCTGTCGTAATCGATGCCCAAAATTTCTGCTTTTCTCAGTTGTTATCCATTTGGAATCACCGGTGGCAGTAGCGGTTTTTCCATCCAGTGTTGCCGCAATCTTGGCAACCACGAAGGGAACTTTCTTCAAAACATACTTGAGAAATATCTCGTTTTGCTTTTTGCATTTGCTTTCAAGGATACCGCAGCTTACTTCAACACCTCGCTCCCTTAGCACCTTTGCTCCCCCTCCAGCCACATCTGGGTTTGGGTCCATCATTCCGATAACCACACGCTTGATACCGGCATTAAGGATTGCCTCGGTGCATGGCGGGGTTTTACCATAGTGATTACAAGGTTCCAAGGTAACGTAGAGGGTACCACCCCTTGCCCGTTCGCCCGCTTTCTCAAGAGCGTTAACTTCGGCGTGGGGATCACCAAATCTTTCGTGATATCCTTTCCCTACGATCGTTCCGTCTTTAACGACCACGGCACCCACTAAAGGATTGGGCGAAACAAAGCCCGTTCCTCTCGCGGCAAGCCTAATGGCCATTTTCATAAACTTTTCATCAATCGACACTCGGGATGATTCGGCGGAAGGTTTCATATCAGCCGTTAACTGACACTGGAATATGCAACGGATAAGCTTTACAAAACTCTTTCACTTCAACTTTTAACTTTTGTAGTTCCACGTCATTGTCCACAGATTCAAGCGCCCTATTTATAAATCCTGCAATTTGCTTCATTTCTTCGGTTTTCATGCCTCTCGTGGTCACAGCCGGTGTACCGATTCTTATTCCGCTTGTTATCGTTGGTTTCGTGGTATCAAAGGGAATGCTGTTTTTATTGACCGTAATACCGGCTTTATCCAGGGTTTCCTCCGCTACCTTACCGGTGAGACCGCGACTCCGTAAATCAACAAGGAGAAGGTGATTATCGGTCCCACCCGACACAAGCCGGAAACCATAACTACTGAGTTCTGCTGCGAGGGTTTTTGCATTTTCAACTACCTGCTTCTGGTAATCCTTAAAATCCTCTGTCATCGCTTCTTTAAAAGCCACCGCCTTTGCTGCGATGATGTGCATCAGCGGCCCGCCCTGGCAACCGGGGAATATCTGGCTGTCAAGTAATTTTGCATACTTAAGGTGACTCAGGATTATTCCGCCTCTTGGTCCCCGCATTGTCTTGTGGGTCGTGGAAGTTACAAAATCGGCCCATGGTAAGGGGTTGGGATGATATCCGGCGCACACCAACCCTGCAATGTGAGCCATGTCAACCATCAAGTAGGCACCCACTTCGTCGCATATTTCCCTGAATTTCTTAAAGTCAATGATCCTTGGATAGGCACTTGCACCCGCTATAATTAACTTGGGTCTGTGTTTTTTGGCCAGCTCTTCCACCTGGTCAAAGTCAATCGTTTCAGAATCTTTGTCAACTCCATAAAATACGGTGTTGTATAATTTACCCGAAAAGCTTACAGGTGCACCGTGGGTTAAGTGACCACCATGCCTTAAATCCATACCCATTATTGTGTCTCCAGGCTTAAGAACACTGAAATAGACCGCCATATTAGCCTGGGAGCCCGAGTGAGGCTGAACGTTTACGTATTCAGCTCCAAATAGTTTTTTCAGCCTTTCCCTGGCAAGAATTTCCGCTTTATCAACAAATTCGCACCCGCCGTAATAGCGCTTTCCGGGATAGCCTTCTGCGTACTTGTTTGTCATTACACTCGCTTGAGCCTGGCGAACGGCAGGGCTTACAAAGTTTTCCGATGCAATTAGCTCTAACTTTGTCCTTTCCCTTTCCTCTTCTCCCGCTATTGCCTCGGCAATCTCAGGGTCAACCATGCCAAGGAAAATATCGTACCCGTTCCTCTCATCAAAAAGGCATACGCGCCTCTCGTGTCTACCTCCTTCAAACGGTTCTACAAGCCAGACTCTAACTATTTCCACAGCAAGATCAACACCGATAAGTCTTGCTCCAAGGCACAGAACATTGCTGTCATTGTGCCTTCTGCTCAACTTGGCCTCCAGAACTCCGCAGCAGAGAGCTGCCCGAACACCTGGGAACCTGTTTGCTACCATTGACATGCCGATACCTGAACCACAGATGAGAATTCCTCGGCAGCCCGGATTGTCCATTACTCTAGCAGCAACCGCAGCGGCATAATTAGGGTAGTCGACAGAGGCGGTATTATGGGTTCCTACATCTTCTATTTCGTATCCTGCTTCTCTTAGGTAGGAAACGATTCTATCTTTAAGCTCTACTCCGGCATGGTCACAGCCAATTACAATCTGCGCTTTCATGGTCGTCATCACTGCTTCTTATCGAATTTTTTGAATATCAACGTGCCGTTAGTTCCTCCAAATCCGAAGGAATTGCTCAATGCAATTTTGATCTCCATTTTTCTTGCCTCGTTTGGAACATAATCGAGATCGCACTCAGGATCGGGCTCCTCGTAGTTGATAGTGGGAGGTGCAATGTCATGGTACACACTCAGCACTGTCAACGCCCCCTCTAGCCCCCCTGCTGCACCGAGGAGGTGCCCTGTCATGGACTTAGTGGAACTCACAGCCAATTTCTTGCTGTGCTCCCCAAACACGGTCTTTATTGCCATGGTTTCATACTTATCGTTCAGGTCGGTGGATGTTCCGTGAGCGTTTATATATTGAACATCCGAGGGTTTTATCCCCGCGTCATCCAAAGCCTGCCTCATGCAGCTTGCAGCCCCTCTGCCCCCAGGTGCGGGAGCCGCAATATGGAAAGCATCACCGCTAGCACCATAACCTATAATTTCAGCGTATATGCGTGCGCCTCTTGCAAGAGCGTGGTCCAGCTCTTCCAGAATCAATATGCCACAACCTTCAGCGAGCACAAAGCCGTCCCTGTTTTTCTCAAAGGGTCTTGAAGCCTTTTCCGGTTCGTCATTCCGCGTGGAAATGGCTTTCATTGCATTAAATCCTCCCAGGGCAAGGGGAGTAATCGTTGCCTCCACGCCCCCCGTAAGCATCACGTCCACCTGGTTTCGCTGTATCATTTTAAAGGCTTCTCCAATAGCGTGAGTGCCCGCCGCACATGCGGTAGCCACGGAGAGGTTTGGCCCCTTAGCGCCAAAATAGATAGAGATTTGTCCTGGCGCCATATTGGCTATCATCATGGGAATAAAAAAAGGGCTTATTTTCCGGGGGCCGTTTTTCAAAAGAACCGAGTGGTAGCGTTCAAGGGTTAAAAGGCCACCAAGCCCGCAACCTGTATAAACTCCGACTCTGTGTGCTTCCTCGGGATCAATCTTGAAATTTGCATCCTCAAGGGCCATCTTCGCAGCGGCAACGGCGTACTGGATAAAAAGATCCATTCTCCTGGCTTCTTTCTTGGGCATGTATTCTTCGGCCTTGAAACCTTTCACCTCTCCTGCGATTTTCGTTGGAAAATCACTTGCATCAAACCTGGTTATCGGTCCAATTCCAGATTTTCCCTCGACTATCGAATTCCACGTTTCTTCAGTCCCGATTCCAACCGGGCTTATAATTCCCAATCCTGTTACAACTACTCTTCTTCCAGAATCTTCTCCCATATTTTCCTCACCCCATAAACATTCCGCCATTTACGTGTATTACCTGTCCGGTGATATAGGAGGCGTCGTCAGATACCAGGAACTTTACGGCATTTGCCACGTCTTCAGGTGTTCCTACGCGCCCGAGAGGTACCTGGGCTAACATGGCTTCCTTTGCAGCGTCTGGTAATTCTGAAGTCATGTCCGTTTCTATGTACCCAGGGGCAACGGCATTTACCGTAATATTCCTACTGGCCAGTTCCTTGGCCAGTGATCTCGTTAATCCCACTATGCCTGCTTTGGCTGCCGCATAATTTGCCTGGCCGGCGTTTCCGGTAAATCCGATCACCGAGGTAATATTCACTATTCTCCCGTAACGCTGCTTTAGCATCTGCCGTGTTACTGCCTGACAGCAATAAAAGACCCCGTAGAGGTTAGTTTCAAGAACATCCCTCCATTGATCTGACTTCATCATGGCAATCAAATTGTCTCTCGCAATACCCGCATTATTGACAAGAACATCTATCCTCTTTTTTTCAGCAATGATCTCCTTAAATGCTTTTTTTACACTGCCATGGTCAGCAACATCAAATTTCATCACCGTAACCCGACCACTTAAATTTTCCGCCAGCCTCACCGTTTCCTGGGCGGCATCTTTTCCGGACCTGTAATTACAAACTACATCCAGTCCCATTCCGGAGAGGGCCAAAACGATAGCCCTCCCTATGCCCCTCGAACCACCTGTTACAACTGCCACCTTGTTATTTTTTTCGGTCACCGGTAGACCTCCTCAGGGTTTTGCTGGAGTTTAACTTAATCAATTTCACATGTAGATGATGATTCCAACTCTTTAATAAGAGCAGGAACGAATTCAAAAAGGTCAGCCACGATTCCGTAATCTGCAACGTCAAATATGGGAGCATTTGGATCCTTATTTACGGCCACAATAATTTTTGATCCCTGCATACCAACGATATGCTGGATTGCTCCCGATATTCCGCACGCCATGTATAGTGTAGGAGCCACTGTTCTTCCAGTCTGGCCCACCTGGTGGGAAGCAGCTATCCAGCCGGCATCAACGGCAGAGCGACTGGCACCAACGGCCCCGTCAACGAGCTTGGCAAGTTTTTCGATAAGTCTGAAATTCTCCGCTTTCTGGAGTCCTCGACCACCGGAAATTATCACTTCAGCCTCGGTTAATTGCGCGGTATCGTCTTCTTCGTGAATCACCTCCAGCAACTCCGATCGGCTCTCTAACAATTCCTCCGGGACATCGATTTTCTCTACAACCCCCTGGTGGTCTACTATTTCGCAGGCTGCCATCACCTTGTGCCGAACCGTAGCCATTTGCGGGCGGCCGTGAGGGCAAATAATAGTGGCCATCACATTACCACCGAAAGCAGGCCTCGTTTGATGTAATAACCCGTCTTCGCCGATATCCAAACCGGTACAGTCGGCCGTAAGACCCGTCTTCACCGAAGCAGCTACTCGAGGAATAAAAGTTCGGCCAATGGCTGTTGCTCCTGCTAGAAAAATCTCCGGTTTATAGTTTTCGATCAGGTACGTCAGAACATTTGCATATCGCTCTTCGTTAAAATGCTCCAATTCTTCACGGCCTACATAGAAAACCCTGTCTGTTCCGTATCTTATGAGCTCCTTTGCGGCTTCTTCCATGCCGTGGCCAAAGAGGACTCCACACAATTCTACTTCCAGCTTGTCAGCTAGCCTTCTTCCCGTGCTTGCCAGTTCATAACTTATGGGGTGGATCTCACCGCCTCTCTGCTCAGCAAAGAACCAGACCCCTTGGTACAAACTGAGATCCTCTTCTTTTGAGGTAAGTTCCGGCATCGAGATCGCTTCAAATTCGCAGGAATCAACGCACATCCCACAAAGAGTGCATTCATCGGAGACAACGGCTTTCTCGTCAACAACATTTATTGCTTCTACCGGACAGACTTCAACGCATGATCCACAGCCGGTGCATTCGTTCTTATCAATTATTACCTTCATTTAAAACCCCGGTACGTTATTTGACTTAAGAATTCTAACAAGTTCTTTCGCCATTTCCTCCACCGAACCCGACAGCAGCCGTCGTTCACCCCTCGGTGGTGGGCTGAAAACCTTCACGACCTGAGTGAAAGAACCCTGCAAGCCAACTTCTTCCGGTTCCAGCCCCAGATCCGCAGCGCCCCAAACGGGAATTTCCTGTTTCTTGGACCTGATTTTATGGCGCAGACCAGGTATCCTAGGCTCCCCGATTTCTCTGATAACCGTCAGGACCGCAGGAAGTTTAACCCGTAAAACTTCGTAGCCGGTGTCGGTAGCCCGTTCAATTCTCATGCTTTCATTGCCATTTTCAAGGTCCAGTTTCCGCACATAAGTAATGCACGGTAAATTAAGTAAGGTGGCCATTTCAGGCCCCACCTGGGCGGTATCTCCGTCTATTGCCTGTTTTCCACACACGATTAAATCAACCGGTTCTAATTTCCTCACAGCCTCTGCCAGCGTTCTCGAAGTGGCCCATGTGTCGGCTCCCGCAAAAGAACGATCACTCAGCAACACCGCATCATCAACTCCCAGAGATAGCGCTTGTCTTAGCGCCTCCTCGGCCTGTGGCGGTCCCATGGTAATAACAGTGGTTTTTGCCCCCGTTGAGTCCTTCAACTGAAGCGCCGCTTCAATGGCGTACAGATCAAAGGGATTCGTTATCGATTCCACGCCCTGTCTTACCAGCGTGTTCGTCTTTGGGTCAATTCTGACGTTCTTCGTGTCCGGAACCTGTTTAATACAAATTACAACATGCATTTGTCAGACCTCAGCTTATTTAGCCCAGAAAGCTTTCCTTCATTCTTCCGTACTCTTTGTTTAACTCTTGAGCTATAATATTTCTCTGGATTTCGTTTGTTCCCTCGTAAATCTGCAGAATCTTGGCGTCTCTCATCATCTTTTCAACCGGGTAATCTTTCATGTAACCATAACCACCAAGTACTTGCACCGCTTCCGTTGTTACTTTCATGGCTACGTCCGCAGGAAATAACTTGGCCATGGCTGAAAGTTTGGAAAAATCCTTCGGTTCGGTATCAAGGTATCTGGCAATGGAATAAACCAGTGATCTGGCAGCTTCGGTTAAAGTGGCCATGTCGGCCAGTTTATGTTGAATCGCTTGAAAACTAATGATCGGCTTACCAAACTGTTTTCTCTGTCTGGCATATTCTACGGCAATATCAAGGGCTCCTTGAGCAAGCCCTACTCCCAGGGCCCCAATTCCGGGGCGTGACTTATCGAAAGTCTTCATGGCAATTATGAATCCCATTCCTTCGCGACCTATCAATCGATCTTTGGGTATCCTGCAGTCCGTGAAAACAAGTTCTCGGGTTGCAGAAGCCCTGATTCCTAGCTTTTTTTCCTTCTTTCCAAAGGAAAAACCCGGATCACCCTTTTCTACCACGAAAAAACTTGCACCCCTGGCACCTCTTTTCGGGTCTGTTATGGCTAACACACTGTATATCTCTGCTTCACCGCCGTTCGTTATCCATTGCTTCGTACCGTTTAAAACGTAGTAATCACCATCCTTCACGGCCGTGGTTCTTATACCCGACACATCGCTACCCGCCCCGGATTCGGTTAGACCAAAGGCCGCCAGCTTTTTCCCAGAGGCTATCTGGGGCAGGTACTTCATTTTGAGTTCTTCGCTCCCATAAAGCAAAATGGGATAAGCTCCAAGGCCACTTGCGGCAAAAGTTGTAGCTATACCAATGCAAGCCCTCCCAAGTTCCTCAACGGCCAGGCAATTTTCAAAAATCCCACCCCCAAAACCGCCGTATTTTTCGGGTATGTAAAGGCCGAAAAGATCTGACTGTGCCAGTACCTTCATTATTTCCCAGGGAAATTCTTCGTTTTCATCCAGCGCAGCCCTAACCGGTCGTATCCTTTCCCTTGCAATCTGAGCCGCAATTTCCTTAATCATCTGCTGTTCTTCAGTCAGAAAATAGTCCACGAGCTTGCCCCTCCAATCATTTCGACAAAAAAACAACTCTCTTTCCAGAGAGAAGTACTTTCAACATGATAGGCCAGTGTTTATAATTCATTCCTGTCAGCCTTGCTTACCTCTCCTAATATCGACTCCAGATTTTATCTTTTTTCCGAGCTTCCTGAAAACCGCCCCAGGCAATACCTTCTCAAGGTTCTCTATAACATCGTCCTGTTCAAGTCTTTCCCTCATTTTGCTGACTATTCGCCGGCTTACCAAATCGTCGGCAAGCCGGATGGCATTGTAAATGGCTTGTCCAGAGGATTTGCCGTGGGCTATAACAACAGTACCATTCACACCGAGAAGCGGTGCCCCTCCGGTCTGACGGTAATCAATCACTCCGTATGCTTCTTTAAGAGCCTTCATCACAATATCTTTCTGTGTGAAGCCTCTTAGTACCTGCTCCAGTTTATCCTGCCATATTCGCCAGACTGACTCTCCCCATGCCTCGCATGACTTTAAAAGCACATTTCCCACGAATCCGTCGCACACCACCACGTGTACCTTCCCGTTGAAAAGGTCTCCACCCTCTACGTTGCCAACAAAGCTCTTCGTTACCTTTTTCAAAAGCTTGTAGGTTTTTCTTAAGAATCGAGTTCCCTTGTTTCTTTCAGTCCCAATATTCAGTAGGCCAACACTCGGAGAACTGATCCCAAAGGCCTCTTTTATGTAAACTTCGCCTAGTAATGCACCCTGTACCAGATGGTGTGGTTGCGGTTCAAGGTTAGCACCAGTATCTACAAGCAACAATGGTTCGTGACTCGTGGGTAACAGGCAAGCAAGTACAGGCCTATCAATACCGGGAAAACAGCCCAGGAAGTGTACCGCGGAGGCTACGGCTCCAGCGGAGTTGCCAGCAGTTACAACCGCTTCAACCTCCCCTTTTTCAAGAAGCTTCATGGCCCGGGTTACGGATACTTCTTTTTTCTTACGAATAACGCGAGAACCCGGTTCGTCCATCCGTATATATTCCGGGCAATCAACTATTTGTATGGCACTTCTCGATTTCCCGGAACCTATCAGGTGGTTAAGGAAACCACTGTCACCGACAAGCACCAATTCGTCCCTGGTTTCCTCTGTGGCTGTTAATGCACCTTCAACAGCCGCCAGGGGAGCAAAATCTCCTCCCATCGCATCCAAGGCTATTCGTCTCATATTAAAAAGAGCTTCCTTTACTCTTCCCTGAACTCAATTATTTCCTTCCCCCTGTATCTACCGCACTCCGGACATGCTCGATGACGCAAATGGGGCTCACTACACTGCGGACATATTATGAGGTTAACAGTGTTGAGCTTCTGGTGAGTGCGCCTCTTGTTTCTCCTCGATTTAGATACCTTTCTCTTCGGTACAGCCATGAGAAATTCACTCCTTTACAAACAGTTAATATTTTAAACATTATATATCCTTCACTTCGAAGGCGATGGTTTCCAGTTTGCCAGCGCCTGAAACATTGGGTTAATTCGTGTTTGACTGCAATTACACGTCTCCCTGTTCAGGTTTGCTCCGCATTGAGGGCATAGACCCTTGCAATCCTCACTGCACAAGATCTTCTGGGGCATAGCCAGGAAAATCTGTTCAACCAAAATCTTCTCCACATCTATCTTTTCACCGTCGAAAAATTCGTAGTCCATTTCTTCAGCTGTTAGTTCAACTTCTTCCTCTTTTGGAGAAAATTCCGTACCTACAAGAACAAACTCAAAAGATTCATCAAGCCTAAACTCGAAGGGCTCCCCGCATCGATGGCACAGTAACTCCAAGATACCCTTTTCAACTCCCGTAACTTTGAAAAACTTCTTTTCCCTAACGATTTCCAGATCAACGTTTAGTGTTTTGATGAGCCTGGGGGCAATAACGTCATCTGGTTCCACAAACTGGCTTAACCATTCTGGTTTCCTGTGGAGATGTAACTGGAGCCCAGCTTTGGGTATCTCGTCAATCCTAATTAACATTTTCGTTTCCGATCACCAAGGTAAATTGGTAAGTATAAAGATGACCCTTGTTTTGTCAAGCACTTTCAGTAAAAATACCTGCTTCAAAACGTGCCGTCTTTTCCAATTATATCTCACGGGAATAATTTTAAAACATCTGCGGAAAAACCTCTTAGTAGGGAATACCTAAGGCAGCGAAGCCGCAACCAAGTTTGAACCGCTAAGACGTCCCAGTTAAATGTTACAAGATTTAACGGGGCAAGCTAAGAGCGCAAAGGGATATTCTTTTTTCCTTGAGCAGGGTCCCAGTGGAATACTACGTATCCTTCGGTCCTGGTGAAACAATACAAGGTTTCACTGGATAAAAATTTCACGGGGCAAGTGCCTGCTCAAGGAAAGAAGCCTGCCCTTCAGGCATGCTGTTGGTACAGACAATCTGAGTTGGTGCCTGAAGCTTTGTGTTTTGTGTGCGCTTCCTAGGATATGCGTGTTGTCCATTGCCCTTGTTACCC
>JALSTM010000053.1 GCA_026983715.1 Desulfobacterales bacterium
GGCGTTAACCCGCCGGCCGCAATATTTTCCTTCTTCGCGTTCTTCGCGCCTTAAGCGAAGCGGGCGGTTCATTTATGACGGACATTGGTAGTATAAGAATTATGACACGATAAAACGCTACATGTTTGTAGGGAAGTATTCTAACAATCAGGCAAATGACAAAAAATAAAAGATCAACCGAAATCGGCTAGTCCCTCATGATTTCTGGTGCCTGGGGCGAGACTCGAACTCGCACGGGGACAAAGCCCCAAGGGATTTTAAGTCCCTTGTGTCTACCAGTTCCACCACCCAGGCTCATCTTTCCAACTTTCTATATCCCGAACAGGTCAAGTGTGTCAAGGTAGAAACAATTCCCGTGAAAAGGCTCAATTGATATAACCATAGACGAAACTATTGACTTACCTTTCTTTTTTGGCTTACATAGTTTACTTGTAAAAACTACAGCATTTTTTCCACAAATTGTGTCTCGTGAGAAAGGTTGCTTGCACGACGGATATCAAATCGGTCGGTGGCCGGTTTTTAAGGTCAACCCTCAAGGAGAATTCAAACCATGATAGAAAGGCTGAAAAAACTGATCCTGGAAAGATCGTTTAAGTATAGCGAAACCCCTACCTTTCGCCTTGTCTGTGGCGAGATGAGCAAGTTTTATTTCAACTGCAAACCCACAACCTTGAGCCCTGAAGGCCAATACCTTATCGGCAACCTAGTTTTCAAAGTCATCAGAAACAAAAACATTCAGGCTATCGGCGGCCTCACGCTAGGCGCTGACCCTATAGCCTGCGCGGTGGCAAATGAATCATTCAGGCGGGGAGAACCCATAGAGGCATTCGTTGTGAGGAAAAAACTCAAAGACCATGGTATGGTGGCTAAAATTGAAGGCAACGTAAAGCCTGGCGATAGGGTGATAGTAGTTGATGACGTTGTAACCACCGGGCAATCAACCATCCAGGCAATTGAAGCGGCCAGGGAGAACGGACTGATGGTTGTAGGGGTAGTGGTTCTCGTGGACAGAGAAGAAATGAACGGGAGACAAAATATTGAAAAGCATGTGGAATATTACCATGCACTTATAACGGCATCTGAAATCCTTCGTTTCTGCAATCGTTCGTCCATCAGTTAAATTATACTGGGCCGCAGACTTATCTCACAAAGGACCACACGGAAAAACTAGATCCGTCCTTCGTTTACGAGTTTTGCAAAGGTTTCAAACGATCTATCCCACGTTTTTTCAACGTCGTCGGGGAAGCAGCAGCCGGGAAGCTGTCTTTGCTTGAGATGGTAACTCAAGCACTCACAACAAATCCCTTTCCTATCGCATGGCTCATAAGTACAATTACACCTCGTTAAGTTTTTTTCTTTCTGGCATTCCATGGCAATACTCCTCATCTAACTGAGACTTTTAAAATGCGGATTATCGAATACCCTAAAATAGAAACACTACCAAATAACCCTCGTGCATAAGACGAGGGGGGATGACGGCTGATCAAAAGCAACTCTTTGAACCGGATTGCTCCGGTCATTAAGCCTGCCCCTTGACCCGGTCAGGGAAAAGCTTTGTTCCGGCATCCAGGAATTCAAAGAACAGCAACCACTGGATTCCCGCTTCCCCGGAAATGACAGGTCGCTTCGCAACAATGAAAAATTTTTCTTCCTCCGAGGGAGAAGACTTTCCATCATTCCCGAAAGAGACACCAAGAAACATGCTTATTGTTCGAATGTTTGGAACTGACTTAGAGGCAACATAAAAAAGTGGCGGAGAGAGTGGGATTCGAACCCACGGTACGTGTTTCCACGTACACTCGCTTAGCAGGCGAGCGCCTTCAGCCAACTCGGCCATCTCTCCGCTGGCAAAATAAAAAATCCTCTCACTTGTGGCGGAGGGAGTAGGATTCGAACCCACGGTCCCGCTGCTAACGGGACAACGGTTTTCAAGACCGCCGCCTTAAACCACTCGGCCATCCCTCCGACCAGTAATATTTCTAGCATTTCCGATAACTCAAGTCAAGTTTATATAGAACTTTCTCATGGTCCACAGGACCCTGTTTAAGCCACTCGCTTGAATAAAAACGCCTGCAACCAATATTATGTAAGGATGAGATTTAAAACCCGGTATCTAGCTACGTGTGAAAAACTCTCCTTAACCCTCGCCTGTTTGGCACGTGCTATGGCATTGATCGCAAAAAATCCCGCTAGAGTTCCTCGGTGGGACTTCTGGGAGTCCAAATTCTCTTCTGCTTGACTCCGCATACTTTACGGGTTCTCATTTTAAACCTATTGATAAACCCTTTGAAGATCATAGAGCTCTTTTTTCGTTTAGAATACTTCCCTATAAACATGTAGCGTTTTATCGTGTCATAATTCTTATACTACCAATGTCCGTCACAAATGAACCGCCCGCTTCGCTCAAGACGCTAAGGACGCTAAGAAAAAAGCTATTGTGGCCGGCGGGTTTACGCCACCCACAATGCCTTGCACCCCTACCGGGGTAGCAATGGCATTATATTTTACCTATTGAATCTAATACATATGATGCCCCTAAGTTTGAGATGTTAGTCAAGGTATTGTTTGAAATATGCCTTTGCCCGAAGGGCAAGGTTCTTTCCTTGAGCAGTGTTTTCCTTGCTCAAGGAAAAAAGAATCTAACTTTGCGTCCTTCGCGTCTTTGCGGTTCGAACTTGGTTGCGGCTTTGCTGCCTTAGGATTTTCTCTTTATGTAAACTTCTTTAGTGAGAAACCGATAAATCGGTTATTGACGTGGCTGGTCCTTCATTTACCCACGGTTAAAACCGTGGGCTAAGGGTTTTTGATTCTTTTACCCACGGTTAAAATCGTGGGCTAGTAGGAGAACCATGTAGGGTTAAAACTGTGGGCTAGTTTCCCTCGTCACCCAATGTTTCATCTGCTGGTGGCCCACGGATTTACCTGGATACGTGTCGAAACTTTATGGCTAATTTGTATAAAGTGTCTAAATTGCTGATAGTTGGCCACGTAGCAAGGATGGATTATTCGTCACCTTGTCAAGCAATCTTTTTACGCCCTGCGGGTCGTCCACCGTGCCGCATCTTCGGCGTCATCCACCGCCGGACATAGCGTACTTTAGTCCGCCGGGCCCTTCCTTGCATCTGCGATCCAAGTGAAGGATCAAGGATTCAGGAACCTGCTAGCCAGTATCCTAAGGCTCGTAATGAATAGGATTTCCCATTTCCTCAAACGAAAAATTGTAAAAGACGTTATGTCCGTTATAATCAAGAACCCTTAGGTCATCTTCCTGGTTAAGATCCTGCAAGACCACAGTGAAGTGGTTTCCGTATTTCTTTTTTACAGTTTCCACTGGTAGTTCATAGGCTAGGAACTTCTTGATACCCTTGGCTGCTAACTTTTCTATAAATTTTGGGTCAGTGAAAGAATTATAAGATGTCAGTATCAGGATCGGACCGGTCCCCGTAAAGATAATTCCTGCCTTCATCGTGTCCCTCCTTTATTCTCTTAAAAAGACTCCGGCTTTCCTCAAAAGGAATTCCCAGTCTTCGTTGACCATTTCTTGGATCTGATCCAGATCAGATTCTGTCAAATGGCTGAACCTCCCCTGGAGCCTGAAGTACTCCTTTACAAGGTAGCCTTTCGGTTTATAGTTGATGGTGTACTTTACCCCATCTTCGACTTCGTAAAGGGGGAAGATATTTGTCTGCACGGCCATGCGGGCTATTTTTATGCTCATCTCAGATGGGATACGCCAGCCTGTGGGACACGTCGAGAATATGTGGATGAAGCGAGACCCTTTCATATTTTTTGCCTTTTTGACCTTACGCACCAGGTCTTCAGGGAAAGCAATGTTGGCTGTAGCGGCATAGCGTATCCTGTGGGCAATCAGCGCTTCCACGATGTTTTTCTTTCTCATCTTTTTCCACTCTCGACCCGGGGTTGTTGTGGTCCATGCACCGTAAGGTGTTGACGAACTTCTTTGAATACCAGTGTTCATGTAAGCTTCATTATCATAACAAATGTAAATGAAATCCTCGTTTCGTTCCACCGCACCGCTTAAGGCCTGGAAACCTATGTCAAACGTGCCCCCGTCCCCGGCCCATGTCACGACTGTTGTTTCGTTGTCGCCCTTGATTTCAAGGGCTGCCTTTATCCCGCTTGCAACTGAACCGCCGGTTTCAAAGGCCGTATGAAGTATCGGAACTCTTAAAGTAGACATAGGGTACGGGCCGGCGATTATCGACCAGCAGCAGGCAGGAATAACCATGATTATTCTATCTCCAAGAGCTTTCAACACGAACCTCATCGCAACTGCAGCTCCACATCCGGGGCACGCCACATGACCCGAATACATGTATTCTCTATCGGGAACTGCCAATTCCATTTTCTACCTCCCGAACACCTATCCAAAAACTATCATCTTCGGGGCATTCCAACGTTTC
>JALSTM010000054.1 GCA_026983715.1 Desulfobacterales bacterium
AAAACACCATTACAGACCACTAGATCAAACACCTGTTCCCTGAAGGGCAAAAATTCACCGTCACCCGTAAGAAAAAAAGCATTTACTTGTCCGGGAGTACGCAATTTTTTCAACAACTTATGACCGGATCTCACCATGTCGAAAACAAAGTCAACACCGATTACCAGGCCCTCATCCTCGATGAACTTCGATGCTAACAGTGTGTCAATTCCAGTGCCGCAACCCAGATCCAAAATTGTCCACCCTGACCTAACAGGGATACGTTTCCATGGATTGCCACAACCTGCAAAGGTTCTCCAGTGGGAATCCGGAACCTCCCCCAGTTTTTTCATAGGATAACCGAATTTGTTGGCAAGCTCTCTTCCAGAACATATTTGAGCCTTCGAAAGATTTATCGAGCCCTCTCTTGCACACTTCGTATATACATCCTTGATTCTTGCCTTCATTCCTTCATTCCATTTGATCCGACACCTATTCCGGACAGAAGACTAATTTTTGAAATAAACTTTCAATTACTCGTTCCAGCATAAAAGGATTTTTCCTACTAAACCAGAGGGATAAATATTGACAGCATTAACTTACCCAGCTATAATTCAAGTTAAATCTAACATATCACAACCACCTAAGGTAAAACAATGACATGAAATTATCTACACGTGGCCGTTATGGAACAAGATTGATGTTACAGTTAGCCGCAAACTACGGCAAGGGAGAACCTTTGCCTCTTACCGAAATTGCCAGGAGAGAAGACATATCCGTCAAATACCTTGAACAGCTTATCATTCCTTTGAAAGCTGCCGGCTTGATAGAAAGCAGACGTGGTGCCCACGGGGGTTACGTTTTGGCCAAAGCACCGGATCAGATAACTGTAGGCCAGGTACTTCAAATTCTTGAAGGCAATATCTCACCGGTTCCCTGCGTTAAGGACCCATCCTTCTGCATTAAGTACGAAACGTGTAACACCCGGAAACTCTGGGAATCCATGGATAAGGCAATAATACAGAGTGTCTGCGATATGACCCTCAAAGATGCACTGTCCGTCTAAATATTTTTCCGGTTATAATACTAAAAAGCTTAATACATCATTCCTTTCTTAAAAGGGGGATACAATGGCAATACGAGTAATAATAGAACGCAAAGTGGAACCGGGAAACGAATTAAGGGTAAACGATTTATTGATAAAATTAAGAAGCAAGGCGATGCATGCACCAGGTTATATATCTGGAGAGACCCTTCGTTCATTGGATGACCCGCACAAGTTCATCGTTATCAGTACCTGGAACAGCCTGGAAGAGTGGAAAGCCTGGGACAATAGCGAGGAGAGAAAAGCGATACAGGAAGAAATAGATAAGCTTCTGAAGGTTCCCTCAAGAACTACTGTTTACGTGTATGATTAGACGGTTTCTCGCTGTTTTTCGGCGGAACAAATCTTTCTGCTTCACTGTAGATACATCCGCAGTATTGTTGCCTGTAAAGTCCGAGTTGTTTTGATTTTTCAATTCCGATCTTCCATCCTGCCCGGAAATCTTCGTAGTAGAACGGAATTCCAACTTTCCTGGAAACTCCTTCGGCTATTTCTTTAATGAGATCATGTTTTTGTTGCTTACTATAAAGTAGAGTTGTCGAAAAGCTATCAAAACCACTCTTTTTTGCTAGCCTTGCTGCCGCTTCGAGCCTGTGAGTATAGCAATAGTAACATCTTTTGGTTTCCCTGAAGACCACCTGGCGAATAAAATGCCCAACGTCGTATTCTTCCCTCAAGATCAATCGAAGATCAACTTTAGCAGCAAAATCTTTCAGCGTTTCAAGCCTTTTCCTGAATTCCTGGTACGGGTGGATGTTCAAATTATAAAAGTATCCAAATACTTCCCAGCCGTTCTCCCGTAACCTTGACAGGGGATAAACGGTGCAAGGAGCACAACAGATATGGAGCAGAATCCTCTTTTGAGCAATATTACTCATTATGCGACTCTCCAAACCGCAAGATTACTTCATACTTCGTTTGACGAGGTATTCGAAAAGGCGTTTTGGCAACAGGTCGAATGCACCGTTACTCATGAACAATACTACATCTCCCTTCACCGTGTAATCAAGGAGAAACTGGAGCAACGTGTCAAAGTCTTCAAACAGGTAAGTTTCTTTTCCACTTTTTTGTATTGTGTCAATTATTTTACGGGTATCGAGTTTTTCGTCACTCCGGAGATCACCCCTCTCAGGAGGTTCTTTTATACAAACAACATCAGCGTCATTGAAGGCCCTTTCGTACTCGTTTTGAAAGATTTTTCTCCTGCTAGAGTTCGATCTCGGTTCAAAAACAGCCAGCAATCTCCTTTTGCGATGGCTTTCTTTGATTGCAGAAATGGTCTCCCGGACTGCCGTAGGATGATGTGCAAAATCGTCTATCACCAGCACTCCGTCAGCTTCACCTACAATTTCTTGCCTTCGTTTTAGGCCTCTAAACGTATCAAGAGCCCTCTGAAACTCATCCTTCGATATCCCGAGGTACCCAGCAAGTAACCGAACCGACATGATATTAAACAGGTTGTGACGCCCATAAAGACCCGTGATAAAGGTTTCATTTCTCATTTGGTCGGACCCTAGTGAATACTCAATATCAAACATTGTCTTTCCATCTTTTATAGAATAGCTTCTCAAAACAGAATCGAGCCCTCCTTGCTCCCCAAATTTGAGAACCTCTGGCCCCTTGACCCCGGAAAGAAGTTCCTTGACAGTCTCATCCGACCAGTTAGCGATGATTACCCCGTCATCCGGGACCTGTTTCAGGAATTTTTCAAAGGCATTTTTCACCATTTTAAAATCCCTGAAGATATCAGCGTGGTCAAATTCTACACTGGTAAGAATAACTATCCTGGGAAGATAGTGAAAGAACTTGGATGTTTTGTCAAAGAAAGCAGTATCGTACTCATCACCTTCCACCACAAAATATTTACCGCTTCCGATACGGTAGCTGCTCCCCCAGTTTAGACTTACGGCCCCGATGAAAGCCCCTGGGTCGAGACCGGCAGTAATCATTACCCACGTTGCTAACGTCGAAGTAGTACTCTTCCCGTGTGTTCCGGCTATAACCACGGGGCTTTTATCCCTCAGGAAGAACTCTTTCAAAGCCTCAGCCATGGAACAGTATGGAATGTCTGATCGAATAAGGGCTTCAGCCTCAGGATTTGTTTTCCTTATTACATTACCTACTATGACAAGATCCGGCCGGGGGACCAGGTTTTCCGGTCTATATCCCTCGATTATTTCAATTCCTTTCGCCCTTAACTGGGTACTCATAGGAGGATAGATATTTTCATCCGAACCACGAATATGGTACCCCAAAGATTGCAAAAGTAACGCAAGGGACCCCATACCCATTCCACATATTCCCATCATGTGTATATTTCTTACCGTGTCTCTCACCATCGTTCTTTGATCATGATCAGTCATAGCCTTAAGCATCGTATTACTTCATCGTGAACTACCGGACGGAAGCTTCTTATTTTTTCGTTTTCCCTGCCATAGTAGACCCTGTTAGTTAAAAGAATTACGATTAATCTCCTATCCAGGTCAAACCAGAAGGAAGTACCGGTAAACCCGAGGTGCCCGATGGAATTGTCGCTAAAATAATTCCCCGCACTTGAAGCCGCTTTGCTAGGAATATCAAAACCAAGCGCCCAGTTTCCATCGCCTAAATTTTCTTGGCGACTCCAAAAAATGCCTATAACATCGGGATCAAGCATTTCAATTCTCTGCTTACCTATGTAAACATCATGCAAATTCGAAAGTAGCTTGCAGACATCAAGAGCCGTCCCGAATAGACCGGCATGACCCGCCACACCTCCCAAAACATAAGCATTTTCGTCATGAACTTCACCGGATAGTTTTCTTCCACGCCACCAGCACATCCCGGTAGAAGCGCATTGGTATTCTACCACCGAGTCAATTTCAACCTGTTTCGGAGAGAATAACAGCGTATCGATTCCAAAGAAAGTGTACATCTCCCTGCACAGCTTTGCCAAGGACTGCCCGGTTAATTCCTCAACAACCAGCTGAAGCAACATGAACCCGAGATCACTGTAACAGGAATTCTCACCCGGAGCGCTTTCCAGGGATTCATTCATTAGGAGTTTGAAGAGTTCTTTTTTTCGGTAGTTTTCCTTTACCTGAACGAGTATCTTGTAATACGGCTTGTACGCCGGCAATCCACTCGTGTGGCTCAATAGGTGACGTATTGTTATTCGCCCCTTATCTCCAAGGACCTCTTTGCTACCCTGGAAGACACTTTCCAGGCTATCATCAAGTGAGAGTTTA
>JALSTM010000055.1 GCA_026983715.1 Desulfobacterales bacterium
TGAAGTAAATACTTACACGGTTGCTTTCCTTTGATAATGCAAGGGGTAGCTGTAGACAGCTGCCCCTTGCATTCAGTTGGAGTTTAAACCTGAGTGGTTCGTTTAGCCTTTGAGATTAACCATGGTGTTCAGGTTGATGTTCCATCTTTTGTTCCGAATGTTCTTTTTGTTTGACTTTTTCTTTCATCACGTGTTCTTTAACTTCTTGTTCTCTATGGACCGTTTTTTCTTTCCGTACGGCCTCTTTTCCAACTATTTTTTTGAATTTTAGCGTCTTTCCATCTTTCGTGGTGATGGTTAGGTCTTTGCCCTTGACCTTGAATGCCACCACGATTGAGCCAAGATTACCAAAGATGATCTTGAAATGATTTTTATCAACGAAGGTGTAATTGGCTTCACAAACAAAAGAATCGCTGTACAACTTGACTTTGCCTTTCTGGAGAAATTCTATGGTTTGGTTTCCATCTACCTGTTTCCATTTACCCCCTAGGTCCCACACCGGTTTAAAGGAACATGAAAAAAGAGCCATCATGAAAACAAATGCCAGAATCATTCGGATCGCCTTCATACACCCACCTCCCGTTTTGCTATTTTTGATGATTCCACAAGTAAGGCGTTTCCTAAATATTGTGTCAAACAAAAAGCTAAAGCCTTGTCATTGAGAGCGCAGCGAAGCAATCTCTAAAGCCTTCTTCACATTTAGATGAGATGCTTCGTTGCCTGTTTGACTCCTCACGATGACAGAATGTTGCAAATGATTTTTGAGGAATCAATCCACTAGTTATTGAATTGTTTCAACCGCATAACCTTTCTGGTCTCTAACAAGAACAAACAACATGTCCTTCGTTCCCTGGTGAAGGAATGAAAAATCAAGCAGGTCTTTCGAGATTCTCTTTGATTCCCACGTTGTTGGGATCTGGTTACCTATCCACTTGACGGCTGCAATGGAGTCTTTACCTTTCCCCTGTTTGATCACGGTTTTGATCTTGCCCACGAGATTCTCTGGTTCTCGTTCCTTGTTTATTAAGAAGCTCTGGCCATCGTATTCAAGGTGAAGTTCAAAACGCCTGGGGGCAAAGACAAACTTGAATGTTTTTTTGTCAAAACCACCCCTGTATTCGTCTTTTTCAAGTTTTATAGGGTAGGGGACTTCTTTGAATGGTCCGAAATCGATGTCCGAGGTGGCATCTACTCTTTCTTCAGGTGTAAAGTAACCGTTCACGTAATGATTGGGTTCAAGAATTATGACTCGTTGAGGATTATCGGGTACAAGATTAAACTGGTAAACTGAATAGATGTCTCGTGCTGGTTCGTACAGTACGGGGCCAGATATGGTTCCATTGGCAGAATCCCAATGAAGTTCGTAAATATCCCCATCAAAAGGTTCATACGGGCCCTTCTTCTGAGCAAGTAGCACCTTCTTGCCACTTCTGTCCTCGATGACTCTCAAGTAGTAAGGGAGTTCCGTGGCCATGGGAGCATAAGCAGTGCCTTCGTGGGTTAGTATCATAGATACGAGGCGGCTGTCTTTTTTGTCAAGCACGATTAATTTTTCCGCCAGTGTGACAATCAACTCGTCTTTTCCGTCACCGTCCAAATCCATGGCATGGAGGTGCAAGGCCACGATGTCATTGTTGTTGAAGGTATATTTATCAATGTACTCAAGTTGGTTGTCGTGAAGAGTGTAACGGAATATTCCCCTATCGTTTAAGAAAACGAAATCTGGTGTTCTGTCGCCATCCACTTCACAAATTACGAACCGCTTGTAATCTTCTCGTACCCTATAGAAATTGTGTTCCGTGGAAGCCATGGCTTTCTTGAAATCAGATACGGTGGTGGAAGGCAATTGTGCCTGCTTGAAGGTCCCTGCTTGCGGAGCAGCAGTCGTTGGCGCCGCCGGCGTTACCGGAACTGCTGCCGCCTGGGGCACCACCACTGGTTGACGGGCGGCAAGTATGATGTTTTGCCCTACCGGTGCTTCTGTTGCGATTTCTTGTGTGTACTTTATGGTCTGGGCAAAAAGAGTATCCTTGGAATAAAGGGACTGCACCTTGCACACGAGGTAGTTTTTTCCACCTTCCAACCGCACCACAATTCCGTAACGATCGGTAGCAGGGACAACCTTGTTCCCCTTGATTTCAACCACTTCGTAATTTTTCTCCAGAAGCTTCTTACGGAGTGAATGGTACGGCTCAAAAACATCCTTGTCCTTGATATTGGTGTAAAGATATATAACAGGTGCGCTTGGTACAACGATGTTGTCTCCAATGGCTATTTTCTGACCCAACACTGCCATCACCTGGGCAAGTGCTTCCTGCCCGAAAATCGATTCCACCCTGATAACCCCCGCCGGTCTCTGCAAATATAACGGCACGTTGGGTTCTGCGCTGAGCACCAGGTACTCTGTTCCGCGTTTCGGTGGCTGCCCCTTAAACCTGAATACAACACGATCCTTATATTTTTCCTTAATTTGTGATACTTTCTTAAAAGTAGGTGGGAACCTGGCTTCAAGGAAGTTTGTGAGGGTGTCCCACTTTACCGTGGCAGCTTTCAGGCAAACGGGACTTAAAAAAAGTAAAACAACCAGTAGAGCAATAATTTTTCTTTTCATTTACGCTCCATCCGACATTTGTGATAGCATTAAAACAGTAAAGTATTATCTCTCATAGCATCTTAATTTAACTATGGCAAGATTTTAAAAGGAGTGTTCCATGCGCCACATAAAAATTGTGTGCACCATTGGCCCATCGTCTCAAAGTGAAGACATCCTGACGGAAATGAAAAAGAGAGGAATGAACGTTGCGCGCCTTAATTTTTCTCACGGGGAGCACAGTGAGCATCTGGAAAAGATAAGGCTTCTAAGGAAGGTTGAGGAGAAAACAGGAGAATCTATTTCGATACTTCAGGATCTTGCGGGGCCCAAAATCAGGATAGGCGAGATAAAAAACGGTGGGATGAACCTGGAAAGGGGGGAAAGGATTGTATTGACAAATGATCCCAGTAAAGTTGATGGGAGCACGATATACATAAATTATCCTTACCTTTCCGAGGATCTAAGCGTAGGTGACCTTATCTTACTCGCAGACGGGAACATCGAGCTGCAGGTTATCGAAAAGGGAAAAAATAAGGTGGTTTGTAAAGCGATAATCGGAGGATTTGTTGGGTCTCACCAGGGAGTTAGCTTCCCAAACAGTAACCTATCGGTAGAAACCTTTACGGAGAAAGATAAACACGATTTGATTTTTGGACTGGAAAACAGTGTAGACCTAGTGGCTCTTTCTTTTGTGAGAAATGCTGATGATATCAGGGATGTTAAGGTTTTCATGAGGGAAAACGGGAAACGGCTGCCCGTTGTGGCTAAGATTGAAAGAAGGGAAGCTATTGAAAATATTGACGAAATTATCCGTGAAGCTGACGGAATTATGGTGGCGAGAGGTGATCTTGGTGTTGAAGTGGAACTTGAAAGGGTTCCCATTCTCCAGAAAATGATAATTAAAAAGGCAAACGAAGCGGGCAAACCGGTCATTACCGCAACCCAGATGCTCCGTTCAATGATAAGAAATCCAAGGCCGACGAGGGCAGAAGTGTGTGATGTAGCCAATGCAATATTTGACGGGACAGACTGTTTGATGCTCTCTGAAGAAACTGCTTCCGGAGAATATCCTGCGGATTCTGTTGAGTTCATGGCCAAGATTGCCGATGTCAGCGAAGCCGAATTCCCGTTCTGGGAATGGCTCGTGTCTAACTGGAATGATGCAAAGGAAAGTGGAGTGAGTACCGAGGATGCTACCAGCCATTCGGCAACTGTTTTGGCCAAAGATATAGACGCGGTTGCAATTGTAGCAAGCACCGCATCAGGGATGACTGCTCGTCTCGTCTCCCGTTTCAGGCCAAAGTGTCCCATCATAGCCATGACACCCTATGAGAGCACCTTGAAATCTCTAAATCTTTCATGGGGGGTGTTGCCCTTTCTCGTACCGGTGTTTAATTCAACGGATGAATTATTCGAATTGGCATCAAAGGTTGTCCTGGAGAGAGGAATAGGTCACAAGGGGGAAAGGATTGTGATTACGGCAGGGGTTCCGGTGGGGGTGCGAGGAAAAACAAATTTACTGCGAGCCATGGAATTGTAGCTTGTTGCGATCAATCCACGGGGAGGTGCTTGCTGTGGATTTCTTTCAAGCGGTTGTCGAAAATTCTTGCTATCTTTAGCTTAAATTCACCGGTGTAGAAAAGCTCGTCCTTTTTGAATGAAGCCTTAGTGTTGGTCCATAGCTTTTTTAAA
>JALSTM010000056.1 GCA_026983715.1 Desulfobacterales bacterium
TAATGCCATTGCTACCCCGGTAGGGGTGCAAGGCATTATGGTCGGCGTAAACCCCGCCGGCCACAATAGCTTTTTTCTTAGCGCACTTAGCGTCTTGAGCGAAGCGGGCGGTTTAATTTTGGCGCCTTATCCGGATACCCTATATACCCAATTGTCCAGTTCTTTTTTAATTCCTTGCTAAGCTGCAGCGAGTTTGCTCCCTGTTTTTAAAGGCTTAATCCCTTTTATAATGTCTTTCTCTTTTTTTATTGTTCTGTATAAATCCCATCTTAATTGGAGATTTAGCCAAAAATCTTCTGAAGTGCCAAAATATTTTGCCAATCGAAGTGCTGTGCTGGGAGTTATCCCTCGCTTACCATTTATGATCTCATTTATTCTCTGATATGGAACTTTGATCGCACGAGAAAGTTGACGCTGTGTAATCCCCATTGGCTTTAAAAACTCTTCTAGCAACATCTCACCTGGATGCGTAGGTTCTCTATGTGTCGGAACACGTACCATCTTTCTATCCTCTATGATAATCTGTGATTTCCACTTCAGCAGGCCCTTGGTCCTGCCATTTAAAGCAAATGCGATATTGGTCATTTATTCTAATGCTGTATTGTCCCAATCTCTCGCCCTTTAGCGCTTCCAACTTGTTTCCCGGAGGGACAAGTAATTCGTGTAAATCAACGATTGAATCCAGTAGCTCCAATTTCCTTCTGGCAACCTTCCATAAGTTCTCTGGACAGGTTTTTCGGGCCCTTTTGGTCCTTTTGCCATTGAAAACATCTTCTGTCCCAATATCTTTAAATGATAGTATCACTGGATAATGCTATCACGGTTATCATGCTATGCCAATCTCATTTTTTAGCCGAACGGGGTAATTTAATAACTCTGATCGCTTGAAAATCAACCAATTTTCAACCCAACTCTTTTCATTTTAACCCATAGTTTCTATCGAAGATGATCATACTCCCACGAAAATGAAAACCTCCAAGCATTGTGTCCCGGTTTTCGTTCAGTTTCAATTTCTAACTTCTCTGCGTCTTTAGGTCTCTGCGGAAAACACACATTTTTTCTCCCGCCAAGGCGTAAAGACGCAGAGATTTGTAAGGTCTGACTGATTGCCCAATCCGATTCTCATTTTAAAAGATTAAAGAGCTATTAAATTTCTTCCCCTTTGCTAAAGGGAGGTTGGGGGGATTTCTGGAAGACGACGCAATTCTCACAGATGTTTAAGCTGTACGAGGCGTGCAAGGCATTGTGGTCGGCGTAAACCCCGCCGGCCACAATAGCATTTTCCTTAGCGTTCTTAGCGTCTTGAGCGAAGCGGGCGGTTTAATATTTTGAACCGCAAAGACGCGAAGGCCGCAAAGTTAGATTCTTTTTCCTTGAGCAAGGAAAACACTGCTCAAGGAAAGAGCCTTGCCCTTCGGGCAAAGGCATATTTCAAACAATACCTTGACTAACATCTCAAACTTAGGGGCATCATATGTATTAGATTCAATAGGTAAAATATAATGCCATTGCTACCCCGGTAGGGGTGCAAGGCATTATGGTCGGCGTAAACCCCGCCGGCCACAATAGCTTTTTTCTTAGCGCACTTAGCGTCTTGAGCGAAGCGGGCGGTTTAATATTTTGAACCGCAAAGACGCGAAGGCCGCAAAGTTAGATTCTTTTTCCTTGAGCAGGGTGAGACTGCTCAAGGAAAGAGCCTTGCCCTTCGGGCAAAGGCATATTTCAAACAATACCTTGACTAACATCTCAAACTTAGGGGCATCATATGTATTAGATTCAATAGGTAAAATATAATGCCATTGCTACCCCGGTAGGGGTGCAAGGCATTGTGGGTGGCGTAAACCCGCCGGCCACAATAGTTTTTTTTCTTAGCGCACTTAGCGTCTTGAGCGAAGCGGGCGGTTCATTTCCCGCAGTGTGACGACCTTATCGACAAGTAGTAAAGCACAAATGAAGCAGAAAAGCCTCCCACGACATCAGCCAGCAAGTCTGTCAGACTAGCTGTCCTCCCCGGAACAAACATCTGGTGAAATTCATCCAGAGCCCCGTATACGGCTATGATCACAGTTACTAAAAATACCACCGCAAGCCCCTTCTTGGGAAACATTGGCTGAAATCCTCGAGTTAAAAGTACACCTAAGACACCGAAGGCAATTATGTGTTCAACTTTGTCCAGTCCGTAAATGGTGTTATACTGTCCGACCTGAGGCAAGGATGACATTACGTAGAGAAAAACCATCCATAAGCCAGCAAGGAAGAAAGCAAACCTTGGGTTTGTTATTAGGCTCCTAAACGAATTACTCATGCAGCCATTCATACACAGTCCTCAACTAATATGAAAGCCTATTTTATCATCGGCTTTGGATAGGCGTTTATAGACACTTTTATCTGATCGTTGTGGCCGGCCTAATGGGGTCCAACTCCGCTGGGTAATCCTGATTTGTAATTCCACAATGATGCCTTTACCCCCACAAGAACCCTCTCAACAATATAACCATGGTCATCATTGTCGTCGTAATCCCCAGCCTGTTGAGTTCTCCCCGTAGTTCCCCCATCAAAACCTCGCAGGTAAAAAAAAGTATTATAATTTTCGTTGACAACATCCCCAGGTGGTAGCTTTGGAAACCCTTGTCCGGCAAGCCTGAAACGGCAAGTACTATAAAAAGTATTAAAAAGTCCATGGGGCTGATCTTGAATCCCTTTTTCCTTCTGGTGAATTTGAGGGTCAAGATCACGAAGAAAGCAAGTGCTCCGAAACCGAGGTTGTAAGTTTTCATCCAGTATTTGCTAACCCATTGCGCTGCACTGGTTTCACCAAGGTACAAAAGGTAAGGCATGATGAAATAAATCATCAATCTTATGGATGCCCCAAACCATTGTCTCTTAAAAAGAAGTGACACGACAAGAAAAATAAAGAATGGGAGAGAAATTATGGTAAAGTCCTTCGGTATCGTTGATGGCAAAAGAACCGAAGCTAGCAAAAGGACCGGGGTGCCCCATTCCACAAATTTAAAACAAACCCGGATAAGAATTCCCCGTTCTTTTAAAACTCTGAGTTTGCCTTTAAAGACATTGTCAATCAGATCATAGCGTCTTACCCTGTAGTTTACCTTCTCCGTATAGTGGAAAAATAGCAGCGCAACTGAACAAAAGGAAAGATAACCCAACAGTATACCCCAGTCAGATGAAGTTCTAAACAATACTGCCGAAATAACGAGGAGGAACTGAAATATGTAAATTATCACCACCGCCTCGGTGTGAAAAAATCCCAGCCTTATCAGCTTGTGGTGCAGGTGATTTTTGTCAGCGGAAAAAGGCGACCTTCCTTCAGAAATGCGTTGAAGTATTACTGATAATGTATCTAGGATAGGAAAACCGAAGAGGATCAATGGCAGTATCGGGCTTAATTCAAGGCTTTCCTGGGTCAGCTTCAAAGCCAGGGTAATTCCTGAAAAACCAAGAAGCTGACTCCCGGTATCACCCATAAATATTGATGCAGGGTAGGTGTTGAAACGTAAAAAACCGAAGATCACCCCTATCATTGCAACGGATAGTAAAACAATGTTGAACATTCTTGCACCGTAGGCAAGGTATGCTATACAACAAAATGTGAGAAGGCAGATTCCTCCTGCTAGTCCGTCGAGGCCGTCGGAAAGGTTAATTGCATTTGTAACTCCCACAATCACGATCAGAGTGAGGAGGTATGAAAACCAGTCAGCAAGACAAAGACTGCTAGGAAGAATCGTGCCTAGGGTAACTATTCGTACCTTGCCACCAAGAACAATCACAAGGGCCGCAAGGATTTGCCCCAAAAACTTGGTCTTGTATCCGAGGCCCACCATGTCGTCAATGAAACCAAAAATAGTGATCACCATCGAACCAACCAGGAAGGCCTTTACAAAGCTATCCCTGGGAAGCCATATGAAAACGGTAATAAGCATCCCGAGAGCCATCGCAAGCCCGCCGAACCGGGGCATTGGCCGGGTGTGAACTTTCCTCGAATCAGGCATATCCAGAGCATGAAGTCGATATGCCAGTTTCCCGAAAAGCGGCACGAGGGATATGGTGATAAATACCGAGAAAAATAGGCTGGTAAGGGCAAGATACATTGGGTTATTAGTTATCCGTTACTCGTTACTCGCTTTAGAATACTTCCCTATAAACATGTAACGTTTTAGCGTGTCATAATTCTTATGCTACCAGTGTCCGTCACAAATGAACCGCCCGCTTCGCTTAAGGCGCGAAGAACGCGAAGAAGGAAAATATTGC
>JALSTM010000057.1 GCA_026983715.1 Desulfobacterales bacterium
GCTGCAGAAAGCAATGAAAGCCTTGGAAGAATACTTGTTAAAAAAGGTTACATTTCCTCTGATGCCCTTAAAAAGTTTGTTCAGCACAACGTTAAAGAGATACTCTACAATCTCTTTCTCTGGAAAAGGGGTGAATTTGAATACATTGACCAACCCGTGGACTTGGGAAAGGAGTGCCTCACCGATATTAACCCCATGGAAATCATACTCGAGGCCACGCGTAGGATAGACGAATGGTCTATCTTGCAGAAGCACATTCCGAATAACCAGGTCGTTTTCAAGCTTTGCGAACAACTGGAAGGGAAAAGCGAAGAAATTAAGCTCAATGCTAACGAATGGCGAATACTTTCTCTCGTCGATGGTAACCGGACCCTGGAACAGGTTGTGCAAGACAGCGGTTATGACGAGTTTGCCGTTTACAAGATTGTTCATTCCCTTATTGCTTCTGGTCTCATCGAAAAGAGCGACGAGGTGGCAATAGGCGGAGAGGGTGGCGTCATTGATTATTCTGGAATCATAACAGTATATAACGACATACTTGAAATCATGCATGATAACATGGTGGAAGATCTAGGTGTGCGGTTCTACGCATTTTTCGACCAGGCGGTACGCAAGCTTCCCAAGGGAGGAAAAGCCCTTCTTAAAGGTTATGATTTCAGTGTAGGTGGTAAGGCCAACATACAGAGAATGTCGGATTACATGAGTAATTTTGAAAGTTTTGAAGAAGGGAAGAAGCTTATTTTTGAAACTTTCAATACCCTGTTTCGAAACTTAATTGCTCTGGAATTAGATGTTCTGGGAGCAAAAGCTGTAGAGGATACAATAAAGGAAATTGAAACCACCCTCGCGTATGTTAAGAAATACCAGAAGAGTTCTTCCTTGAAGCTCCAGGTGGTAAGCGAAATCACTAAGGTACTTGTAGATTTCAGGAAGAAAAGACCGGTTACGGTAAAAGGAACAAAAAGCGCCAAAATGGCAAATAAAAATCAGGAGAAGAAAAAGAAAAAGGGAATACTTTCTTTTATAAAAAAATAGGGGGGATTTGGCGGTGAAAAGGAATGCAGAAGGCAAACGTGGGATGAGCTATTTTGAGGTAAGTGAGTAGGAAAAGAAAAAGGAAACGTTCGCTATTTATAAAGAGGTAGCTGACATGGAAATCAGTGGTTATGTGTTCAATATCAATGATGTTGTGGTTAAACTTTTTATGCTGGTCATCTATGGTATAATTGCCTTTATTTTTCTCAAGGCCAGAAAGAATTTTAGCGGTGGGAAAATTGCCCAGGTTAGTACGCTGATAGTAATAATGATCTTGCTGTTTGCCGTGTCAGATCTTGTATATTTCCTTATCCCGTTCATTGGCCAGGCATTTACCGTTGCTCTGTCAACCGTCTTCAGGCTTATTGGATTGTGTGTACTGGCTTTTGGCGGTGTGAGGCTAGTGACCATTTAATAGGGGTTGAGAAAAATCCACTTCGGTTGTATACTGTAAAGCCACTTTTAATCGTTGTGCTTCTTCTCTGGGAGCAAGTCTTCACAAGATTCGGTCCTGCATTAAGTTTTTGGGAGGGAGTATCATTGTCTATGTTAAAGCCGGTTTTTATAATTGCCAGGGATATTCCGGACCTATGGTATCAGCTAGTTAGAAAGGCCGTTGAGGAAGGAAGGGAGTACAAGGTTACCGCAGGTAGTACTCCAACAAAGCGATGGGAGCTTGATTTCGTTTCAGCACAAATTACCCATCCCGGAACAAGACCCCTTGAGCCACAGATTCCCGAGGGTCTGGGAATCCCCAATCCGATTGACCAGGGATATCTGGAATCGTATCTTCCTTATTACATGACCGACGTTGCCCAACCCGGTGAACACTATACGTATGGTGAAGACCTGTGGTGGCAGATTGAATGGGTGATAAATTATTATAAGAAAAATGGTCCGGGAACTAAACACTGTTACATGACTGTTGGTCGACCGGAGAGTCTATACTTCTACGACAATACCGTGGATTATAATGAAACTATTGTTGTTAAGGATAGAAAAACTGGAGAAGTTGTGAGGGAACGAAGCATTGATAACTCCTTCAACAAGGAATATCCGGGTACAACCCAATGCCTGCGTGGTATTGATACCGCAATCAAGTTTGGTAAGTTACATTTCAGTATTCATTTTAGAAGCTGGAACCTCTGGAATGGATTACCAGCCAACCTTGGATGTCTTCAACTCGTTAAGGAATACATGGCTCAGGAAATAGGGGTTGAAGACGGAGAAATGTTTATAACATGCCTCAAGCTAGGTTTGCAGGAGTCTGTCTTTGACCTTGCAAAGATGCGTCTCTATCTTGAAGAAGTGACAAAGGACAGGGTTGACGCATAAGATGACTGATGGCTTGAAGAACATCTGTGGTTTCCAATTGATAACAACAGGTATCTTGATTGGGGATTTCTGGAAAGTAAATCAAACAGGAAAAAGGAATAGCAAATGCCAATAGAAGTCAGAGAAATCATGTCGCCTGATCCGGTGGTACTAACTGTTGAAGATGAGCTTTCGCTTGCCCATGATATTATGAGCCTAGGAAGAATAAGGCACCTCCCCGTGCTTGAAGGATCGAAGCTGGTGGGAATAATTAGTCAAAGAGACCTTTTCAAGGCTTCTCTCGCATCAGTATTAGGTGAAGATTACGATAGGAATAGAGAACATTTAAAATCAATCAAGATAAAAGACATAATGGTAAAAAACGTGATCTCTATTCCACCAAATATGAGCTTGCAGGAAGCAGGTAGAATTATGTTGAAAGAGAAAATTGGCTGTCTTCCGGTAGTTGAAGATGGGAGGCTGGTTGGTTTAATAACTGAAACTGACCTTCTGAGTTTTCTAATAGATCATATTTTGCCATTTTACGAAAAATCGAGGTGAATTAACCTTATGTAACATGCTAAAAGTGTCAGAAATTCCTACCCTGGATACACCTCTGCTGAGAAAAAAATAGTTTATGACTGTTTACGTTGACGGAAGGATAGGGGAAGGAGGTGGTCAAGTGCTTCGAACCTCTCTTTCCCTTTCGGCAATTACCGGAAAAGAACTTATTATAGAACATATAAGAGGTAAGAGAAAAAAACCGGGTTTGAGAAGACAACACCTAGTTTCCGTAAAGGCAGCAGCAGCCGTTTGTAAAGCGAGGGTCACGGGGGATGAACTCAATTCCGAGAGACTAATTTTTAAACCCGGTATCATCCATCCCGGCAACTATTACTTCAGTATAGGTACTGCAGGGTCATGCTGTCTGGTTCTTCAAACAATTCTACCAATTCTTTTTTATGGCTATTCATCATCAACTGTTATCGTCGAAGGCGGAACACACAATCCGATGGCACCCACTGTAGATTTTATTGTCAATTCTTTCTTACCTACCATAGCAAGGTTTGGATTTCATGCTTCTGTGGAGCTTCTGTCTTACGGTTTTTACCCTGCAGGTGGTGGTAAAATCAAAGCAAAGATAAGGCCCTACCAGAATGCTGCAAGAAAGGTCGAAATTATTAGTAGGGGAGAACTAATTGAGAAAAAAGGGAATATCTTGCTCTCAAGGCTCCCGGAGCATATAGCTGAGAGGGAAAAGAAAACACTTCTAGAAACGGGTTGGCTTAGGGATAACGAAATTGAAATTATTCATGTAAAAAATAGCCCGGGACCAGGAAATGTGGTCACCGTAACTCTACGTTACGAAGATATCAGTTGTGTTTTTCAATCTATTGGCAAAAGGGGGAAGAAGGCGGAAAAAGTGGCTATCGAAGCATATAGAGCCGCAATCTCCCATCATGAAAGCAAAATGCCAGTAGAAAATCATCTTACTGACCAGCTACTTATCTACCTCGGCCTGGTTTCTGAAGGAGTCATTTTAACAAGTGAGCTTTCACTTCATTCTCGGACAAATGTGGAAGTGATAGAGAAGTTTTTACCTGTTAAGTTCAAAGTCACAGAAATGACCGGCGGCTGGCAGATTAACTGTAAAAAGCTGACTTTCCATCCGATAAATTCAGATTTCTGGAGTTAACAATCGGTTAAAGGAAGCGGTACAAAAAGGACTAAAACATCTGTCATCCCGATCGGAACGAAGCGTAGGTACAGAATCAATCAGCCTTTATTCGGATGTCTGATCAAAATCTACCCCTGACCGGATCAGGGAGAACGACATTGCGTGCAAATGACCCATGACTATTTAAG
>JALSTM010000058.1 GCA_026983715.1 Desulfobacterales bacterium
TCATCCAACAGCGGATGAGCTTTATCAGGAAGTTCGTAAAAGAATTCCTAATATTAGCCTGGGAACCGTATACAGGAACCTGGAAATCCTTGCTAGTTGCGGTCTTATAAAAAAGATAGAGACTGCAGGATCACAAAAGAGGTTTGATGGTAATACTACGCCCCATCACCACGTTCGTTGCATGGAGTGCGGGAAAATTGGTGATTTGAGTTGTGAGCCGTCGGTGCCTCTTAACGGTGTGGTGGATCAAGCTTGCGGTTATAAGATATTTGGTTATAGGCTAGAATTTATTGGGCTTTGTCCAGAATGTAGGAAGAAGAAAGAGAAACAAAATATCAATTAGGAGGGAAGGTTATGGCGTGTAAATCAAAGTCATGCGGAACATTAACTGAAGAACAGAAGAAAATTTTGGAAGCGCTGGCCAAAGCAAAGGAACCCATCGCAACCAAGGACATATCAGAAGCAACCGGGATTCCAAGCAAAAGCGTTAGTTGCAGGTTGCGAAGTTTAAAAAATAAGGGGTTCATAGAAAGTCCGGCCAGGTGCAAGTATACCATTACCCCTGACGGTAAATCGCAACTCTCTGCCTAACAAGTAGTCATGTAAACCGCTATTTTTTGCTACGGCGATACAATTGGGTACAGTTAGAACAAAAATAGTTTAACCAAAAAATCTAAAAAACTAATAAGGAGGAATTCAGATGAAAAGTTTGAAAGGAACAAAAACGGAGAAAAATCTTTTAACGGCTTTCGCCGGGGAGTCCCAAGCAAGGAACCGGTACACCTATTTTGCCAGCCAGGCAAAGAAGGAAGGCTATGTCCAGATGGCCCGCATTTTTGAGGAAACAGCTAACCAGGAAAAGGAGCATGCGAAAAGGCTTTTTAAATTCCTGGAAGGGGGCGAGGTAGAGATCCAGGCAAGTTTTCCTGCTGGCGTAATCGGCACGACGCTTGAGAACCTGAAGGCTGCGGCAGCAGGTGAGCATTACGAGTATTCCGAGATGTACCCGGGGTTTGCAAAGGTTGCCAGAGAAGAAGGATTTGATGGAATTGCCCAGGTGTTTGAATCAATTGCTGTTGCAGAAAAGCAGCATGAGAAAAGGTATAAGGACTTAGCTGCTAATATCGAGAATGATAGAGTTTTTAAGAGGGAAGAAACCGTTGTATGGAGATGCCTCAACTGTGGTTATCTCCATGAAGGGACTGAAGCACCTGAAGTCTGCCCTGCGTGTGCTCATCCGCAGGCGTATTTTGAACTGCTCGGTGAAAACTGGTAAAAACGATAATCTGTCGGTTCCGGGGAATTCGATGTTAGTGCCACGGAGCCGGCAGTCTACAAACGTGAAGTGATTGTAAATGGCAGTGGAAAGGTTGGGTCACAATATGCTTTTACATATCCCTTGGGACGTGGAAGGGCTTTTTGTCGAGAGGCCAAACAGGTTCCTGGGAATTGTAGAAGTGGGGATGGAGGCCGGTGCTGAAAAGGTGAAAGTTCACGTTCATGACCCCGGAAGGCTGCCTGATATCTTAACACCGGGTAACAGGGTGCGGCTTAAACATGTGAGAGGCAGGAACCGAAAGACCGAATGGGACTTAATAGCCGGGAAAAATGACGGAGATTGGATTCTTGTTCATTCCGGCTATCACCGCAGGATTTGTGAAGTATTATTTGGCATCAAGGAGATAAGTCCCTTCAAGGGTGTCCAAGAGGTCATTCCGGAGGTAAAGGTAGGCAAAAGCAGAATAGACTTTCTACTGAAAACCGAAGATGGTAAAGAAATATGGGTGGAAGTTAAGGGGTGTACCCTAGCCGAAGGCAAAGTGGCAACTTTTCCCGATGCTCCTACCATACGAGGGACAAGACACCTGGAAGAGCTGGCAACTATTAAGAAGGATGGTGTCCGGGCAGCCGTCCTTTTTTTGGTTTTTAGGCCCGAGACATCATGCTTTTTGCCCAACGGAAAAATAGATCCGAAGTTCAGCGATGCCTTCTGGAAGGCACTTGATCACGGGGTTGAAGCTAAGTTTCTGGTTCTGGAGTATATTGATAGCTCAATGTATTTCAAGAAGGAAATAGGCCTTTGTGATGTTTAAAACTAAATGGGTGGAACATGGTCTTGTGAATATTTTCCTCATTTCCTTTTCAGAATTATGGGTTATAGTGATATAGAAATTTTTCGGTAAACCACTTTGGAACGTTGCGGAAGTTATAGGAGGAAGTTATGACAGAAAAACTGCAAATCTATAAGTGTGAAGTTTGTGGAAATATTGTTGAGGTTGTCCACGAAGGCGGTGGTGAACTAGTGTGCTGCGGGCAGCCCATGAAACTTTTCACTGAAAACACTGTTGACGCTGCCAAGGAGAAGCATGTGCCGGTAATCGAAAAAGTTGCTGGTGGCTTCAAGGTGACGGTGGGTAGTGTGGCTCACCCGATGGAAGAGAAACATTATATAGAATGGATAGAAATAATTGCTGATGGAAAGGCCTACAGGCAATTCCTGAATCCAGGGGATTTACCCGAGGCCGTGTTCAATATTGAAGCGGACAAGGTGGTGGCAAGGGAATACTGTAACCTCCATGGACTTTGGAAAGCATGACTTTTTGCCTGTGAGGTATTATCGTATTCAGAATTCCCCGAAAGTGGGATAGACAAGGGAGGAGAAAATGGCAAATCCTGAGGAAATGTGGCAATGTCAGACAACAAACTGTGGATATATATACGATCCGGATAAGGGAGATCGAAAGGGAAAGATTCCTAAGGGAACCAAGTTTGAAGATCTGCCCGATGATTGGAAGTGCCCTGTGTGTGGGGCATCAAAAAAGGCATTTAGACCACTGGCAGGACCGGGTTCAACAAAAGAAGCTACGGGATAAGCTAATGTCCTGTAGTCCCTGCATCTTTTTTGGAAAGAACCGACTAGAGGCAGGGTTAACTGAAGTCTACTTTGATTTCGTTAACCTTGCCCTAACAATAACAATTCTTGTTTCCTAGTATTAAATCTCAAGGTGAGTTATGAAAAAGATTGCTCTTTTTGCGTTCAATGGCGAATTGATGTGTTTTGTTCATGTGCTGTTAAATGCTCTTGACATGAAAGAAAGGGGCTACGATGTAAAGGTGATAATAGAAGGGGCCGCCACAAAACTTGTCCCGGAGATAGCCAAATCGGGCAATCCGATGCATAATTTTTATAAGAAAGTTAAAAAAGGTGGTTTAATAGATGGAGCATGTAAGGCGTGTTCAAATAAGATGGGGGTATTAGAAGCTGTCGAAGCTGAAGGGATAGAGCTTCTGGATGAAATGTCCGGACATCCGAGCATCTGCAAGTATATTTCGGAAGGTTACGAGGTTGTAACTTTCTGATGTCTTATTGAGTTTGAGAGGAATAATCATGAAAGTAGTAGGTATTTATGGAAGCCCTAGGAAGGGGGGCAATAGCGATTTGCTCCTTGAAAAAGCACTTGAAGGAGCCAGACAGGCGGGTGCTGAAATTGATACGATTAGGCCCAGTGAACTGGAAATGACTGGTTGTCTTGAATGCGGTGGTTGTGATGATACAGGTGAGTGCATACTTGATGATGAAATGGAAAGTGTTTACCCCGTGTTGGAAGAAGCTGACGTTATACTGTTTGCCACTCCCATTTTTTTTTATGGCTTCCCGGCTCAAGCAAAGGCTTTAATAGACCGTTCCCAGGCTCTCTGGTCCAAAAGAATGCTTAAGAAAAGTGGTAAAGAGCTCCGCAGGTATGACAGCGGAAAAGGTTACCTGCTCGCAGTTGGTGCGACAAAAGGAAAAAACCTTTTTGAAGGTGTTGAACTTACGGCTAAATACTTTTTCGACGCTCTCGATATGAGTTACGAGGGAGGGTTGTTCTACAGAGGAATTGAAAGTAAGGGTGCTATCGAGAGGCACCCCACGGCCCTTAAAGAAGCTTTTGACCTTGGACGAAAGGTTGTAGTTGGTTAGTGATCTTGTTGTTAATATGAAGGCATAGCGAAAGGAGGAGTAAGATGGCAAAAGCTTTAATTGTTTATGCAAGTAGAACCAACAAAACTAGGAAGATTGCTGATTTTATTGCAGAAGGGTTAAAAGAGAAGGGTGTAGATGTTACCGTTAAAAGGGTAAATGAAATAAAAAATGAAGCTGACCTGCAAGGATACGATGCGATCGTTTTGGGATCTGC
>JALSTM010000059.1 GCA_026983715.1 Desulfobacterales bacterium
CCAGTTTTACCCCAGAGAATAGCCATAGTAACATCCCCTCGTGGGGCAGCGATTCGTGATGTACTGAGAATTCTTCAAAAAAGTTCTCTTCCCCTGGAAGTCTATATTTTCCCCGTTAAGGTGCAGAGCGAAGGAGCATCAGTAGAGATAGCCCAGGCTATTAATGAAGCCAACAAGCTGGCGGAGGAATATTCCCTAGACCTTTTGGTCCTTTGTAGAGGCGGTGGAAGCATCGAGGATCTCTGGCCTTTCAACGAAGAAAACCTTGCAAGGGCAATATTTGCTTCCGAACTTCCCATCATATCAGGGGTTGGCCACGAGATAGATTTCACCATAGCTGACCTGGTGGCAGACTTTAGAGCCCCAACACCGACCGGGGCTGCGGAGATGATAGTTGCACAGTTAGACAAGATTAGAATATTCCTTGTTGACACATACAGGCGCATCGGTTTACAAATCGAAAACCTGTTAAGGCTAAAGCGCCAGTATTTTTCAACTCTTGCTAAATCCTTGTCTGATCCGAGAAGGCTTCTCACGAACTGGCGACTTTCGCTTGATGATCTCTACAACAGGATGATCCGGGCGTATACTGGAATAGTCGATACCAAAAGGAGAAAACTGGTCATCATCGAAAGACAGATGCACACTTACCACCCTGGAAATGTTATAAGGAACGCTTACCAGAGATGTCTGCGATACCGACGAGAACTGGAAATATTCATGCGTCAGTACCTATCAAGAAAACGCAAGGAAATAGAAAGGCATCAAGCTAGTTTAAATCTGTTGAATCCCCTGGCCGTGCTGGAGAGGGGATACTCTATAACGTATCGCAAGCCGGAGATGAAAATAGTAAAGTTCTCGACACAAACAAAAGTAGGAGATAAATTAAAAGTACGGCTGAGTAGCGGTTCACTTGATTGCACTGTAAACAAGACAACGAGATGACGAGAGATACAAGTCTTATAAACGGAGGAAAAGTGAGTCCAAGGGTTACAAAGTTTGAAGATGCACTTGAGAGGCTATCAAAAATCGTGGAGAAACTTGAAAAGGGAGATCTCTCCCTGGACGAGGCAATCAAGGTCTTTGAAGAAGGCGTTAAGCTTTGCCAATTCTGCGCAAAAAAACTAGATGAAGCAGAACAAAAAGTGGCCGTTTTGTTGAAAAATCAAAAAGGGGAATTCTACACGGAACCCTTCGCTGAAGAAAAGAATATTGAAAATGAGTTTTAATCTCAAGACCTATTTGAAAGAAAAACGAAATCTTGTCAATAAAGCCCTGGAGGAATACCTCCCCCCTGTTGATAATCCCACGCGCAACCTCATTGAATCCATGCGTTACAGCCTTTTTGCAGGGGGAAAAAGGCTCCGCCCCATCCTTTGCCTTGGTACCGTGGAGGCTCTCGGAAAGAATCCGGAACATTGCTTGCCGGTGGCATGTGCTATTGAGATGATCCACACGTATTCTCTTATTCACGATGACCTTCCGGCCATGGACAATGACGAACTTCGGAGAGGAAAACCGACCAACCACGTTGTGTTTGGGGAAGCAATGGCCATACTTGCCGGGGATGGCCTTCTCACTGAAGCCTTTTTCGTTCTCAGCAACTATGGATTAAACGACTTGATTAATCCGACAAAATTGCTAGAAATTATAAGGATAATATCAAATGCCGCTGGATGCAGGGGCATGGTGGGTGGTCAGACCATAGACATGGAAGCAGAGGGGAAGGAAATTGAGCCTTCGCTTCTTGAAATGATGCATGCATGTAAAACCGGGGCGTTAATTACAGCATCGGTCGAAAGCGGAGCGGTGGCTGCCGGAGCGAGTAATGAAGCTCGAAATGCTTTCGTAAACTACGGGCGTCACTTCGGACTTGCATTCCAGATTACCGACGACTTACTGGACGTTACCGGTGACTCAGAAGAAATGGGAAAACCGGCAGGGAGCGACGAAGCAAGGCAAAAGAGTACCTTCCCGGCTCTTTACGGGTTGGAGAAAACAAGGGAAATGGCAAAGTTTCATGTCAGCAAGGCACTGGAAAACCTCCAGCAGTTTGACGATCGGGCATTACCATTGAGAGAACTTGTCAAGTACCTGTTAAAAAGGAGAAAATAGGAAAAAATAAATAAACAAACATTCCGAGGGGAAATTATGAAAAGATTACTGGAAACCATTAATTCACCGAAAGATGTAAAAAAACTTACCTTAGAGGAACTGGAACAACTTGCATCCGAAATCAGAAAAGAATTAATAGAAACGGTGTCCTGCACCGGTGGTCATCTGGCACCAAACCTGGGAACCGTTGAACTTACTCTGGCTCTTCATTACGTGTTTGATGCTCCCAGGGACAAGATAATCTGGGATGTGGGACACCAGGCCTATACCCATAAGCTAATAACAGGAAGAAGGGCACAGTTTAAGAAAATTCGCCAGTACGGTGGTATCAGTGGTTTCCCCAAGAGAAGCGAAAGTGTATACGATCCTTTTGGTACTGGGCATGCCAGCACTTCTATTTCAGCATCCCTCGGAATAGCAGTCGCCAAATGTCTAAAAAAAGCATCGGGAAAGGTGGTCGCTGTTATCGGCGACGGGTCCATGACCGGGGGAATAGCCTTTGAAGGACTTAACCATACGGGACACCTGGACAAGGATTTAATAGTGGTTCTAAATGACAATGAAATGTCAATATCGCGAAACGTAGGGGCTCTTTCTTCGTTTTTGAGTAGAAAACTTACCACAAGGACCATCGTTAACATGAAGAAGCAGATAGAAAACTTCTTCAATTCCTTCCCGGGCATTGGCCCAAATATACTGCAGTTGATTAAGAAGAGCGAAGATTCAATCAAAACATTTTTTACCCCCGGAATGTTGTTTGAAGCATTAAAGTTCACCTACATCGGTCCGATTAAGGGTCATCGGCTGGATAGGTTGATAGAAACGTTTTCCAATGTGCTTCACCTGGATGGCCCCATACTCGTTCATGTACTTACACAGAAAGGCTGTGGTTACAGTTTTGCGGAAAAAGACCCTTGTCGATTTCACGGCATAGGAGCCTTCGATGTTAGCACAGGAAAATCGAAGACTAGCTTGCAGGCACCTCCTTCTTATACGAAGGTTTTTGGTCAAACCATGGTACGCCTGGGAAAATCCGATGAGAGGATTGTAGCCATTACCGCAGCCATGCCCCAGGGAACCGGGCTGACAGATTTCGCAAGAGAATTTCCGGATAGGTTTTTCGACGTTGGAATTGCAGAACAACACGCCGTGACCTTTGCTGCGGGACTTTCAACGGAAAACCTGAAACCGGTTGTGGCCATATATTCCACGTTTTTACAGAGGGCATTCGACCAGGTAATCCACGACGTGTGCCTGCAAAATTTGCCCGTGGTTTTCGCAATGGATCGAGGCGGTCTCGTTGGAGAAGACGGACCCACTCACCACGGCACCTTCGACCTCTCTTATCTCAGGCATATACCAAACATGGTGCTTATGGCTCCCAAGGATGAAAATGAACTCCAGCACATGCTCTATACCGCTGTTCATCATAACGGCCCCATTGCACTAAGGTACCCTAGAGGCAGAGGAGTGGGAGTTCCCTTGGAGTCGAAATTGAAAAAAATACCGATAGGAAAAGCTGAAGTGCTCAAGCAAGGTTCTGACGTCGCCATTCTTGCCATAGGAGCCACCGTTCACCCTGCGCTGGAAGCTGCCAACGAGCTAAAGTTCCGTGGAATATCTGCCACCGTGGTAAATGCTCGATTCGTAAAACCTCTTGACGAAGAGATTATCCTGGAACTCGCTTCCGAGTATCCCATTTTAGTCACCGTTGAAGAAAACGTTCTTCAGGGCGGGTTCGGGAGTGCAGTATTGGAATGTTTGAGCGATCATGGCATTACCGGCTGCCTTGTAAAGAGGCTAGGGATACCCGACAAATTCATAGAACACGGATCGCAAAAAATTCTCAGGTCCATATGCAAGATTGACAAAGATGCCATAGTCGATACCGTGCAGGAACTGGTAAAGGAACATGCCCAGAAAAAGGACGCGGCTTGATAAGCTGTTGGTCGAACGGGGACTGGTAGGTAGCCGCCAGAGAGCTCAGGCTCTCGTCATGGAAGGAAAAGTCAAGGTTGACGGTCGGAGAATTATTAAGCCTGGCACTCAGATTCTCGCCGGAGCCCATCTTGAAATAGTGGGAAACGACATACCGTTTGTCAGCCGTGGAGGCATCAAGCTGCGGCATGCCTTGGACCACTTCTGCATATCCGTAACGGGATTCGTTGCCATGGATGTAGGAGCTTCAACGGGGGGATTTACCGATTGTCTTCTACAGCGTGGTGTCAAAAAAGTTTACGCCATTGACGTCGGATATGGCCAGCTGGATTGGAAGCTCCGAAATGACCCAAGGGTTGTGGTGTTAGAAAGAGAGAACATCAGGTATCTCTCTTCCGAGAAAATAGCTGACCCAATAAATATCGCGGTAATTGATGTTTCTTTTATCTCCCTTAAACTCGTCATCCCGGTTGTTCAAAAATTTGTGGTACCCGAGGGGGAAATGGTGGCATTGATTAAGCCCCAATTCGAAGTTGGCAAAGGAAAAGTCGGTAGGGGGGGAGTAGTAAGAGACCCGGAAGAACACAAGCGAGTCATCGAAGAAGTGTCATCTTTCGTAACAGAGCTTGGTTGGAACCTAAAAGGCGTGGTAGAATCCCCTATCCTGGGACCAAAGGGAAACCGGGAGTTTCTTCTGTACGCAACCAACTAACAGGTGCAAATTGAAAATAGTTTTGCTTTTTGTCGGAAAAACAAGAGAAACATTCATTGAGGTGGGGATCAAATACTACCTAGAAAAACTGGGACACTACGTAAATACTGAAACCCGCATAATTAAGCCGGAACCGATCAAAGAATCTTCTAACAGTTCTCTCGTGATATCAAAAGAAAGCGAGAAAATAATCAAATCCGTTAAAGGTAAAGGTACGTTTATTCTACTCGACAGATTGGGAAAACAATACGATTCTGTGGGCTTTTCAAGGTTTGTCGGGCGACTCCAAGCAGATGGGAACCAATCTGTTTACTTTGCCATTGGTGGTCCGCTGGGTGTGTCCGAAGAACTAAAAAAGCGAGCTCACCACGTGATTTCTTTGTCAAGAATGACTTTTACACACGAGATGGCCCGCCTTATTTTACTGGAACAGCTTTACCGCGCTTTTACCATTATGCGAGGCGAGAAGTACCACAAGTAGTCGCTATCACACGGCAATAACCTCGGTCACTTCTGGAACTTCCTGCCTGATAATTCGCTCAACCCCAGCTTTCAGTGTCATCTGTGACATCGGGCACCCGTGACAGGCTCCGGTTAACTTCACCTTCACCACGCTATCCTCGATTCCTACAAGCTCAACATCACCGCCGTCTCTTTGCAGATAGGGGCGAATTTTCTCCAGTGCTTTCTCTACTTTCTCTTTCATCAGTCGATCCTCCTTCTATTTCCTAGCGATTTTATGTAATATATCATTAGTCTTGGATAAATCAACAAGAGAAATCAAAGAAAAAATCCAGAAAGAAACACACGTGTTAAATCAAATTGTTGCAAGAGAAGTAAGGTTGGAAGAGAACGAGTCTTTCGTTGACAAAACAAAACCATTATGTTTTAAGTATAAACCACTTTTTCAAAGCGAATAATGATTGATATTGAAGCGCATGAGCGTTATAAGGATTGTTGTAATTCGCTGGAAAACAAATTGAGGAGGAAACAATGGGCGAAGAAAAAGTATTGGAGGTTTCTGATAGTAATTTCACAACAGAAGTTTTGGAATCTGAGATACCGGTTCTAGTGGATTTTTGGGCTGCATGGTGCGGTCCTTGCCGTGCGATTGCCCCGGTTGTCGCCGAACTGGCCACGGAGTACCAGGACAAGGTAAAAGTGGCGAAGTGCAACGTTGATGAAAATCCTCGAACTCCTGCAGAATATGGAATAAGAGCGATCCCGACGCTAATTCTTTTCAAGGATGGCAAAGTAGCACACCAGATCACCGGCGCTGTGTCAAAAAACCAAATCGTGGAAGTTATAAACAAGTACATATAAATACAGAGAACCCTAATGAATGACGAAAAAGTAAGAGACTTGGTAATAATAGGAGGCGGTCCGGCAGGGCTCGCAGCAGGAATTTATGCTGCCAGGGCGCGTCTCGATACACTTCTCGTAGAAAAATTGGGCCAGGGAGGCCAAATACTTTTAACGGACTGGATCGAAAACTATCCTGGTTTTCCGGAGGGAATTTCAGGCTTTGAACTCGCAGACCTTTTTGGAAAACAGGCCACCAAGTTCGGGCTTGATATATTGAACGGCGAAGTTGTGGACATTAAACTCAAAAACCACGAAAAGATTGTGAACCTTGGTAACCAAATTATTAAAGCCAAGGCCCTAATAATTGCCACCGGTGCATCTCCGTCCCGATTGGGTATAGAAGGAGAAGATACTTACACTGGCAAGGGAGTATCTTTCTGTGCCACCTGTGACGGCCCGTTTTACCGAGAAAAAGTTGTGGCCGTAGTTGGTGGAGGAAACTCTGCTGTCGAAGAAGCTCTCTTCCTTACCAAGTTCGCCAGCAAAGTCTACATTATCCACCGCAGGGATGAACTTCGTGCAACGAAGATATTGCAGGAACGAGCGTTCAATAACCCCAAGATTGAAATATTATGGGACACGGTGTTAGTCAAGATTGAAGGTGACAGCGCAGGGGTTAATAATCTCAAGATTAAAAATGTAAAGAATAACAATGTTAGTGACCTTAAAGTAGACGGAGTTTTTATATTCGTAGGCACCGTCCCGAACACCGCTTTCATACCTCCGGAAATCGAGAGGAATTCCAGGGGTTTCTTGGTTACCAATGAAAATATGGAAACATCTGTTCACGGGGTTTTTGCGGCAGGTGATGTTCGAGCAAAACTTTTACGGCAGATTGTAACAGCGGTAGGCGACGGAGCCACGGCTGCTTTCGCCGCGGAACTTTATATACAGAACGAATACCAGCCTTCAACATAAGAAGCGGGTAAGCTTACCGATGCTTTCAAAGCGTAAACTTCCTAATATTGTCAGGTTCGCACTGGTCATACTGGTGGTTGCCAGTATAGCGGGATGCTCATGGTCTAACTTCAATATAAAGAAGTACTTCGTAAGAAAAAAGCCGGAAAAAAGCCCTGAAGAGCTTATGCAGGAAGGTCTCGACAAGTTTTACAGTCACAAGTATGACGATGCACTTAATGCGTTTCAGAAAGTCAAAGAAAGGTATCCCTTTAGCAAGTTTGCCACCATGGCGGAATTGCGTGTGGCAGATGCACACTACTATGAAGAAGAATACCCCGAGGCAGTGGCAGCGTACGAGGATTTTTCCAGGCTACATCCTCAGCATCCGGAAATTCCACGAGTGCTCTACCAGATTGGCATGTGCCATTACAAGCAGCGGTTGAGCATCGACAGGGATCAAACAGAGACCAGGGCAGCATTGGAGGCTTTTGAGCGAGTAACGAAGACCTATCCAAAAAGCGAATACGCTAAAAAGGCTCAAATCCTTATAAGAAAGTGCCGGGAATTGCTGGCTCAACACGAATTGTACGTCGCAAAATTCTATTACCGAACACATCAATTCAAGGCCGCAATGTTCCGGCTGGAAACCCTGAGAAACAACTACTCCGATGTCAACAACCCGAAGCTGAAGAGAGAGTTCAAGGAGCTTTACACGAAATGCTACAAAAAGCTCTGTGAGTTAAGTGCCGCCGGAAAGGAGCAAAATCCCAAGAGAGAAAGAATGTTTGCAGATATATGGGAGCGGGTCTATTTCTGGAAGCACAAAGAAAAGGAGCAAGAAAAAGAAGCCCAAAAGGAAACGGTTATTGCAGAACCTTTGCTCATAGACGACCAGTTAGAAGCTCACAAGAACCCTCCCCCTCAACCTTCGTTTGAACAAACGAGACACCAAGGTGAGAAAAGTTTCTGGCAGAGGCTTTTATTCTGGAAGCACGATGACGAAGAAGCCTTTGAAGAACTGCCACCACCGCAGAGCCAAACGGGGATGACAACGGTTCAGGGTCCCTATGAGAAAAAAAAGTCTTTCTGGGACAAGCTGCTTTTCTGGCGGCACGAGGAAGAACCAGAATTTCCGCAGGTGCAACAACCGATTCAGCAGCAGGGGAGTACGGCAACTGTTCAGAAGCAGCAGACCAAAACTACTGTTCAAGAACCTGAAAAAAAGAAAAAAAGCTTCTGGGACAAGTTACGTTTTTGGAAACACGATGATGAAGAACAATAATCGTTCTGGTAGGGATTTTTTACCTGAAAGGCTTGACATTATTTGCTGAATGTTTTAAATTAAAAATGCCTCGTTGATACTCAGATAATAACATAAGAACCCTTCCTGGGGAACGGAGACCAGTTATCTAACCAATATCATATTGAGTAAGAACTCTGCTTTACTCCTCGATTCAGCCTTCACCAGAATCCGTAAAGCCAGGTCAAAACGGTAATCTGGTTTTCAAAAGTAAGGCTCTTCGGAAAGCAGTATTTCAGCCCTGTTGGGGTTTAAACTAAATTATAAATCAACAAAAAATCTAGAAAAACGGTGAGAGAGTTATGGCAGCTAGAGCAGCAAGAAAACGAAACAACAGCCAGACTGAAATCATGGAAAAACTCAAGTCCGGCCTCAACCTGGTAGAATTGAAGTCCAAGAACATTAAAGAACTCCTTACGATAGCTCGAGAATTCAACATCGAGGGAGCCAGCAGTATGCGCAAGCAGGAGCTTATTTTCAGCCTACTTGAAGCGCAGGCCCAGAGAAATGGGCTCATATACGGCGAAGGAGTTTTAGAGACGCTCCCTGATGGATTTGGATTCTTGAGGGCGCAGACATATAACTATTTACCGGGTCCGGACGATATATATGTTTCTCCGTCGCAGATTAGGCGGTTCAATCTACGAACAGGGGATACTGTATCCGGCCAGATACGGCCTCCCAAGGACAATGAGCGATACTTTGCTCTGCTTAAAGTTGACGCCGTTAACTACGAAGACCCAGAGCTTGCCAGGGATAAAATACTGTTTGATAACCTCACGCCTCTTTATCCTAACAAGAGAATCGTACTGGAGACAGACCCCGACAATTATTCCACAAGGGTGATGGACCTTATCACACCCATCGGACTTGGCCAGCGAGGTCTCATAGTAGCTCCACCCAGAACGGGTAAAACAATCCTGCTACAACAGATCGCAAACAGTATTACGAGAAACTACCGAGATATATACCTCATTGTTCTTCTCATAGATGAACGCCCTGAAGAAGTTACGGACATGGAGCGGTCTGTAAAAGCCGAGGTAGTAAGCTCAACTTTTGACGAACCTGCACAGAGACACGTTCAGGTTGCCGAAATGGTGATAGAAAAAGCGAAGAGACTTGTTGAGCACAAGAGAGACGTTGTAATTCTGCTCGACAGCATCACAAGGCTCGCCAGGGCTTATAACACCGTCGTGCCACCCAGTGGAAAGATACTTTCCGGTGGTGTTGATTCCAATGCTCTCCACAGACCGAAGAGGTTCTTCGGAGCTGCCAGAAACATTGAACAGGGTGGTAGTCTCACTATCATAGCTACAGCTTTAATTGAAACCGGCAGTAGGATGGACGAGGTAATTTTCGAGGAGTTCAAGGGTACCGGTAATATGGAAATAGTACTTGATCGCAAACTCGCTGACCGACGAATCTTTCCTGCAATTGACATCAACAGGTCCGGAACACGAAAAGAGGAACTCCTGTTACCTGAAAAGGACCTTAACCGTATATGGATACTCAGAAAATTACTATCCCCGCTTAACCCGGTGGATGCAATGGAATTTTTGCTGGACAAGATGAAAGGTACTGCCAGCAACGCCGAGTTTCTGGATTCCATGAACAGGTGATGTCTGCAAGGAGGGCAATTTATCCCTCCTTTTTTGTTGCAGAAATTTATTGCCACGTGTCGGTAACTCAAGTATAATTAAAGGTTCAAAAAACAGATAACCGGAGTCATTGTGAAGACTCCGGATTTTAAATTTGAAGGGAGAGAAAATGAAAAAAGACATTCATCCTCCATACTACGATGCTGTAATTCGCTGTGCATGCGGAAATGTTATTGAAACTGGTTCCACGAAAAAAGAAATAAGGGTTGAAATTTGCTCGGCCTGCCATCCTTTTTACACGGGAAAACAGAAACTTGTAGACACAGAAGGACGGATAGAAAAATTCATGCGTAAATACGAAAACTATATGAAGAAAAACGCCGAAGACAACAAGACCTCTGACGAATAATTTTAGCGAAAGCATTAGAGACTAACCAGCATTGCTGGACAACATTGGGTCGGCCACAACTACCAATGAAAGTCTCCTTGAAATTCTTTTAAGCGCCGGAGTCAAAATAGACTTTCATCTAGAACACAGGCAGTTTGCGAGAGTTACTACAGTCAATGCACCAAACTTTCTACTGGCTGCCAGTGTTTTGATGCGGGTTTACCAGACGAAGGCTCAGAAAACCACCATCTTCACCCAGGGAGGCAAAAGAAGTGCCGGCCTATGATTACAGATAGAAGGCTACTTATCACGCATCAGGAAATCATGGAAATTAATGTAGGTGGACAGGCGGTCATAGAGGGCGTAATGATGAAGAGCCCTCATTGTTTGGCAATTGCTGTCAGGCAACCTGACGGGAAGGTAGTTGTCAAGCAGGAAAAATGGAAGTCCTTCGTGGAAAGATCGCGATTTCTTAAACTACCCTTTGTACGCGGCCCTGTTATCCTGGTGGAAACGCTAGTGAATGGAATACAGGCGCTCAACTTTTCAGCATCCGTGGCCCTGGAAGAAGAAAACGATGAGAATAATTCCTGGACCATTGTCTTGGCCCTGGTTGCAGGGATCGCTCTCGCAATAACCTTTTTCGTTATCCTGCCTCACTATCTCAGCTACTTACTGGGCAGTTTAGGCCCTATAAAATTCGATATAAACAGCGGACTTTTTCATATTGTAGACGGGTATTTGAAGATTCTTTTTTTCATTCTCTACATCATTGCCATATCATTTTTTAGAGATATAAAGCGAGTTTTTGAGTACCACGGAGCTGAACACAAAAGCATATATACTTACGAGGCCGGAGAAACCCTGTCTGTGGAAAACGCAAAGAAGTATCCCACTCTACATCCCAGGTGCGGGACTGCATTTATTCTTATAGTGCTTATCTTGAGCATATTTGTCTTCTCGGCGTTTTTCATTTACGTACCTCAAATTCCTACAGACTCCGTTATCTTAAGAAATATTTTCAACATATTCATAAAGATTTTCTTATTCATCCCGTTGGCCGGCATTGCTTACGAGATAATTCGGTTTAGCGGGAAACATTCTTCTAACAGATTCCTCAAGTGGGCCATATGCCCTGGCTTGTGGTTGCAGAAGTTAACGACTCGAGAACCAGACGATGCCCAGCTGGAAGTGGCTCTAAAAGCCCTCGAGTCTGCCTTGGCGGTTGAAAAAAATAGCACTTTAAGTGAAACTTAAAGAAAAGACGCTTTAAGCTACGGTTAAAAAAAATGATTGAACGATTAGACAGCGTTGAAGAGAAATTCATTGAGCTTGAGAAACGCCTCAGTGATCCAGAGACTGTTTCTAACATGGAAGAATACACAAAACTGGCCAAGGAACACTCTGAACTTGAACCAATTGTTAAAACATACAGGCACTACAAGGAATTGGTTAGAGAACTTGAAGATAATAAGGAACTCCTGGAGGATAGTGACGAAGAAATCCAAGAATTGGCGAAAGAAGAGATAACGAGGTTAAAGGAGGAGCTAGCCGAGGTTGAGAAAAAGTTAAAAGAACTCCTTATTCCGAAAGATCCAAACGACGAAAAAAACGTTATCCTGGAAATCCGGGCCGGAACGGGTGGTGATGAAGCGGCACTTTTTGCCGCAGACCTTTTCCGGATGTACAGTCGCTATGCCGAGCAAAACAGGTGGAAGGTAGAAATCTTAAGTAGTCATCCCACCGGTATCGGGGGTTTTAAAGAGATTATCATGGCAATATCCGGCCAGGGTGCCTACAGCAAGCTAAAGTTCGAAAGTGGTGTACACAGGGTACAGAGAGTACCGGTTACCGAAAGCCAGGGAAGAATACACACATCTGCTGTAACTGTTGCGGTATTGCCTGAAGCCGAGGAGGTCGACATTTCGATTGATCCCAATGAGCTTAGAATAGATGTTTTTAGGTCTTCGGGGCCCGGTGGGCAGAGTGTCAATACAACTGATTCGGCAGTTAGAATTACCCACATTCCCACAGGCCTCGTAGTGACATGTCAGGACGAAAAATCGCAGCACAAGAACAAGGCAAAGGCATTAAAAGTTCTCAGGTCACGGCTCCTCGATATGAAAAAACGAGAACAGGAACAACAGATAGCAGAAGACAGGAGAAGCCAGGTGGGGACAGGAGATAGAAGTGAGCGCATCAGGACTTATAACTTCCCACAAAACCGACTTACCGACCACCGCATCAATCTCACTCTATACAAGCTCGAATCTGTACTCCAGGGGGAGCTGGACCAGGTAATTGATCCACTTATTACCCACTTCAGGGCCGAAGCTCTCAAACAGGTCGAATCGTCATAATCCCTGAGAAATGAAAGACCAGCAGTGGACAATCATAAGGGTACTGAAATGGACCACGGAATATTTTGCTTCTCGCGGAATTGAACAACCACGAACCGATGCAGAAGTATTGCTGGCGCATGTGCTCGGATACAAAAGGCTTGATCTCTATCTCAACTTTGATCAACCACTAACAAAGAGGGAACTGGCTACATACAGGGAAGCCATAAAACGCCGAGCAAAACGGGAACCGGTTCAATACATAACAGGAGAACAGGAATTCTGGTCATTGCCCATAAAAGTCACCCCGGCCGTTTTAATTCCCCGTCCGGAAACGGAATGTCTCGTGGAAAAAGCCCTGGAGGTGGCAAGGAAGCTACAAATTTGCGGCAAAATTACGCATATTCTGGAGATAGGCACGGGATCGGGGGCGATTTCATTAGCCCTTGCAAAGGAACTTCAAAATGTCCTTGTTTTTGCCACGGATATATCCCCGGAAGCCCTTGCCCTGGCCAGACAAAACGCTATAAACCTCAATCTTCACTCCAAAATTACCTTCTTTGCCAGCAATCTCTATGATTCTCTCGGATCTGGAGCAAGGGAATACTTTGACATAATTGTAAGTAACCCTCCGTACATATCGGAGGAAGAATATGAAAAGCTTCCGCCAGAAATTAGGGATTTCGAACCCAGGAAAGCCCTATTTGGCGGCAAAGATGGAGTGTCTGTGACAAGGGAAATTATTCTTTCAGGGGGCAAGTACCTAAAACCTGGGGGCACCATGTTGCTAGAAATCGGCTACAGCCAGGGACAAACCTTCAAAGACTTTGCAAAATCGATCGCTTGGATTTCCCACGTGAAGATTCACAGGGATTACTCCGGGCTTGATAGAGTCCTTGCTCTCGGCAAAAAATAGCACCCTTCTTTATTCTTGACACCTTAGTTGCCTTGTGTAAGGTTTTGACAAAAAAGAAAGCGATTAGAGGTCGGTATGGACAAGCTAGTAATCTCAGGAGGGAGACCTTTAAAAGGTGAAATTAGTGTAAGCGGTGCAAAGAATGCCATTCTTCCGCTCATGGCAGCAAGCCTTCTAACGGGCGGTTGGCACCAGTTCGAAAATGTACCCCAGCTAAGGGACATAAGGACTTTTTGTACTCTCCTAGAGTCCATGGGTGCCGACATCCGTTGCGAGGAACCCCTTTGCATTAATACCGACAACGTCAGTCGCCTTGAAGCACCCTACGATCTTGTAAAAACCATGAGGGCTTCTGTGCTTGTACTGGGTCCCATGGTGGCAAGGTTCAAGAAGGCCCGCGTCTCATTGCCTGGTGGATGTGCCATTGGTGCAAGGCCCATAAACCTACACATAAAAGGCCTAGAGGCCCTCGGGGTAAATATCGAGCTACGCCATGGTTATGTCGAGGCAAAAGCGAAACGTCTTACGGGAACCCACATATACCTTGATCTCGTTACCGTAACCGGAACCGAGAACTTGATGATGGCTGCTACGCTGGCCGAAGGAACTACGGTTCTTGAAAATGCGGCGAAAGAGCCGGAAGTGGTTGACCTTGCCAACTACCTTAAGACGCTTGGCGCAAAAATAAAAGGGGCAGGCACCCCTATCATAACCATCGAAGGAGTGAAAGAGCTAAATACACCCAGCCCTTACAGGGTTATTCCGGACAGGATAGAAGCCGGCACTCTCCTCGTTGCAGCCGGTATCACAGGAGGAGAAATAACCATAACCAACTGCATCCCCGCACACCTCGAAACCGTCATCCACAAACTTCAGGAAACCGGAATGACGTTTGAAATCGGAGAGAACTGGGTAAAAGCCAAAAGCCCGGAAATTATTTCAAGTGCTGATGTTAAAACTCTGCCCTTCCCCGGGTTTCCGACCGATATGCAGGCGCAGTTCATGGCGTTAATGTGCCTGGCGGACGGGGTAAGTGTCATAACGGAACAGATTTTTGAAAATCGATTCATGCATGTTAGCGAACTGCGGAGACTGGGAGCGGATATTTCCATTGACGGAAGGACCGCCGTGGTCAAGGGAGTTAAAGAATTACTCGGCGCAAAAGTTATGGCCACGGATTTGAGGGCATCAGCATCATTGGTACTTGCAGGCCTTGCCGCGAAGGGTACAACGGAAGTAAGCAGGGTTTATCACCTAGATAGAGGCTACGACAGGCTAGAAAAAAAACTGTCCGCCCTCGGAGCAAACATAGTACGTGTTAAGGAATAATCTGCAGGAAGACGGTTAGGTTAAACATTTTCATAAGTTACCCCGATGCTCCCAATGTAGTTCAGCAAATAGCACCAGCGTACGGTAATCGGTAATCGTCCTATGCCTATTAGAAGGACTCTTCCACCACTGCTTATAAGCTTCATAGTGGGAATAATCTGTGCTCGCCTATTTCCATTCCATCCAAACATACTACCGGCATTTGTACTGGGGTTTTTTCTCCTTATACTGCTATTCACCCTGGCAAAAGCAGGAAAAAACTCAATCTTCATTCCCTTACTGCTGTTTCTGGTGCTCGGATTTCTAGGGTACAAGGTTTCCTCGCCTGAAGTTTCCGAGAAAAGCTACGTTTCCCTGTTGTATAACATGCCGAATGTTATCTGGACGGGCAAGGTTGAAACATATCCAGAATACAGAAGGTACGGCGGGAGGTTTACCATTTCGGTGGAGTCCGCTGACACGGGAAGAAAAAGATACCCGATAACTGGAAAAGTACTTGTAAATACCAGGAAACTAACGAGAAACTGGCATCCCGGGACAAAGATTGCCTGTTCGTTTGTTCTAAGAAAATTTCGAAATTTCAGGAATGAAGGCGCTTTCGATTACACCAAATACATGAAGGAAAAAGGATTCATTGGGAAAACTTTCATACCCTCAGATATGTTCGTTATTTCTTTAAAAAATAATACAAATCCGTGGAACATGACTGTCAGTTACATAAGGAATCAAGCCTTCAATTTCTTGATGAAAAAAGTTCCAAACCCTGAAAATACCATCTACGCAGCATTGCTCCTGGGAATGAGAAAGTTGTTGCCTGACTACGTAAGGGAAGCCTTTAACACGGCAGGGGTAAGTCATCTCCTGGCAATATCCGGGCTACACCTGGGACTCCTGGGCGGGATACTTTATTTTCTTTTTTCATTTCTCTTTTCTTCCTGGGAATGGGCATTGTTAAAATTTGACAGAACCCGCCTGGCACTGCTTGCGACCATTCCCTTCATTATTTTTTATGCTGAACTAACCGGACTGTCCCTCCCAACAAAAAGAGCCCTTTTGATGGTTCTTATAACTTTAGCAGCACTACTTACGAGAAAACAAAAAGATTTCTGGCAGATTCTGGCAATGGCAGCTCTATTAATTCTGGCTGACCAACCCCACGCTGTCTTCCTGCCTTCCTTTCAATTGTCTTTTTCTGCACTCGTAGCGATAATGTACCTAACACCTCGCTTAAAAAAATTACTGCGGTGCACCACTATTAAAACACGTTTCAGAGTCCTAAACGCTGCTTTAGACCTAGCTTTCGTTTCGCTTTCTGCAACCATTGGAGTCGCACCACTGATTGCGCTCCATTTTCACACGGTTTCGCTCCTCGGGATAATTGCGAACCTCTTTGTTATTCCCCTGGTAGGTTTCGTCAGCCTGCCGTGCGGTCTACTATCAATAACTGCATCTCTCGTGGATCCCTCTCTAGCTTCGGCAATCATATGGCCGGGCACCCAGGCTCTTCACCTGGCAGTTGCACTGACATTAAAACTATCACATTTTTCTTTCGGACTGTTTTACCTGCCCGATTTCGATGTCAAGCTCCTTGTGCTGACGTATATTCTCATTTTTTTGCTTTTTTCCAGCACAGCTACCAGGTGGAAGATAATTGGGATGGGGAGCATTGTGGTAGTTCTGTTGGGCCTTACACAAATAACATCCAGAAAACCGATAGAACTGCTCAAGAATCGACTTCAGATGACCGTCCTGGACGTGGGCTTTGGCTGCAGCGGGTACGTCAGATTCCCGTCTGGTCACAACATGCTAATAGAAGGTGGAAACTACACGTGGTCCACTTTTGATATTGGAAAACACGTGGTAGCGCCATTCCTCTGGAAAAATCACGTTAGAAGTATAGATTACCTCCTGTTGGCGTCTATCTATCCCAGGTGTACCTCCTTACCTTTTGTCGCACGGGCATTTGACATAAAGGAAGTATGGCACATCGGAGTAGGATTAAGAGGCTATGCATTCAAGGAAAGCTTTAACCTGTTTAAAAAGGCACATTGCAAAAAAAGAATGCTTTCCGATTTTAAAAACATTCGTATTGGCCCCGTAGGAATCAGAGTTCTTTCTCCTGCCTCGTCAAAAGAAGTTCGCTGGTGTTCTGAACCTCCGTATTACAAGGACCTTAACCTAGCCATGGAAATCAGGTATGGAAACACCAGAATCGTTCTTTGCCCTTCCGACCTACCGTCACGAAAAGTTGAAAAGCTCGGTGACAAGTGCAGGAGTACGCTAAAAACCGCCCTGATTTTTTATGCGAGAAAGCCGGAGGAAAAAACCGTTAGAAAGATAATATCTCTATTCAAACCGGATGAGGTAATATTCTCTCCGTCCGAACCCAAATCATTCCAGGAAAAAGTGTTACCCGGACTGACTACAAGGTGGTTTTCGCCACGCCGGGACGGAATGATACAAATCGAAAGCAACGGTAAGCAAATAAGTGTAAGAGTTCTTCCTTCCGCCCGTTAAGAGGGCATTTTCGAATACAACAGTAACACCGACAGGAATTTGCACCCCCTTTACTCTATGTTCTGAACTTGTTCGCGTATCTTCTCAATTTCGTTTTTCATCTCTACTACAAGCCCAGCAATATTGACACTACTAACCTTGGAGCCAACTGTATTTATTTCTCTAAAAAGCTCCTGCAATAAGAACTCCATTTTCTTACCGATAGTTCCACCCTTTTCGAGGATTTCCATAAATTGTCCTACGTGGCTCTCCGCCCTGACCAGCTCTTCCGTGATATCCGAACGATCAGCAAAGATGGCAACTTCCTGCAAAAGTCTTGTCTCGTCAAACTCATTTTTCGGCACAAGCTCCTCAATCCTTTTTTTCAACCTCTCCCTGTAATGTTCAACCACCTCCGGTGCATATTTTTTAATTTCGCTTATAAACCCTGCTAGTCGAGATAATCTCTCCCGAATATCTCTTGCAAGATTCTCCCCTTCCACTTTTCTCATTTCAACAAAGGAGTGAAGGGCATCATTTAGAGCACTTTCGACGATTGCCCAGAGTTTTTCGGTTCTATCCTCTTCATCGGGGACCTCGAAAATGTTTTTGATTGATAGCAAGTCGCTTAACCTGGGGGTATCATCAAGCCCTAAATCCATGCACAATTTTTTGAATTGTGAAAAGTAAGCTTTTGCAAGTTCAACGTTAAGGAGATGTCGGTCTACTTTTTCGGGCGATTCCTCGATCTGAACAATTATTTCCATCCTTCCACGCTTGATTCCAGATCCCTGGACAATTTTTCTTATTCTTTCGTTCCAGCTAGTGTACTGCCGAGGCAATCGACACTGGATATCCATGAAACGGTGATTCACTCCCCTGATTTCCACAAGAACCCTCTCACCCTCTCCTGACACCTCACCTCTTCCGTATGCTGTCATGCTTGAAATCAATGTCTTTCCTCCTCTTTGAATTACTACTCCTGAAGCACGCAAACTATTCTGTCAATCAATTGTTTTACTTCAGTACTTCTTTTTACGCCGTTACAGAGAATAGCAAGTCCGATAATGTTTCCCTTTGAATTCGACGTATAGCCGGCAATCGTGACAACTCCATTAAGAGACCCCGTTTTTGCTCTTAATTTTGGCAGTTTTTTGCAGTTACCGTTAAACCTGCACC
>JALSTM010000060.1 GCA_026983715.1 Desulfobacterales bacterium
ATGGCCGTGGGCAAAGGTATATCTTGCTCTGGTTCGACTATAACAAATTTCAGGATGTGGGTTCCGGGATCAAAAGTTGGGAGAGCAGGAATACTGGGAGTTTCAAAAACGATACTTCTTCCGTACACAAGGTGCTTGTAAACGTAGCTCAAAATTCTACCATCGACCTCCCAGTACGCTCGTAACAGCCCCGAACCCATAAACCTCACTTCAGCATAGGCCTTGAGGTCAGGATAGTTTCTCTTAACCGTAATCTCTGCACGATTATTTTTAAAATACAATCTTAGCCTCGTTATTTGGAACTCTGCTCCTGCCTCCGTGGTAATCGACATGAAAACCGAAACCGTGGCAGATACCTGCTGATCGGAAAAAGTTCTCCTATAGGCCAACCTGGTTACTTTTAACTTCTCTGCTCTTTTTGCAATGCCGGGAGGTATTGTTATGCTTTCGCTGCTCTTTCCCGTTCCATTCCTTATTCGGACCGAAAGAGGCGTCTTAATTTCTCCTAGTATCTGGCCGGCACCAATAAATTGACCTTTATCAGAATGTACAGCGGTGTTAATCGCCGGAGTCGTTCTCAAATCGTAAGAAATAGTCCTAGTGGTTGTAATCCCTCTCGGTATGCTACATGTTGAAGGCGATGCACTGCAGGTTAAGTTTGCTACCCGGACATTTACAACCACGGTGTCAACGTCTGGCCCTGCAATGCATCCTGTTACCCGTCTCGCTGTAACCGTATAGGTTCCAGGTGCATTGTACGTGTGACTTACTGTAAATGAACATGAATCACTACAGTTGCCCAGAATGGTATATGTGGCACTATCCCCGAAATTGATCTCAAGATCACATGCATATCCCGGAGTGAGATTATCAGTAATCGTAAAAGTTACAGGCTGGTTAACAAGTACGGTAGCGGAGGAGGTTGTGACATCAATCGCACACGCTACTCCTTTCACTACTAAGAACGATAGTAGAAAACAAAATATAAGTATTCCTAACTTTCGCATTGTATCCCCCTAAAAAGAAAGCATCGCGGTGGTAGAAACAAAAAACATGAGCACAAAATCATTCTTATATGCTTCCGGATAATTGTGATCGATTAATCTTTCGTACTTACCCATGATACCAAGAGCAGGCGAGAGAACTCCTTTATAATTTTCAAAAGGAACGTAAGCGACCCTGAAATTCGTATTCAGCGACTCTTGGTCCACTGAATCGTCTGTTGCGTTGATAATGTTATATGTACCCGCAAGTTCGTAGCGGATCCTGTTATTTAGGAGATCACCTCTGAAATCGAGGTTAAAGATATAGTTATCTGTCCTGACTCCAGTGGGGTGATACTTAGACATGTTATAGCTAAAGCTCGGAAAAATGGATAAGTGCTCTCCACTGTATCCTGGTGAAAAGGAGGCGGTAACAGATGTTGTGTCGCTGTCATCAGGTGTTCTGTCGTTCTGAAAAGAGTAAGCTCCCTGCAGTGCAAAGGTCCAATTTCCTCTCAGATAGCTGGCCTGCCCTGTTACGGTGTCGGTTTGAATTTTAACCGACGGTGTCCACTCCGGTTCGTGAGAACTATCCTGGAAAGATGCCTGGTAGGTCAAGGAAATGGGTAAGCTCTGGAATTTATTGAAACTGTACTGCAGATTTCCTTCATACGTGGTGACCCTCGGATACAGTGAATCATCTTCAACATTATCGTGATAATACCGAAATTCCAGGCCAATTGATTGAAAATCGTAGTTTGCCTGCGCCTGTAACGTTATCCCTTGCATATCCTTTTGCATGGATTGGTTGGCAATGGATTCGTATTCCTTGCCAATGTACTCGTAGAAGGCCGTGTACGTGTAATTGCCAATTTGCCCCGTTGTACCAAAGGTATACGCGGTATCATGGACGTATGAAAACTCATCCGATCTATCCGGGTCATACTTAGAGAAATCAACTTCGGCAAAGGTCTGGAACTTTTGATCAAAGAAATCAGTATCTAAAACGAAACCGGTAACCGTACCCCTCTTCACCACCTCCGGTGTCCACAGGCCGTAAGACGGTTCCTTTTCACCTCCGGTAACATAAAGTGCTTTAAACGACATCCTTTCCTTGAAGAACTTCACTTCTCCGGACACACCCTTTATATGTTCATCGAGGTTTCCGTCCAGGTCTATCCCATCTTCCAGTTCATCTCCTATACCGAAAAGTTCCTTGCTCTTCACAGTGAATGCGTTAACCGAAATATTCTTGTAAGATAAATTTACTTTCCCGCCCCGCCTGCAAAGTTGCTGAACGGTATAAGGAGTTTCGCTTATCTGGACGTCTCCCAACTGTGAAACAAGGTTAAACTCTTCTCCGCTATATCCCCCTTCCATAAGGTAGTTTATGAGATTTATTCCTTTGTAGAAAGGCGAAACTACCGGGAGACTCTGATCAAAATAACGGACGTTTGACTCATATTTGAGGTAAGTATTTTTTTCTTTAACCTTCATGTGAGTTTTCAAATTTCCTTCTACCTTGGTATACGGGACATCCTCGACCGATTTGGGTTTTGTCAGTACTCCTTCGTATTCGGCTGTGATCTCATTTTGAGTGTAAAATTCCTCGAACGGTTTCGTGTGCCTAGTTTCAAAGGTAAATTCTTTCTGGATTTCTTCGCCCTTGTTCGTTACCACGTACACTACCAGGGTATGATGGCCGGGAGGAAGTATGACGGAAGGTTTGTACGTGAACCCGTTGACATTAACATGTGTAAGGGCAGTCACGTCCGCGCCGTCAACACTGATAATGAGATTCTCTGGTTTAAAGGCTACTGATATTTTACACTTGATAACCGGTTTTTTGGCAACAACTACGGAACCTTCAGACGGTGAAACAAGAGAAATTCTCTCCATCTTACTTTGCGGCACTGCTCTGGTAGGACATATCAACAAAGAAACGATCAGAGCAAAAAACAGGCCTGCCGCTTTCATCTTTTCCCCCCGTATCGTTTACCTGAAAGCTTTAGCTACGAATTTCACCTTCCCACTGTTTTTGAGTGTTTCTATAGCATTTTCTACTTCGTTACTTTTACTCAAGCGGATAATGTAGAGCCCTTCCTCCGAAGGCCCTTCAACAATTGTCCCCCCAATCCGGTTTATAAGTGTACGCATAGTCTTTTCACGAATATCGTCCTTAAAAACCACATTTATGTAGATCCCTTCGTGGGAAGTTTGACTCGTCAATGTCTTATAAGTGGGAGATACAGGGTGCCAGAAGAGAAACAGGATTAATACCGCCTGAACGGCCACTACTCCCCATGAAAAGGTTCTTGAATTGTAGAGAGATTCAATAATCTCTCGCAGACCCTGAAAAAAGCTCCCTCTTTTTTTTAAGGATTTATGAATTCGATCATACACGTACCCGGGCGGTTCCGGTGCAGGCTCTGATTCAAGCACTTCCTTTAAGACAGAATATTCCCGGATTTCGCTCTCTATTTCCGGATGCTTTTTTAGAGCCTCTTCAACAGCTTCCCGTTCTTCTTCAGACAGGGTCTTGTTAAGGTAGAAAGGAATAAGTTTTTTGATTTCATCGAGATTCAACGTCATTTTTATCTATACCCATGCGTTCAAGTATGTTTTTCAAGTTTTCTTTTGCATAAAAGACTCGAGTCTTGACTGTATTGACGGGTATTCCCAATATTTTGGAAATTTCCTTGTAGCTCATTTCATGGAAAAAAACCAAGTCGAGGATCTCCCTGTGATCGTTTGAGAGCTTATCCATCGCCTTTACCAGGAGGTCCCTCTTAATGAAGGTGTCGATAGTGGTAGTTGTGGCCGGAATCGCATGCGCATAATCTTCAAGACTGTTGGTGCTGAGTTTTTTCTTTCCAAACTCTTTAAGAGCCAAATGTCTTGCTATGCCGATTATCCAGGTGCTCAAACGAGAATCCCCCCGGAACTTAGATGCGGATTTCCATACTTCAGCATACGTGTCAACCATAACATCCTCGGCCTTTCGCGGATCTCTTAACATCCGCAGGAGGTAGTGATAGGTTTTCCTGGATGTGCACTCATAAAGTTCCCGAAACGCTTTTTCGTTCTTCCGGGCAATTTCCTTTATGATTCTATGCTCGTCCAAGGAATCCCCTTTTTTGGTATTAAGTGCGCGTATGTCAAAGGTAGGTTCAAA
>JALSTM010000061.1 GCA_026983715.1 Desulfobacterales bacterium
CCTTTTTTCCCTCTCCCTCACGAGATAGAACTGTGCGGAGAACCGGTTCCCCTCCAATACAGGGACGTGCGTGAGAGGCTTGAAAGAGAATTCATAATTTCCGTCTACAATCATGCACAGGTTTACCTGTGGCTCAAACGCAAGACCAGGTACTTTCCTCACATCGAAAAGAGACTCAAAGAAGAAGGTTTGCCAGACGATTTAAAATACCTTGCCGTGGCGGAAAGTGACCTCATGGACTACGCCTATTCACCGAAAGGAGCAGCAGGCCATTGGCAGTTTATTCGATCCACCGGTCGCCGATACGGGCTTTCCATAAATAGGAAAAAGGACGAAAGGCTAAACTTTTTCAAGGCCACTGATGCAGCTTTTACATACTTGAAGGAACTCTACGACGAATTCGGTTCATGGCCCCTTGCAATGGCAGCATACAATTGCGGGGAAATCAGAATCCGAAAGGAAATAAAAGAACAGGGGGTTCACGACTACTACAGGATGAACCTCCCTCGGGAAACAGAGAGATACATTTTTAGAATCATAGCTATCAAGCTGATTCTAAGCAATCCAGAAAAATACGGGTATTATCTTCCCGAAAATGAACAATACCCCGAAATAAACGCAAAAGAGGTTTGGATTAGGTCTAGGTACCCAGTCCACATGAGAATTATAGCGGAAGCCTGTAATACTTGTTTCAAGGAAATAAAGGAACTTAATCCCGAGTACAAGGGTTATTATATTCCTGCCGGGCTTCATGATATTTTCGTACCACCGGGATGCGCTAAGAACTTTTCTGATATACTCTCACGTTACAGCGAGGAGATTAAGAAAGAAGCAAGGAGAATCGCACCCAGAAAAAAGAGAAAAAGAAAGAAATACAGGGCTAAGTACAGGGTTTACGTTGTAAAAAAGGGAGACACCTTGGCGACTATTGCAAAAAATTTCGGAGTCCCCATAAGCAAGATCAAGAGATGGAATAACTTAACCAGGAACGTTATCATCCCGGGACAAACAATAAAGATCTACGAGTAGGATTGTTATGGATAGGTCTCAAAGGACTGAAAAATCGAAGCAGTTCTTTTTTGTGGGCGGTGTACCGGTATTTGACTACATGATTGACGTGGAACAGGATGAAATAATTAGAAGCACCGGCAACAAGGCAATGTTCATGGATACAAAGCTCTTTTTACCCGTCGGGACAATTTTGGTAGGCAAAACGGACACCGGCGAGGATATCGCAATAAACCCCTTTGCTTGTGCGGACTTACTTGAGATAGGAGGAGGATATTTCTATTCCCTTGAGCTTGGAGGAAAACAACGCCAGAAGAAAGACATAGAGCTTGCCGGCAGCCTAGATAAAATAAGGGAAGAACTTAAAAAGAAATTTTCTGACCTGGTAAAATCGGACAAAGACATTTACAAAATCGAAATCGACAAACCCGTTAAAATATCCCTTGGAGGTAACAACAAGAACATCATTGCGGCTATTTCATCCATCTACTCTTCCTACGGATCACCCTCGATGATTGGCAAGGTGTCGATGTATCACCCAATATTTTTCGATACTAAGCTAAAACTATGGGAAATACTTCAACGCGAGTACAGAGAGCTTAGGGTAGAGACAGGCAACCTCGAAGATGTACACATAGATGATCTTGTACCCAGAAAAGGCTACGTGATTACGGTGGTAAAACCCGATGGAGTTAGGCTCGATAGGACAATACTTAGTAACAGGACTAACGAGGAAAAGATAGATCCGGATAAGTTACTTTACAGGTACGAGTCAATCGAAAAACTTCTCTATGAATCGTCCAAAGAAACGGACACGTACCTTGTTTTAAATAGTTTAACAAACCCTGAAGAATTGCGCCTGGTTCTTCACCTATTACAGGTAGCCTATGCAATGCAGGTTGACACCTTCTTCTGCTTGAGCAATACCTTCCTGAATTGTACTAGAGAATTGATATCTGCCAAAAGCTACTTTCGGAGGCGAATGCTCAGGTGGTTCGAATCACCAAAGGAATTGATTGAAAGAAGAGTATTACCTTACACCAGCCACATGATTCTCAATAGAGAAGAACTGGCATCTCTGGAGCCTGGTATAGAAATAAAGGGTTTGGAACGCTGCATGCTTGAGATTGCAAGGAACATGAACCATGGTCGGGCATCTTTTAGCGTATCGGGCGGAAAGTTACTCGTGAGTGACGGTAGAAGAGGTGTAAAACTGGCGGAACTCCTAGCACGGGAAGATGCAGAAATATTCTGGGAAAAGTGCAACCTGGGACCGGTAAATGGTTTCAAGTACGCCGAAAGAATTATCTCAACAGGAGATGATAACGTTATAAAGTTTATAAGTACTCTGGGCGCAGGAGACACGTTTACCGGGATTTTTATAGGACTCGCTGCACTTGGTTGGGATATGGGGCATGCAATGAGGGCTGCCACCCTCGGAGCTCAATACTTCATCAAGACAAGGAAGTTACCCTATCTGAGCAATCTGGTGTCCCTGGACAACGAGCACACCAGGTGCGGCACCTTCGGGCGTCTGAAAGATTCATTGTTTTTTCACATGGATGGCGGTGGAGTTTTAACCAGGTACGGTGCCATTGTGGAAAAAACAAATGCCATGCACACAAACCAACTGCACAGGCCGTTTTCCGACATAGTTAAACATTATTGCGGAGAATATAAATAATACATAGCCGGAATTGCAAACATAGCCCAGTGTTATTCGAGGCCTTCATTTGCCAGAGCCGGATTTCCCACGATCATAAAAAACCATGAAAATTACATTCAGACAGGATATAACAATAAAAAAGCCCATAAGCGAAGTATGGAAAACCGTATCTGATTTCGGGAATTACCATAACTGGTGCACCTTGATAGGGGAAATCTTGCCTGTAAAAGGATCGGAAGATAAGATAAAGGCTGGGGCTAAGTTCGTTAGAAAATTCAACTACGGTTTTCCATTCGGTACAAGTGAGGAGATAATAACGGTTATCCAGGTTGTGCCAAAACATTACTTTGCGTACAAGCATGGTAATATCTTTATAAAGGTCCTACATCTGGTTTACCTGAAAGAAACTCCGCGCGGTACTTACGTGGTCCTTATCACAGTTTACCGAGGATATTTTATTTTCCTCGTATTACCACTATGGTTTCGATTGCGAGCCCTGCAGAGAAGATTCCTGCGTGAACTAAAGAGATATTGCGAAACTCACTAAATTTCTGACATAAACAGTATGAACGATTTCACTCATCTGCTCGAGGATCCATCCAGGAAAGTTACCCTCCTTGGGATGGCTTTAAACGTCGTTTTGATTTTCTTAAAATTATGGGGTGGCATGGTCGGCCATAGCACCGCTCTCATAGCCGACGGCTTACACTCGATCTCCGATCTCTTCTCTGATTTCCTTGTGCTGTGGGGGCTCAAGATCGGAGAGAAGGGGCCAGATACTGATCATCATTTCGGCCATGGCAAAATAGAAACTATTGCCACAATGGGAATAGGCATTCTTGTAGTTGCCACCGGTATTGGAATCGGTATCAAAGCAGCTAGCAGGATTCCGGGTGGTTCATCGGTTCAGCCAGAGTTCTTGGTTATCATAGTAGCACTGGTTTCGTTAGCCACAAAGGAGGCATTTTTTCACTACACGCGAATCACGGGCGAAAGATTCAACAGGCCGTTATTAATATCCAACGCATGGCATCACAGATCGGATGCCTTGTCCTCTCTTGTTGTCCTGGTGGGGGCAGCCACTATCAGGCTAAAACCCGAGTGGGGATTTATGGATTTTTACGCTGCGATTCTTGTATCTATTTTAATTATTAAGAGTGGTTCCTCAATTTTCATCGAAGCTACCAAGGATATAGTGGATACGGCTCCTGATCCGGAGTTGTGCAGAAGGATAGAAGAAGTTACAAAAGCTACTGAGGGGGTGGTTGAACTTCAGGACATAAAGATCAGGAGATCCGGAAGGTATGTCCTTGTTTATCTGGAGATAGGCGTAAAACCTGCCATAACAGTGTCCGAAGCTGCAAAAATTGCAGAAAAACTTGAACAAAATATAAAGGATAATTTGCAAGAAGCATTTGAAGTTTCCGTGAACGTAAAACCGGCTGGATCACCCACCATTAAATGTTAAACTCCTTGTGTGAACACCCCAGCGTAGTCCTTACATAAATTTGACAACGAAGAAGCTGGCTGTTATCTTAAAAAAAAGATGGGGTTTCGTGCAGTTGGGGCAGTAAAAGATAAGGGTTTGGCATACAAAGCCAGGGGACGTAAGCAAAAAAATTGAAATGCACCCGACGGGTTAACCTACCATCAAAAGACCGTTTGTATGTAAGTTTCTCGAAAGAGGCTATTTGACGTGGCCTTCTCTAATGATGATAGTTGTACACCTGCATTGTGTGTGGATAATTCGATACCTGAGGACGGGCATAATCCTCTCGCATTTTTGTTTCTAGAGGTGAAAGCAAAGGCTCAGTAATGGATCGACTTGACATTTTAGAGTTGAAAATAAGGAAACTGCGAGAAGCGGAGGAATACCAGGCACGTGGCTTACACGAAAAAGCAACGGAAGTATTCAGAAGCCTCCTAAACATTCGCCCACAACTTGATGGTGAAGATATAAAAACAAGACTTTACCAGCAGGCGGAATTCTTTGAAGCACGGGGTAGAGTTAAAGAAGCACTGGAAATCTACGAACGCTTGCAATCAATGGAAAAACCGGAAGACGAAGACGAAGACGAATTTAATCCATACGACGACATATTTTCCAGAGAAATACTCAAAAGCGGTATAAGCTACGAAGAGAAAAAAAACTACGAGGCTGCCCTCAGGCAGTTTCGGAAGGTGCTCAAAAACAAGGATCTATATTTTAAGGCCCTGCTGCACATAGCCAAATGCTACAAGGAAATGGGAAACCTGGTTCAAGCGCGCAAAGCTCTCCTCAAGGGGATCTCCCACCCCGAATTCCCAGAAGATGAGCGTTTAGGTTACCTCGCCCTGAAGGCCCAGGTAGACGCGGCTCTTGGTTTTGATTTCGATGACATTCCCGAACCACACAAAGAAAAAGGAAAGGCACCGTCTCCGGGGACTCAGTCTTTACCTCAAGAACAGCAACCGGGAGAGGTAAAATCTGCTCCCATTGACCCCATGATTCCTCTGGAAGATGCCGCAACGCAAGACAAGCAACAACCGACTCCAGAAATGCCCATAACCCAAACAGCAAACGGTGAAGCTCTTTTAGTGGAAAGGCGTAGTGCCATCAGGGCTCCCCTTGCAGTTCAAGTCGAATACTCCCTGGACAACAAGACTTGGTACCCCGCTCAATCGCGAAATATCAGCGCAAGCGGCATATATATAGAATTACCAGAACAAGGGACAGCTAAGCAGAAGCTTCTCGTTGGCGACGGAATACTTCTTAAATTCAAGCTTCCAGACTCGACCTATAAAGAAGACATTGAAACCTTTGGCGAAATTACCAGACTTGAAAGCCTTTACAACGATAAAGGTGTTGGGCTGGGGGTACGTTTTCTCACGATCCGATCAGATCACAAGAATGCCCTGACAGAATTCGTGGAGAAAGTTCTCCAGGACAAAGAAATAACAGACGAACTACAGATAACAGCGTCCGAGAAGGCACACAGAAAAAAATATTCCCTCGAGCAACCAGAAATCTTGCAAGCTATTCTCAAGAAATTGAGAAGACTCGAAGAGGAAAAGGAAGACACAAATCAACATAAGATAACTTTCAAATGCGAATGTGGGCAGGCTTTTAGAGCACCTGCGAGTTGGGCCGGAAGAAAGGTTACATGCACCAAGTGTGGAAAAACCATCCAGGTGCCTGTAAAAACTCCTAGCCAGCTGTCTCCTGACAATCTTATCGGACAGGTAATCGGAGGATGCAGAATAGAGAAAAAGATTGGAAAGGGAGGGATGGCTACGGTATTCAAAGCTCACCACTTAAGTTTCGACATGCCCATGGCTGTCAAGATCCTCCATCCACACCTTGCTGAATCTAATCCTAACATGGTGGAACGATTCCTGCGGGAGGCTCGTGCTGCCGTTCGGTTAAGGCATCCCAACATCATTAACGTAATGAACGTCGGGGAAGAAAAAGGTATATACTACATAGTAATGTCATACGTCGAAGGTGGAAGCCTAGCGATGATGATAAAAGAAAACGGAAAAGTACCCCCGATAAAGACTTTCAAGATTGCTCTTGAGGTTTCCAGGGCACTCCAGGTCGCCGAGGAACACGGCATAGTCCACAGAGACATAAAACCGGAGAATATTCTGATAGACACCAAGGGGAACGTTCTTCTCGCTGACCTCGGAGTTGCAAAAATGCTTGATACTCCAGAGGAACTTTCTATTACCAGAACGGGGATTGTTATAGGTACTGCTTATTACGTATCGCCTGAGCAGATCCGATACGCAAAGGACATCGATATTAGGTCGGACATCTATTCCCTCGGTGCTACCATGTATTACATGCTTACAAAAGTACACCCCTTTGAAGGCCGAACTCCCTTCGAAGTGATGCAAAAGCATCTCACATCACCTCTAACTCCTCTAAAAGAACACGATCCCACGATTCCGGATGTAGCATGGGAAGTTATTGAAAAAATGATGAGAAAGAAAAGAGAAGAGAGGTATCAGAACAGCTGGGAACTAGAAGCAGCAATCAAGGGAGCATTAGAAAAAATGGAAGAAGAAACAACCCCGGACCTTTCGGAGCTTGAAAAAACCATATAACGATATCATATATAAGGATAATCGCGCTAGTGGGTCTTCCCTGAAGCATCCAAAACTAATTACAAACTATTCTTACTGTGAGACAACGCCGGATTTGGGAGGGAGCATAAAAATGGAAATGTATCACAAGGGACTAGGTTTCAAATACCTGCTTGACACCAAATATTTCCGAGACAGGCCGGTAAAAGACGACCTCGGTTTTTTACCACCTCCACCCGCAGACAAAAGCTATTTCAACGCTCCCAAGCATGCTTTGCCAGAACCGGATCTCGAGTTGCAACACAGCTTGTGGGAATGCTTAAAAAATAGAAGATCAATAAGGAGATACAGTGATACGCCGATTACCCGGAAAGAACTATCGAACCTGGTTTGGGCAACACAGGGGGTTACCGAAAAAATAGGTCACCACCTCCTGCGGACAGCTCCATCAGCAGGAGCCCTCTACCCTTTTGAAACGTACCTGTATTTGAACAATGTTGAAGGATTTGAAAAAGGACTTTATCACCTACACGTGGCTAGCTTCAGTCTTGAAGAGCTAAAAAAGGGAGATTTCTCAAAGGAGCTTGCGGAGGCAGCTTTAGGCCAGCGGATGGTGGCGAGAGCGGGGGTCGTGTTTCTGTGGAGTGCCGTACCACTCAGGTGCATGGCGAAGTACAGGAACCGTGGCATACGCTACATATTTCTTGACCTGGGACATTTATGCCAGAATCTACAACTTGCCGCCACGGCCCTTGGATTGGGATCGTGCCCTATAGGTGCGTTCTTCGACGATGAATTGAACGAATTGCTTGAACTTGACGGAATCGAGGAATCAATTGTTTATCTAAATCCGGTGGGAAAATTAAGTTAGGGAATCGATTCCTAAAAGACATTTGCAACATGCTGTGATTGCGAGGATCCCGCACCCGGTTTATGATAATGTTTTCGAGGTAATATCGAGATGTATGACTTAAAGCGGGTGCGGGAGAAAAAGCAATCTGCTTGGGATATCAAAGTCTTGTAGATTGCTTCGCCGCGCTCAATGACTCTGTTTTAGCTTTTTGTTTAACACACTGTTTGGAAAATACTAATTTATGCCCAGAGCATCCTGCAATCCACCACAATGGCGCCTTTTTCTTGACCGGTCGCAATTTTAACCGGATTGAGATCCACTTCCGATAATTGACCCAGGTCACAAACCAGGTAAGAAAGCCTTACCATCATGTCCACGCATGCTTCGATATCAGCCTCTTCCTGGGAACGAAAACCCTTTAATAGTTTTCCTGCCCTGGTTTCATCAATCATTTCCATGGCAACCCTGGGAGATAAGGGCGCTATCCTCCTGGATATATCCTGGAACAGCTCGACAAATATTCCTCCTAACCCAAACAGCATGGTAGGCCCGAAATTCTCATCGCGGCTTGATCCCACAAAGACTTCAATTCCACCGATCACTTGTTTCTGTATTAAAACCTTGGGCCCGAACCTGGATTGAATATCTGCCACCGCTTCCAGGAGCGCAATCTTGTCCCCTATGTTCAGCATCACTCCCCCTGCCTCACTCTTATGCACAACATCCCTACTGGCCGTTTTTAAAACAACGGGGTATCCGAACTTTTCTGCAGCGGATACTATCTCTTCTGGCGATTCAGATACACACCACTCGGCAGTCTTGATGCCATAACTTGCAAGAATCTGAAAACATAGTTCCGGGGGTAGTTGCATACCTCTTTTCTTTGGAGAGTAATCACTCACCAATTTTAATGCCCTCGGTGTCCCAATCCCGGACTTAAAATCAGCAACGAAAGGAGCAACTTTACGCTTACTAAAATTGTGCATAACGTGCAAAGCTCGAATAGCTTCCCAGGGATCACCAAAAATCGGCACACTGCACGCCTTCCTGTTTATTGCCATTTCTTTGTTACTCGTGAAGAGACAAAACGCCAGCGGCTTCCCATGTTTTTGCATTAAAGGACCAATTTCTCTGGCTAGCTCCCTTGATTGTTCCGATTCAAAAACCCCTTGATAATTATGAATAAAACAAACCCCATCTACATCTTCCCTTTCGAGTGTCATATCCAGAATTTCCTTGTAGAGATCCAGTTCGAACAGGTCACCCAGGTCGAGAGGGTTTTGGGGTCTTATGACACCTGCTCTGGAGTGTTCTTCAACGAGCCTAATTAAACTCTGAGGAAACGGAACAAGCTCAAACCCGTAATGCGAAGCTGCGTCAGCCGCAACCACAGCATGACCGCCGGATCTTGATATTACTGCCAGCCGATTACCATCCATCGGTCTGAGTTCGAAGGCTTTTATCAGGTCAACCGACTCCCTTATACTCTCCGCCTTGAATACCCCCACCTGTTTAAAAGCGGCATCTACAACCCTTTTGTCTGAACTTAGAGATGCAGAGTGAGATTTCGCAATCCCGGAACTTGCCCTGGTGTAATTAGATTTGTAAATGATAATCGGTTTTTCACTCCTCGAAGCAAGCTCCATTAACCTTCTGCCATCGGCAATACCCTCTAGATAAATGAAGATGGTCTCTGTGCTCTTATCCTCCCTTAACAGGTATTCCAACAGATCGTTTTCACTAACGTTGAGCTTGTTACCCATGCTTACAAATTTGCTGAAGCCGATATTCTCAAAAGCAAGCGCATTAAGCATGCATGCTCCTATCCCTCCACTTTGGGCAAGTATCGCCACCTTTCCTAACGGGTATTCAAATTCAAAGGGCATAAAAGGTACAGAAAGCCCGTTTTCCAGGTTTATCAAACCAATTCCGTTTGGACCCACGAAACGTATATTGTACTTTTTTGCCACTTCCAGTATTTCTTCTTCCAGCGATTTCCGCTCATCTGCGAACTCACTGAAACCGGAAGATTCAACAACTGCCCTATTTATTCCTTTTTCCCCGCACTGCCTCAAAACTTCCGGAATGGTCAATGCAGGAGTCAAGATAACGGCCAAATCAACCGGATCTGGAATTTCCAGCACCGACTTGTAAATCTTGTGTCCCATAAATGCCCCCCCCTTTGGACCGACAGGATATACTATGCCGGGAAACCTGAACTGTACCAGGTTATAAACTATTGCCCGTCCAAGATTTGTGGGTGAAGGAGAAACACCTATTACAGCTACACTCGATGCTTCAAAAAATCTTTTCAATTTAGCCCTCCTGCAAAGGTCCGTTCAAAAATTAAATCTTCACGCGATCCCAATTTTTAGTACCCATTTAGACGCCAATGGTATATTTAACTATGGTGTTAGTCAATCAGTCCGTGAATGAATGCCTTCAAAGATTAAACAACTATACCAGAAAAAGCAGGAACGATGAAGGGAAGCAAGTTACACGTAGCTCTCTATAGACCTGAAATACCTCCCAATACCGGCAACATTGCAAGAACGTGTGCGGCTACTGGTACACATCTGCACATTGTTGGGACACCAGGATTTAGAACCACGGATAAACACCTCAAAAGAGCAGGTTTAGATTACTGGCACTCCGTTAAAATATCATACCACAGGGACTTCAGCGATTTAGAAAAGTCACTACCTTCGAGTAGATTCGTCTATTTTTCTAGTAAGGCAAAAACCGTTTACACTGATTTCCTTTACAGGGTAGGCGATTGTCTCGTATTCGGATGCGAAACAACAGGGCTTCCCGAAGAAATGCTGGAAAACCACCCTGACACTACTGTGCGCATACCGATTTATAAAGACATCGTGAGATGCCTGAACCTGGCAACAAGCGTTGGGATAGCACTCTTTGAAGCAATTCGGCAGCTTGGCGGGTTAGGATAGGTTTTGACCCGACTCAAACGGTGTTTACACAATACCAAAGCGCGATTGGAATCGTGGTTTACCTTAATTGTTTTGCACGGGATTACAACGCAACAAAAAAGCATACCACGACATAAAGGTACCTGGCACCTGCTCCCCAGAAAAACAATCTTCATTTACCCCCATGGCGCTTGCGCGCCATAACGAAGCATGAAAATCCAGCATGTATTCCTATCAGAGACATGGGAAGCTTTTTGATGCGATTGCCTGAAGACCCGCTGTTTTTCCTTGCCTCGCAACGGGGGACGTCAGCCCCCCATTGCTGAGGCTTTCTATGAAAGTCTCTTTTGCCTTCGGCTCTAAATGAGTCTATGTAAAGACTTTCATCCATTCGTTGGGGCCGGCCCAACGGGGTCCAGCAATTGCTGGTTAGTCAAAAACCAGGCTCGGAAGTCCGGCAAAAAAACTTTCCATGTCCCTGGAAACGATTTCCATCTAAGTGAAATAACTTATCAGGTAAAAATAGCTAATACTCGTCACCAAAAGGGTTACGCACGGGAAGATGAGGAATTTATACACGTTCCCCAGGCGAACGTTAAAATACTCGTTTGAAAGTAGCAGGCAGAGATGGAGAGGGGACAGTAGCACTCCCGCAAACCCGCTTACCAGTCCCAGCATCATGTAAGCTATGAGATTATGTTGTATCCCAAAGGAATGTGCCAGAGAAATGATTATCGGAAAGGTTGTTCCCACGAAAGCTATGGTTATCCCTGCAATCATGCCCACCAGGAAAGGCAAAAGGACGGTAATGGAGGCAAGGGGAATGTTCAAGTGCAGAAGTTCCTGCCCTATGCTGGAAATCGAGTGACTATCTTCGAGCACCCCCTTGAATATCAATATCCCGGCTATCATGTATGTCATGGAAATAAGCTGTTTCCTCTTTAAAATGGAAATTCGTTCCTGGATGCTGAACTTGTTTTCGTGCCATACCCAGAAGATACTGAAGATTAGAGCCATGATAAGGCCTGTTTCCTTGGATATTTTGGACATGGCGGAATTCTTGAAAAAATATCCCAGCACAAAACCGAGCCCTAGACCTCCCGCTATTACTATAACTATCGGAAGCAGTAACCTGACTAGGGGTTTCCATGAGGTTTTTGAAGAAGTTCGATCAGTCATATTGCTTCTATCGTTCCAGTTACAATCTCTGATTGGATAATAGCCTGCAACCACGGCAACTGTCGTTATGGGGAAAAGAAAAGCCACAAATAGCCAGATATTCAGATCGGCAAGTGTTGTGGTTAACAACACTCCTGGGTACAGTGGCCACCAGTATTCCCAGATGTGGCGAAACCAGTAATTGATATAACTTAGGCGCTCAGGTCTTATGTCCAGGTTCTTTCCCATCTGCTTGACCATGGGAGCAGAAAAGATTGCTCCCCCGGGCATGGGTAACAACCCAATTAGTGCAGGAAAAAGAGCCAGCCGCAGTTTTGAAGATTTTATCAGCCCGTTGAAACTTGCAAGCATTTTTTCCAGTTGGCCGGCTTCCTCCATGCTGTGACTCAAGACAAGAATTAAAGAAACAATCAGCGCTAGAGACATGGTTTTTGGCTGGGTAAGCGAATGCCACATGGAGGCACCAATTTTAAGGGGCGGCATTCCAAAGAAGAAACCCAGTGCGGTTGAACCTATGAAAAAGGCATTACCAAGGGAAAGGTTTTTCCTAATCAGAACCAATATAAGGGCGAAAATTAAAAGAACCTTAACAGTAGCAGGAGGTGTCATGGTCAACCTTTACCGTGTTACGACAAAGAAGCACTTAGCAGCAACTATACCTCACCATCATGAAAGATTTGAGACTCGTTTTCCTTCAACCGTGGAATACCTTTAGCATATCTCGGGTAAACAGTACATCTTGCTTTTATGCATTCGCGGTTCAGGGAATGTTGGTTGCAAGACAATGGAAATTTAGCCAAAAGAGAAACAGGCAATACTTCTTTGGATAGAGAAGCCGCTTCCTTCAGGGCCACGTAACATTCTCGCTGGCAACATCTAGCGGCATCGTATCCAGAAATTTTTCCGATTATGCGAGATACCAACTTCTGTACCTTCCGACGCCTTTTAGGAGTTAACGGGTTCGCATCAAGTATGATTGAAAATGCTATTCCAACGCCAGCCGCAGCACCACAAATTCCCATAAAAGCGCAAGATCCACCCGGAATCTGGGTTCCCCGTTTAATTCCGGTTAAAATATCCTCGTCAGTAATGTTTCCTCCCAGGTTACGATAAGTGGTCAAAATAACTCCCGGAACTAGAGCATGGTGTTCGGGGCCGTGGATGGGAACTTTTTTGTGTGACCGGATGGCCTGTAGCAATTTTACCATGTCTCGTTCCCTACTCGCTAGGCAGACTTTCTTTATAACTTCGATGGGATCCTGGATATGGCAAAGGTCACAGACAAAATGGCCCTTTTTACAAACAGCGTTGGCTTCGCCCGTGTTTCCGCACCTGGCACAGATTCTTTTTTCGGGCACAGTCAAATAAACAAGTGGTTCTCCGCAGATGAGGCATCCTGTTTCGGGGACATCTTCCGAAATAACGTCCCCGTCCGTTGTTTCAGCAGGGATATGGCATGAACACGAAGAGCTTGCATCAAGATTTGTAAACGACCCACTTTCTTGGTCCACCACATAAATTCCGTACATGCTTAGTTTGTTTTCATCCGTCCCTCTTTGGAGCAAAATAGAACCAAGTTTTCCCCTACCAAGAACTCTACCATCTTCCGTAACGAGTGCCTTGAAAGGACCACCATACATTACAGGTACGCTACGATCTTTCGATCCCGGGGCTATTGCTGAAAAGGTAAGAGAGTAGAACCGATGCCCTTGAACCACCCGGTAAGGAAACCGCTTTACGATCTTTATCTCGCTGAATCCTATATCTTCGAGAAGAGAAAAAAGGTATGTCTGAACCATGGCACCTCCGATGCATTCTCCGGTTAGCTCTTGGTCCGCTCGGATCGAAAGCGGGGGTTCCTCCTCGGTTACCACGTCTGAGATAACCATCCGCCCACCGGGTTTGAGAATCCTGGCTATTTCCTTGAAAACTCTTCTTTTATTCCCGGTTAAATTGATCACGCAGTTTGAAATGACCACGTCCGCTGAGTTATCGCTCACCGGTACATCTTCTAGAACTCCTTTTACGAAAATCGTGTTCGAAAACCCGAGAGCTTCTTCCGCTTCTTTTTTCGCCTTCCTTGCCACCTGAATCATCTCATCAGTCATATCTACGCCGATTACAAGCCCTCGCTTCCCGGTCTTTTCAGACGCGATGAAGCACTCAATTCCTGTTCCAGATCCCAAGTCCACTACAGTCTCGCCAGGTGAGATGTTAGCATCTTCCACCGGGCTTCCACACCCATAGGACCTTAATTGTACTTCTTTTGGCAGTATCCGGGAAACATCGTCGTCCTGGTTGACTGGATTGACAATAGTCTTGTCCGTCTGATGGGATCTCTCCCCGTAAAATTGTCTGACCAGTCCATGTAAATCTTTTTCACCAATAGAAAGAAGGCAGTTGCAATGAGTAAAGTTAACATCTGCCGTGGTCGGACATTCGTGCACAGCGTCTCCCATTCGAAAGATTAATCCCGGTTTTGGTGGTTCAGGTAGCGCAAGAGCTTCTTCTTCAATTATTTTCCGAGCAATGTACTTGTATACAGGAACATAAGGGTCAGCGGACAGCGCGTTAGGTCCCTTGTTACTAGCGCTATTGATTATGCAGTGATCCAGGTCACCACCTCCAATAATAAACCGCCAGGGATCATCTTGCATCCCCGGAACATCCACAAGCGATATCTCTCTTATCTCTCTTAATACCTGGCTTTCTCTCCATGTGCGCTCAATTCCGTCGCGGATATTACCACCACTCAAGCTTCTTATTCCCACCATCGCAGGAGTAGGGTATATAGATCCGTCCGGCCCGACAGCCAGCGACTCCCAGGCTCCGTTTCCAAAATCGAACCGCGTTCCCGCAGGAGTAAACACCTGTGCACGAAGGGCTTCAACATTATCGATTAAAACCCCCGTTTTCCTGGACAGCCCCATGGCTTTTTCTAGGTGACAAATCAGGGTTTTTATGGGTACGATCTGCAACGTTTCGCCCTTACCCCTTCTAAAATGCCACAAGAAATGCACAGTCCTAACACCAATTTCATTGGCCAATTTTACAACGCTGGCCATATCCCGAACGTTTTTCTCATTTATCGCCATGGCAATACTGCATGGAACCTGGGAATCAACAAGAGATTTCAGTGCATTGATACTTTTTAAAAAAGTACCGTGGCCTCGCAAGGAATCGTGAATCGGTTCCGATCCGTCAATACTTACCTGGAAATGCATTCTCCTGTATGGGAGTTTTTCGAGTTCACCAAGATAGTCTTGAATAAGCATTCCGTTTGTAAGCGTTACAACACGTGTATCGTCATAACGAAGTGCTTCTTCAATAATGGTCAAAAAGGCGGGATGCACGAAAGGCTCGCCACCGGTGAAACAGAAGAGACGACAACCTAGCCCGTGCGCCTCATAGATCGCGGATAATATCTCTTCCTTGGCAAGCGATCTGTTCTGAGAATGGCCATCGGCAAAAAGGCAGTGTTTGCAAGCAAGATTACACGCTTCTGTTACGTGAAACCATATTTCGCTCAGTTGTTTAAGTTCCAGAAATTTCCTTCCCCGATAAGGAGAATACGGAGGAGGATTTATAGAGTCAAATAATTTAAAGATGTCAAGTTCGCTTCCACATCTTGATTGACCACTCGTTTTGCCCCACAGTTGAACTACATCTTGCACGGATTTCCCATCAATCCACATCTGTAAAATCTCGTCAGCCGAAGTATTGGGAACGAACCAAAAGGGAATATCACCAAGGATATACAATGGGTATTTTCCACAACGTTCAACAATCAAATTCGATCGATTCATATATCATCCTTTCTAAAATCTTTGGATTTGCATAATGGCGCTAAGGTCAACGCATTGCCCACTTTCCGGACGTATTTAACTCGCACTTAAAAATATTCGAATCACGTATCAGGAATCTTCCACTGCCGACCGTCCATCCTGAGCAGATTGTTTGCTTCGGCTGGCCCCCATGACCCTGCGGGGTAGCGATAAAGAGGACAAATTGATGGCGATTTTTCCCATGTTTCGAGCACCGGAGTAAAAAGAGCCCACGACGCTAGGACACCATCTTCTCGAATAAAAAGGGTCTGGTCTCCCAGCATACAATCCAGGAGCAAGCGCTCGTAAGGCTCCGGCGCAGTTACACCGAACACTTCACAGTAACAAAAATGAAGATTAAGGGTGCCGATACAGCCCCTTGGGCCCGGCATTTTTGCATTAAGGGTAAGATCAAGTCCTTCCTCGGGTTGTATTCGCAACACCAGCAAGTTAGGGTCAAGATTCTCCGGCAAGATCGGAGAAAAAATAGAGTGGGGTACTTTTTTGAACTGCAGGACTACCTCGCTAACTTTACGGGGCATCCTTTTACCTGTCCTGAGATAAAAAGGGACCCCTTTCCACCTCCAGTTATCTATGAACAATCTCATCGCAACAAAGGTTTCCACACCGGAATCATGGGCGACACCTTGTTCTTCCTGGTAGCCGCATACTTTTTTGCCTCCGATCTCCCCTGCGGTATACTGCCCTCGAACTACCCACCTGGAAAGTTCCTTCGTATTAAATGGCCTAATGGTTTCCATTAACTTCACCTTTTCATTCCTGTATCTAGTCGCATCAAAGGAAACCGGGGTTTCCATTCCAACCAGCGCCAGTATCTGTATCATGTGGTTTTGAAACATGTCCCTGAGAGCGCCGGATTCCTCGTAGTAACTTGACCGATGCCCTATACCGATATCCTCTGAAACGGTTACCTGGACATGGTCGACGTAGTCTCGGCTCCACAGAGGCTCAAAAATGGTATTGGCAAAACGAAGCATAAGGATGTTTTGAACCGTATCTTTTCCGAGGTAATGATCTATCCTGTAAATCTGTCGCTCGCGGAGTGATTTTTTGAGTTCCCTGTTTAGTTCGGCTGCGCTCACGAGATCCCGCCCGAAGGGCTTCTCCACGATAACTCGGACCCATGGAGTGCCCTTATGAGCCTCGGCTGTTAAACCGAAGGTAGCGAGCATGGAAACAATTGGACAGAAGAGGCTCGGAGGTACGGCGAGGTAAAAAATCGTGTTTCCGCCAGTTCCCCTGTGTTCATCTAGTTTTTTTAAGCTGTCCTTGAGCGCCTTGTAAAAACCTTTGTCCCTATAATCTCCAGGAAGATAGTGTAATCTGGAAGCGAATTCCTCGAGTACCTTTCCGGGAATATCACCCGGGTAGCTTTTAAGTAGTGTCTTTACCATTTCCCTGTACGCCTCATCGCTTTGGGGACTCTTCCCGTATGAAAGACACCCCAAGATAAAGAAGCTCTCCGGGAGCAGGTTCTTCGAATAGAGACTACAAAGAGCCGGAATAAGCTTACCCGTTGCAAGGTCTCCTGAGCCTCCAAATATCACAATACCACAGGGCTCTGGCTGTTTTTCCATGCACAGGTTTTCCTTTAGATCGACGTGCGTTTCAAGAGTCATTTTTTATCCCCCGGAGTCTTTTTTACCACGGCGTGGCCCCCAAACTCTTTTCTGAGTGCCGCCAAGACCTTACTTGAAAAGAGATCTGGCTGTCTGGATTGGAAACGCTTAAAAAGCGAGATAGCAATCACGTCCACCGGGACTCCGAAATCCACCGCTTCTTTTACCGTCCAGCGCCCTTCTCCTGTATCTTCCACGTAAGCCTCGACTTCCTCGAGTTCCGGATCACGTGCGAACACATTTTCCAGTAATTCGAGAAGCCATGATCGTATAACGCTTCCCCGATTCCAGAGCCGGGCAAGCCGGGCAAAGTCCAGTTGCCTGCCGTACGGCGAATTCTTAAGGAGGTCGAAACCTTCTCCATACGCTTCCATCATGGCATATTCAATGCCGTTATGAACCATCTTGACAAAGTGACCACTACCGGTAGTTCCGCAATACATGTAACCACCTGGTAGCGCAAGGGTTTCAAATATCGGCTTCACTTCTTCATACGCATCTTTTGTTCCACCAACCATAAGACAATAACCCTTTTCCAGCCCCCAGATTCCGCCGGAAACACCCGCGTCCAGGTAGCGAATGCCCCTTTCCTTCAATTTTTCGGCCCGGATCAAGTCGTCCCTGTAGTAGCTATTTCCTCCGTCTATTAAAATATCCTTCGGGTCAAGGATTTCGATCAAGCTCGAAACCGTATTCTCAACCGGTGTTCCAACCGGGAGCATCATCCAGAGAATTCTCACCGGAGCGAGAGTTTGTACAAGTTCGTCAAGCGTGTACACACCGGTTGCACCTTCTTGTGCGATTGTTTTTACGTTTCTTTTGTCCAAATCAAATGCCACAACCCTGTGACCACCATTGATGAGACGACGGGACATGTTCATTCCCATTCGTCCGAGTCCGATCATACCAATTTCCATGAGTTCTCCTTCTTGTTGCTAGCACTGTCATGCTGCCCGTAATACCTCATTTCCGCAAACTCCACTTCATCCACCATAATAAAAGGCGCTTTGTAAAGGGCGTAAGTCGTAACCGATTGTATTCGTCTGCGGCCTTTTTAATTGCTTCCGCCTGGGTGGGATACGGATGAATAACGGTAGCCAGTTTCTTCAAACCCACTTTCGCGCTGATTGCCAGTGCTATTTCGCCTATCATCTCGCCCGCATGGCGAGCCACGATGGTTGCACCCAGAATTTTATCCGAGCCCTTCTTAATATAGACTTTCAAGAATCCGTCTTCTTCGCCATCAAGGATTGCTCTGTCCACCTCGTTGAAGGGAATCATAATCGTTTTTATGTTAAGTCCCTTTTCTTTAATATCTTTTTCAGTCATTCCAACGTGCGCGACCTCGGG
>JALSTM010000062.1 GCA_026983715.1 Desulfobacterales bacterium
CGGCGACCATAGGCAGGGTATGCCCTCATACCTGTGAATTTGCCTGTCGTAGAAATCTGGTTGATGAAGCACTGGCGATCAATCCTTTGAAGAGATTCGCTTCGGACGTTGAGCGAAAGAGCGGGACAAGGATACTTCCAAAGGTGCCCGAAGAGAGTGGTAAGAAGGTAGCCATTATTGGTGGTGGGCCTGCCGGTCTCAGTGCAGCTTATTATTTACGTAGCCTCGGACATGGTGCAACAATTTTTGAAAGCCTTGAGAAGCTTGGGGGTATGCTTCGCTATGGCATACCCGAATACCGTCTCCCCAAAGCCATCTTAGACTGGGAAATTGAAGGAATATTGAGTCTGGGAGTGGAAGTCCACACCGGTAAAAAATGGGGAAAAGATTTCACCATAGAAGATCTGAAGAAACAGGGCTTTGATGCCATTTTTATAGGAATTGGAGCGTGGGCGGTAAGGAAGCTGGGAGTAGAAGGGGAAGATTTAGATGGCGTTATATCCGGTGTAGATTTTCTTAGGGATGTTGCTGCGGGTAAGGATGTAAAGGTAGCGGACAGGGTTGCCATCATCGGTGGCGGAAACGTAGCTATTGACGCTGCCCGAACATGTCTGCGTATGGGTGCAAAAGAAGTAACCATTGTCTACAGGCGTTCCAGGAAAGAAATGCCGGCCAACCCAGAAGAAATTGAAGCCGCGGAACACGAAGGTGTTAAAATGCACTTCCTTGCTGCTCCGGTTAAGCTACACGGGGAAAACGGCAAGCTCACAAAACTCGAATTTGTAAGGATGGAACTTGGTGAACCGGATGCAAGTGGTCGGAGGAGGCCGATTCCTATAGAAGGTTCCGAGACAATGATTGACGTGGATCAGCTTATTACTGCCATAGGCCAGTTTCCCGACTTGCTGACACCGGAAGAAGACAAGTACATGGAAAAACTGGGGATAACAAGGTGGAAAACCTTCGAGGCAGACCCGGAAACCATGTATACCGGTAAAGAAGGGATTTTTGTCGGTGGTGATATTTACCACGGTCCGCTGACAGTTATTACTGCTCTTGCAGACGGGCGTAAGGCGGCTTACGCCATTGATAGGTACTTCAAAGGTGAAGATCTTACGCCTCCAAAGGAGGAATTCAATATATCAAGAGGACAGTTTGACACGATTGACAGATCCATTTTTGAGATTTTTCCCAAGAAGGATCGTGAAAAGATGGCCGAACTGGAAGTGGCTGAACGTGTCAAAGATTTTGCCGAAGTAGAACTTGGCCTTACTGAAGAACAAGCGCTGGAAGAAGCGAAAAGGTGCCTGCTTTGTGGATGTGGAGCGGCGTACGACTGCCAGTTCAGAAAATTGCTAACGGAATACGATGTTGAAAATAGGGAACAGCCTACGCTTAGGGTTGATTACAAGACATTGGAAGAACTCAATACAAACGAGTTTATAATTGTCGATCCCAATAAATGTATTCGCTGCCAGAGGTGCGTAACCGTTTGCACTTATTATGAATGTGCGGGAGCTATAGATTTCACTGATTGGCCACAAATAAATGAAAAGTGTGTGGCCTGCGGACTTTGCCTTGACATTTGTCCAACCGGTGCCTTGCTTGAAAAGATTGAAGGCAGGGTAGTTGATAGAATCAGCTGGGATAAAGTAAAGAGTGTTTGCACCCACTGCGCCTGCGGATGTTCTCTAATTTTTCAAACCAAGGGCAACCGCATTATGTGGGTCAAGGGCAATGACAAGGATGCATTTGACCGAAATTATACGTGCAAAGAAGGCCGATTCCGAAGTTTTGACTATTTATGGAAGAAGGATAGGTTGGAAAACCCAATGATCCGAAAGGGTAAAAGACTTACGAGAACCGACTGGGATACGGCCCTTGATTGGATAGTGGAAAACCTAAGCAAATTGCAAGAGAAAAGAATCAAGGATGGTTTTGCTGTGATCGGTTCAGCCGGTTTTAGTAACGAAGCGAACTATTTGCTCCAGAGGCTAGCCAGAAGCGTGTTCGGAACAAATAATATAGATGCTGTAGGTATTAACGCCTATGCGGATGTAATCGATGACATGGGTGAAAACCTTGGAGTATTTGGTATGCCACAGCCGTTATCCGCGCTGGAAGATGCAGCCGTTGCCTTCGTTGTTGGTGACGTGGAAACTTGTGCACCAGTTGTTGCGACAGCCCTCAGAAGATTATGCAACCACCACGGGAAGGAACTTATTGTTGCAGATCCGAAAGGAGGGAACTTGAGCCAATGTGCTGACCAGGCATTAAACCTTAAGAGAGGTAAGGCAACAGATCTTCTGAACGGATTAGTCAATATAATAATAAGTGAAGAACTCTACGATGCCGATTTTGTGGAGAAGAACACCAGAGGGTTCGATAAAATCAAGAAGCAGGCTTCCAGGTACACTGCCGAAAAGGTAGAAAAGGAGACCGGTATCAAGGCAGACGTACTGGTTGAGGTAGCAAGGCTCCTTGGCAAAGCGCCCCAGGTATCTTTCGTGTTGCCTCTCGATTACATGGAAACGGCCGAGGATATTTCTCTCTGGAAGGCATTCTTCAACCTTGCATTGCTCACGGGTAATATCGGGCAGAGATCAGGAGGTATTTTCCCGCTTCCGAGGTATGCCAACAGCCAGGGAGCTCTCGACATGGGGCTGAGCCCCAAGTATTACCCGGGCTATACTCCTCTCAGCAAGGTGGATTCCTTGAAAGAAGTATACGGTACCAAGGTACCGAAAAAGACGGGGTCGAGGCTGGATACGATTCTTGAAAATGCCAAGAAAGGCAAGATCAAGGCGCTTTACTTATTTGGTTCACCTTATTTTACACAGACTGTTAAAGAACTTACCGGTGCTCTTAAAAAGGTTGATATGCTCATAGTTCAGTCACCTTTTCCGACTCATGCGAACAAGGCAGCCTCGGCGGTACTCCCGTGTTCTGCCCTGGTGGAAGAAGAAGGAAGTATAACGAGCATGGAAAGACGGGTGTCAAGGCTTAACCCTGCATGCTCATCCCCCGGCCTGGCTCGTCCTGACTGGGAAATTGTTGCGGATATCATGGCAAGAATGGGTGGACCAAAGTATGAAAAGCTGGAAGATGTGCGAGCGGAAATCAGCAAGGTAGTCTCATTCTACGGGAGCATGGAAGCTGATGTTCTTGATGCCAAGCCATTTTGGCCATTTTCTGCAAAAGATAAGGAAGGGAAGGGCTTTTTTGAACTGAAAGACCTGAACACGCCAGTTTCGTTTCTGGCATAAGAAGACGAAAGAAACCTAGCAAAAGTCGACAATTCGCAAATCTATGTACGTGTTGCCTTCCCAGGTGTTGTACACCGGATAGAAGGCAAGATAACGGAAAGAGCTGGGAATTGAGTCTGGATCATCTACCATGTTGAATCCCACCGCTCTCATGCTTTTTCCGTTTTGTTCTATTTGAAGGGATAGGTGTTTCTCTTTTAGTATCTTTATAGCCTTTACACCGAACGATTCCAGCAAAAACAAAGGTCGAGGGTTTCCGATGCCATATGGGGATAATTCTTCAATGAATTTCATTGTAAGTGGCGTAATATCTTGAAGATTTAGTTTTGCGTCTATCATCAATTGCCTGCGAACACCTGAAGGAGGAACTTTCTCCGCTGCAACTTCGTTAAATCTGTCTCTGAACTTGACCATGTTGCTGGGAAGGAGCTTTAAGCCAGCGGCCATTTTGTGACCTCCGTATTTTTCGAGGAACTCGTCGCACCTGGAAAGTGCCTTAAAAATATTGAGTCCCGGAACACTTCTCGCCGATCCTTCCCAGAGTTCCTGGTTTTTCCCAAGTAAAATTACAGGTTTCCCGAATCTTTCAACAAGCCTTGATGCAACTATTCCGATTATTCCCCTGTGCCAGTCATCCTTAGCCAAAACAATACTGCTTGCCGTGTTCCAGTGTCCAGAGGATTCATCAAGGAGGGAAGTGGCTTCACGTAGAATTTGTTCCTCCTGGTCTTGTCTTTCCCTATTAAGTTTATCTAGCTCCAGAGCCAACTTGCCAGCAACTTCGTAGTCTGAACTCAACATTAACTGCAAGGCCAAATGTTCAGAGCCCATTCTCCCGGCAGCGTTTATTCTCGGAGCAAGTAAAAAACCCACATCCCAGACGGAAATTTGCTTGTTTTTTAGTTTGCAGACCTCTACTAGTGCTCTTATACCCGGTCTTCTTGATTCTCCGAGCTCAAGCAGTCCGAACTTACAAAGAATTCTGTTTACTCCTGTAATTGGCACCTGGTCGGCAATAGTGCCAAGGGCAACTAGATCAAGGTATTTTTTGAGATTTGGTTCGGTAGAGTCTGTCCAGAAACCTTTGGCTCTCAAATGCTTTCGCAAGGCTATCGCAAGGTAGAAAGCTACACCCACTCCTGCAAGATTTGTAATCTGGCCGACGTTAGCATCTTCGTTGTCCTTGGGTACCAGGTGAGGATTGATAATCGAAATGGCCCTGGGTAACGTGGTTCCCGGTTGATGGTGGTCAGTGATAATTGTTTCAATGCCAAGCCTCGATGCGTGTTCAACTTCAGAGACGCTGGTGATTCCGCAATCCACTGTTATGATCAGTTTTACATTGCGGCTCGCTAGCTGATCAATTACTCTGGAGTTTAACCCGTAGCCGTGCTTAAACCTGTTCGGGATGACCGGTAGTACGTTCGCTCCAAGAGAGGAAAGAAAATCGGTTAAAACAGTTGTTCCGGTAATTCCATCCACGTCGTAATCACCGAAAACAGCTATGGTGTGATGAGAGAGTATGGCTTTGCGTATGTGTTCAACGGCATTTTCAATATCCGGAAAAATTCCGGGATCGGGAAGCTTATTGAGGCTAGGGTAAAGAAATATTCTGGACGATTCTAATGACGAAAGATTTCTGTTGACCAGGAATTGTGCAACCCAGTCGGGTAAGTTGAAAACAGATTGTAGGGGTTGAGTGGCATTGTTCGAGGTGAAAGATATTTTCCAGTCCTGCCAGTGGCCATTGATTATACTGTTTCCCACGCTATTCCTTTACCAGGTATGTTTCCCTTAAAAATTGACCGGATTGTATATTAGCACAAGTGAAGGAAAGTGAAAAAGGTGAAATCGAGCCATGAGGCTCATCCCCCCGAAATTAACCGTAGGTTACTGGGTGGAAGCAAACGCTGAGTAACGAGAAAGCTAGCCAGCGGTTTAAACCGTGGGAATGGGAAGCCTGGTACCCCTGGTAGCCCACGGATTTATCCGTGGGAATGGGTTCCAGCTATTTTACGAAAGAGACGTTCGATTTTCCCTCTGCATTGTTTCCGACCCAATGTGATGCAGCCATGCTGGTTAGTCGCTCAAAAGTTTTTTCAGGTAGTCCACGACACGTCTATCGAGTCGGCCAAAGCGCGCGCTTTTTTCAATCTCTTCAAGGGCGGCTTTCTTTTCCCATCTTTCCCTGTAGGGACGCCAGGCGGTGAGGGCTGCATACATGTCTGCGACCGCCGCTATCCTGCCACCGAGACTTATTTGATCACCACGTTTCTGAAACGGATAACCGCTACCGTCAAGGTATTCATGATGTTCAAGGATTGTTCTAAGAATCTCGGGTTCATTTATGCCGAGTTTTTTCACCATGTCAACGCTCTCTTCCGGATGCAACCTTATCTCTGCCAGTTCCAGTTCGGTCAATGTTCCTTTTCTGTTAAGCAAATGCGGGGAGATTTTCTTTTTTCCGAGATCGAGAAGGTAGCCCGCAAGCAATAGATTTCGTCTTCGTGTTTCACTCAATTTGAAGCAGTCTGCAAGTGCATAACATAAGACCGCTACAACGGTTCCATGGCCAATGGATCCGTCTATTGCCTCCACCGGCAACACAACATTCTTAGGTACTTGGATAAAGCCTTCGGCAAAATTATACTTTTGGTAGAATTTCTCGGGGATTACTGTTCTGTCGTGAAGAGGATCCTTAAGCCCGATGATTTCGAATACGGCAAGGGGAGCCTTTTTGCCTCGCAATGCCACTTTTTCGTACCTATCTTTCGTCATGTTTGCATCTGCATAGGCCAGTTTTATCTCTGGATTGTCGGGATCTAGCGCTAGGGCCTGTTTAAAGAAGCAACTGGCCTTGCTTGGTTCCTTCATGTCAAAGTATATCTTGCCGGCTTCAAAGAAGGCTTCAACATCCCTTGGATTAGTCTTGATTCTCTTGATTAACTTAGATAGCTTTTCTCGCAACTGCTCGTAATCCGCATCTTCTTCATCTTCTTCGTTAAATCTCACCCTTTTTACTCTAAAAAAACGACTTACCTCGTAATATGTTTCTTCATCAACGTAAATAGCCCCTGGTTTGCATATTTCTTGCAACCTTGCTGCAAGGTTCACCACAGAACCGATTGCTGTGTAGCTTTTTCTCAAGTGCCCAATTACACCTGTTATTGCATATCCGGTGCTTATTCCTATCCTCATCTGCCAATCGGTTTTGACATTCCGAATAGCTTCGTGGAGTTCGAGGGAGGCAAGTATGGCCTGAAGAGGATGCATAACGTAGTCTGATGGGATTCCGAACTCGCAAAGAATCCCATCACCGAGGTATTTGTCTATTGTTCCATTGTAGTTATCTATGATTGGTTCTATGATTTTTAAGAATTCGTTTATCTCTCCCACTATCTCTTCAGGATGTCTCTCCTCTGAAAAGGAAGTAAAGTCGGCTATGTCTGCAAAGAGAACCGAACATCTTCTCTTCTCGTTTCGGAGCTTCCCTTCAAACATGAGCCGTGCCACTTCGGGAGCAAGGGTAGTGGAGTAGATCTGTTCAATTTTGTTTTGGAGGTCCAGAATGGTGTTCTCCTTCTCGGCAAGGGAAGTTCTGTACTCGCGCAGTTGGCTCAGGTAGTCTCCGATCTCAATGTTTAAATCTCTTACCTGAGTTTCATATTCATTTATGGTCTCCTGGAGTTCCTCAACTGTCTTGTCTTCAGTCTCCATCTTTTGCCGATAATTGGTAGTCGTTATCCACAGGAAGACACCTACTAAACACCATAGCCCCAGGTATACTAATCTTAATTCCTTCGGCAAATCGTTGATAATTGCGAGAGGTCCGAAAAATTGCCCCGAAACAATAATAAAGAGCAAGGGAACAGGTAGAAGGAGACTTTTTTTGCCAAACCACCAGCCTGAGAGCACCAAGGGAATAAACAGGAGTATGAGGAGATAACTGGAGTCCAAGTCCAATGGGGGGCGGCGAATCAAAAAGATGGCTGCAACCGTAATTGCTGTCAGCGCAAGACTTTGCAATAAAATAGAATTTCCGGCTTTGCTCGACTGCTCACATTCTTCAGGATTTTCTTTTGCTCGCGGTGTAGAAAACCATTTACTGAAACTGTTTATGACCTCGCTCATGGTGACCTTAAGCCTCGTCAGTATCACTTACTTCATTGTCCTCTCCGTCTAGCCCTCTCTTCTCATTGATAAATTTTCAATAGGGAAAAATGACGTCATGGGTTAAATCAATATACTTGTATTTTTTCAGCTTTAGTGGCTGCCACAGCAAATCAAGAACCCCACATCCCTTTGATAGAGGGACAGGGAGAGATTACTTTGAAAATAGTGTACGCAAAAATCGAGCCAGAATTTGCTTAGTGCTGAAGTTGCTGGGATTGGTACTGTAACAAGGTTTGAGGCGTTTCAATAATAATTTACTGAAGAGCTCAAAGGGCAAAAAATGGTCAAATGACAAAAAGGAGTGCCTAAGTACGCACCACTTTGGCATGAGCGTGTTTTAAGTCCCTTAAAAGAGTATCAATCATGGGTTCGCTGAGACAATAGGCAAATAAAGCGCTGGGTACTCCCGCGGTTACTTAATGTCTTTTCTTGAATTGGTGAAACCTCTAATTCTTAACAGAAGAAAAGTTTTGGATTGTCGCGAAGTGACTTGTTATTTCCACGAAAGCGGGAATTCGGTGATTGGTGTGCCTGGAACTCCCAAATGCCTGATCAAAGTTAGCCCCTGACTATTGGATCGATTCCCAAAAAACAGCGACATTCGGTCATTGCGATCCCGCACCTACTTCAAATACGACTATTTGCCATTGCTCCTACAATTCGCAGGAAGTGGGTGCGGGATCGCAATGACTGTGCCTTGGTTTTTTTCTGACACAATATTTAAGAACCACCCAACCAGATGAGCGGACAGCCATGGCAACCAGCGCAGTCTGGCACCAAGAGTTCATTTTAGTCAACCATCATAAATCGCTTTGGCTTATAAACGAGGGTTGTTTTGTTAGATTGGGGAAAAATGATATATTTTCTGGAAGCGGCTAAAAAACTCCCATGCCCCTTGCAGAAACAAATTGTGAGATATTCACGCTTCGTTTTGGTGCCTGCTCATGATGGCTTACATGGTTAGATTAACCGATATACCATCGGTCCAAGGCTACTCGTCTTTTTTCTTCTGCCTCACGGTCAATACCGAGCAAGGGGCTTTTCTCATGACCCTGTCTGTCGTACTGCCAAAGATGACGTGAGCCAGGCCCGTAAGCCCGTGGCTTCCCATCACAATCAGGTCAAAATCTTTTTCTTTTGCAAGTTTTATAATTTCCGTCGCCGGGTACCCCGGAACAATGTGTATTTCACGATGCTGCTTTTCTTTCAATCTGCTCAAATAAAGCTCTTCGATCCTTTCTCCAGCCGCTTCAGTAGCGCTTTCCATAATCTTTACCCTGGAATCCTCTGGTACCAGCTCTATTGGGACACAGATTTCCTGGTCGGGAACAAGGGTAAGCCCTACCACGATGTGTACTATATGCAACGTAGCACCGTATCTCCAGGCAAGATCCTTGGCCAGGTCAAAGGCAACGTTAGCATTTTCAGAAAAATCAGTACAGTAAGCGATGTGTTTCAAGATATTTTCACTCATGATCACTCCTAAATTCGATTTTTTTAAATAGGGCCAATATATTATCCCCCAACACGGAGTTCAACTCCTGATCATTCAATCCGACACTATATACCTTGGTGATTTCGGTTTTTGGCAAACCGAAGGGGTAATCACTCCCATAAAGTAACCTGTTTACGGAATACTTTTTTATGTAATGTTCAATGGTTGAAGAATGTGCAAGGGCGGTATCTGCATAAACGTTTGGTAAATTCCATATCCCTTCTTTCTCCAGGGATTCAAAAGAACCATTCAATGCGCCAAGGTGAGGAATAATCACCGTGGCTCCTGGGGCCAGTTCTTTAATGAATAGAACTGTGTTTTCGAGGCTTTCTTCGAGTACAATGGGAAGCCTCTTTCCTATAATTCTTTCTATGAACTTATGACACCTGGGGTCGTTGTAGTTGTATTCCGGTTCGTCCGGGTGCCTGTGCCATTTTATACCATAATAAGGCTTATCTAGTTCCGAAATGTTAAAATCGTTCCAGACGAAATAGTAGGGAAAAACAGGCTTGCCCTTTTCTCGCAGTGATAACACGTAACTATTGGCGAGGTGGCGCTTTTTTTTCCACTCTTCCGTATCCTTGAAATGGGGATCGTACCGATCATATATTTCTTCCACGGGAGCAAAGATGCAGGCCGCGTCAATTCCTGCAGCGGTTAGCAGGGGATAAATGTTTTCAAAATTTAGATTCCCGTATTGAAGCCCACAATGAATGTGGGCATCAATAACCTTGAATCGCGATAGTTCAGACAACAACTTTAAATCTCCTTAAAAACCTTCGCCAAAGATTCCCCTGCCACGTGTATTTTCCACTCGTTCAAGTAGCCAAAAGGGGTTACCGTGACTCTGTAGTTAACCCTTTCAAGCCTTTTTTTTACTTCTTCTACTATGCGAGTAGCAACGTCGGGAGGAGCCTTGCCAGAAGCAAGGTGGTTAAAGGAGTGCAATACCAGGGACTTGGTTTTGAATTTTCCGGCCAGCCACTTTGCGTTTTTAGTAAATTTTGTAATAACCCTGTTTAATCTTTCTTCATCTGGGGGTTCGGCATGAAAAAAAATGACCACCGTGTTGCTGATGCTTTCCTCCATATCGGTATCTTCGACATCCGGGAGGACTTTTTTATGTGTTTTAAACCAAAATTCCGGCGCGTAAAACATTAGCAGTTTCACTATCAACTCCTATGCCTTGGAAGAACATCAATAGAGTAGAACTTTTTGGATCAATTTTCCAGCTAAAATTATTCTGCAAGGCAAAATATCTGAGATTTTATGCTTGCATTTTCCTTGAATCACCCTTTAAATTACAGGGAGATTTTTACGATTAGATCTATAACCGTGAAAAAGGAGGGTCACTATGAGAGTCGTTATTGGTGCTTGCGGAAGTTATACGGAAGATGGTTATGGCTGCCCGGGAGAATGGAAATGCCTTACGGCCGCCGCTCAAAAAGATGGTGAGTTTGCCAAGTATGACGGGGAGGTAAAGGTAGTGGGCTTTCTTAACTGTAGCTGCCCCGGGCGGGCATTTGTGAGCAATTTGGCAATGATTAAAAAGAATACGGATTTTGATGCCGTACATCTTAGCAATTGCATGGTTGGAGCAAAACCTGAGTGTCCCTATCACGACATGGATGAACTGGTTAAGATGATCGAAGAAAAGTGTGGGGTTAAATGCATCAAGGGCACCCACAACTATGGATAAAAAAGAGTTCAAAGGACACTTACTTGCGGACTCGATTTTCCCCCTCGGGCATCAAAAGTCCGGGGGAAAATCGATGAAAGCTTATTTGTTTAAGCCTGCTCGTTCAGGAATTATAATATATTAATATTTCAGCTATTTTCATCTCTGGCTTCAAGCTGAACTTTAAGAGCAAATGAAAGAAGCGGGTCATGCGCGTCAAGGGAAGATTGAAGAGTGTAACTGCGTCAAATAAAAACGTCCCGCAGCCCCTATGTATTCAATTTTCACTTGAAACTCTGTTTTGTATTTCTCATTGACATGACCAGGTGAGTCTTATAAAATTTCAGATGATGGGGATGTAGCTCAGTTGGGAGAGCGCAGCCTTCGCAAGGCTGAGGTCGCCGGTTCGATCCCGGTCATCTCCATCCCCACCAAGCTAAACACAAGCGCCACTCGTCCGCCTTCTAAACAAAAATGCCTGTGATGGGGAAGTACTATAATGCGTGAGGACTTGGTACTTCTTCCATATTTCTTTCAACTTCGGTAGACATTTGAAATAAATCTGCATTGAGTTGAGCCTTTAAACTCGAGTGATCCCAGAGTCCAGAGAGATATTTTTTCGCCAAACATAATCTTGTGATTGGCGAAATGCCCATGCATTGAATAAGTTAAAAATCGCTTTCATCCTTTGTCTTACTTTGTTTTCAGCTCCAAGTGAGCCTTCGGAGATATTTTCATAGTTCGCTATAGCAGGAGCAATGTCGTACGGGCGTGCTGATTAGCTCCAAGAAATCCTATGCCATCAACAGCACTTGATTCATAGCTTACTTGATGGATATAATCGAATCTACATCCTTGGTCTTACTCTGCAAGGATGCCAATTAGCATTGAATAGGGGGATTTATGGTTAGGCTAAATTGGGTGCTCGTTACTTTTTTGATTGTTTACATATTGCACGAAATCTTCGTTGTGTGGATAGAGTACCTAAACAGGAAAAATCTCAAAAAAAAGGGAACCTCAGTTCCCGTGGAACTCGAGGGTTTTGTAGATGGAAATAAGTATGAAAAAATTGTATCCTACACGCGTGATAATTCCGTTTTCAGTGTCATAATACAGCTTGTGAGCGCAACAGTGCTCTTGGTTATAATCCTTTCGGGTGCCTTGCCTTCTCTTAACAACTACCTGGAGAAATCTCTATCCAACCAGATACTTATTGGAACGATTTTCATAGTCGTCCCAAGTTTTCTCCTCTTTTTAATTGAACTTCCTTTTGATTATTACCATACTTTCGTACTTGAAAACCGTTACGGATTCAATACTTCCACCAAGAGGACCTGGATAGGGGACCAAGTAAAAGGCGCACTCATTTCCTTTATCCTACTTTCTTTTCTGATTGCGGTGGTCCTGTGGACCATAAAGTTTAGCCCTGGGTACTGGTGGATGTGGGCTTTTTTATCCGTTTCGGTTATACAACTCCTTCTGACGGCTCTTTACCCAGTTGTAATAGCTCCCTTGTTCAACAAGTTTGAACCCCTTGAAGATCAGATCCTGGAAAAGAAAGTTGGGAGTCTCATGGAATCGTCGGGTTTCAAGGTAAAGGGAATTTTCCAGATGGATGCGGGGAAAAGAAGCCGTCACACCAATGCCTATTTTACCGGGCTGGGTAAGAGCAAAAGAATCGTACTTTTCGACACGCTTCTTGCTTCTCACCCTCATGATGAAATACTTGCTGTTTTGAGCCATGAAGTAGGCCATTACAAGGGGAAACATATAATTAAGCAATTGCTTTTATTTGAGATATCGCTGATGGTAGGGTTTTACGTCGCTTACCTTTTGCTAGATTGGAAACAAATGTACACCACTTTCGGATTTTCGGGGATAAAACCGTATGCGGGCCTTTTTTTTCTCAGCATATTCTGGGGCAAAGCCGGATTTTTCCTTAAACCCGTCTACATGGCGGTATCAAGAAAATTTGAAAGAGCTGCAGACCTATTTGCGGCACGTCTTCTCGGTTCTGGCGAGAGCCTTGCCACGGCACTCAAAAGAATGGTCGCAGATAACCTCTCAAATCTTAATCCGCACCCACTGTACGTGTGGTTTAATTATTCTCATCCACCGATTCTCGACAGGATAAGAAAGCTTGAAAGCTACAAGCCTTGAGCGTTTTTTGGTTATACTTCACAATTGAATTTCGCCAACTTACGTAATTTTTCTTGCATAGAAGAAAGGAGTATGTTAGTTAGCTTTGATTTGAGTTATTACACACGTTTCCGCTTTCTTTTTGGTGCTCACCGGAAAAACAGGTGGGTTCAGGGAAACGGAGGAAAAACCAAATTTAAGGAGGAGATTTTTTATGGCAATTATCACTATGAAGCAACTCTTGGAAGCAGGTGTTCATTTCGGTCACCAGACGCGAAGATGGAATCCAAAGATGAAACCGTTTATCTTTGGAGCTCGTAATGGGATCTACATAATCGATTTACAGCAGACCGTTAAGCGATTTATCACTGCGTACAACTTCATTATTGACGTTGTTGCTTCAGGAGAATCGGTACTTTTTGTAGGGACGAAAAAGCAGGCACAGGAAACGATAAGGGAAGAAAGCACGCGCTGCGGAATGTACTACGTGAATCATCGCTGGCTAGGCGGTATGTTGACCAATTTTAAAACAATCAAGAAAAGTATCGACAGGCTCAAAGAGCTTGAAGCGATGATGGAAGACGGCAGCATCCACCGTTTTCCCAAGAAAGAAATTCTCAGAATGCAGAGAATTCAGCAGAAGCTTGAACGAAACCTCGGTGGTATAAAGGATATGGAGCGCCTTCCGGGTGCTCTCTGGGTGGTGGATCCGAGGCGGGAAAAAATTGCGGTTCATGAGGCCAATAAGCTCAAGATTCCAGTGGTTGCGATTGTTGATACTAACTGTGACCCGGATCCCATTGATTACATCATTCCCGGAAACGACGATGCAATAAGAGCAATCAGGCTGCTCACGTCCAAGATTGCAGATGCCTGCTTGCAAGGAAAGGCGAAATACGAGGAAAAGATGCAGGCCGAGATGGATAAAGAGCAGGAGATGCCTGAAGAAGTGCCTGCTGGTGAGCTTTTAATAAAAGAAGAAGGTGCTCCGGCTGTGGAAATCATTAACCCGGTAACCGAAATAAAAGCTGCATCGGAGGAACCAGAAGAAAAACCCAAGGAGCCTGAGGTTCAACCCGAAATTTCTGACAAGGAGCCTAGGGCTGCACAGGCAGAAGAATGAGGAGCAAATCAGATCCACGAAGGAGTAAACTAAGAAATTTAGGCGAATAGAATAAGAGGAGGTAGGAACGTTGGAAATCACTGCTGCAATGGTGAAAGAGCTTAGAGAGAAAACAAATGCGGGTATGATGGATTGCAAGAAAGCCCTGCAGGAGACCGGCGGGGACATAAAAAAGGCTATCGATTACCTCAGGCAAAAGGGTCTGGCGGTTGCACAAAAACGGGCAGGCCGTGCAACCTCCGAAGGTATGATCCATGCCTATATTCACGCCGGTGGACGTATAGGAGTGCTTGTTGAAGTGAACTGCGAGACGGATTTTACTGCGAAAAGTGATGCCTTCCAAGAATTTGTTAAAAACCTGGCAATGCACATAGCTGCAACAAATCCATTGGGGATTAAAAGAGAGGACGTGCCTAAAGAAACGGTTGAAAGAGAAAGAGAGATTTATAAGAAACAGGCACTGGATTCAGGAAAGCCCGAACACATAGTAGAAAAAATTGTAACGGGAAAAATGGAAAAATTTTACAAGGAAAGCTGCCTTCTTGAGCAGGCATACGTGAAAGATCCTGATATTACTGTGCAGGATTATCTAAATGAGTTGATTGGTAAAACGGGAGAAAATATAATTATTCGTCGCTACACCAGGTACCAGTTGGGAGAAGAGATTGAGTAGTGATAATATGGCGGGTGCAGACGGGGCAGTTTACAGAAGAGTTTTACTGAAATTAAGCGGTGAAGCCCTGATGGGTTCAAGTGCTTTTGGGATCAATCTGGAAGCAATCGGTAGTATCGCCGATGAAATTGTGGAGGCCCAAACCCTGGGGGTACAGATCGCGCTAGTGATAGGTGGTGGTAACATTTTCAGAGGGGTTTCAATTGCATCGAAAGGTATGGAGCGGGCATCAGCGGATTACATGGGGATGCTCGCTACCGTTATAAACGCCCTGGCACTCCAGGACGCCATAGAAAAAAAAGGGCTTGCCACAAGGGTGCTATCAGCCATTACCATGCGAGAAGTTGCCGAACCCTACATTAGAAGAAGGGCGCTACGTCATCTTGAAAAGGGCAGACTGGTAATATTTGCCGCAGGTACCGGAAATCCGTATTTTAGCACCGATACCGCAGCGGCATTAAGGGCAATGGAGATTGGAGCGGAGATACTGCTAAAGGCAACCAAGGTTGATGGTGTTTATGACGGTGACCCGATGAGGGATCCGTCTGCACAAAAGTACGACAAGGTGAGCTACGGGACAATCTTGGAGAAGCATCTTGGAGTAATGGATGCCACGGCAATTTCTCTAGCCAGGGACAATCACCTGCCAATCGTTGTGTTCAACCTGTTTAAGAAGGGAAACATAAAGAAGGTTTTGTGTGGTGAACCGATAGGAACAAGGGTGGAGGGAGAGTAGCTATGATTAATGACGTTATGGCCGAAACCAAGGAAAAAATGGCAAAAAGCGTGGAGGTTCTGAAAAAATCGTATCAGCGAGTAAGAACCGGCAGAGCATCGCTTTCTCTCCTGGATGGAGTGCGTGTAAAATACTACGGAACACCAACACCCCTCAAACAAGTTGCTTCTCTTACCATACCTGACCCCAAGACTATCATGATTCAACCGTGGGACCCTTCGGTTCTGGGTGAAATAGAAAAAGCGATTCTGAAATCGGAGCTTGGCTTAACGCCGGCCAATGATGGTAAGGTCATAAGGATAAACATTCCGCCTTTAACCGAAGAACGGCGCAAAGAACTGGTTAAACTGGTAAGAAAAATGGCTGAAGAAAGCCGGGTGGCAATTAGGAATGTAAGGCGCGAAGCAAACGAAATGCTCAAGGAGCTCAAAAAGGAAAAAGAAATCTCGGAAGACGACATGCATCGAGCTCAAAACGAAGTGCAAAAGATTACGGATAAATTCATAGAACAAATTGATAAGGTATGTGAGGAAAAAGAGAAGGAAATCCTGGAAATATAGTTTGAAAAAACGACTGGGAAGAGTACCCATGTGCTGAAGAAAATACCAAATGGACCCAATAGATCAGCTTGATCTTCAAAAACTGCCACGTCACATCGCCATTATCATGGATGGCAATGGCCGATGGGCTCGGAAACGCTTATTGAACCGTATCCATGGACACAGGGAGGGTGCAAAATCTGTTCGGGCCATTGTTACCACATGCCGGAAGCTTAACATCCCTTATCTAACTCTCTACGCATTTTCTAAAGAAAACTGGAGAAGACCGGCCCAGGAAGTAAATGCTCTTTGGGATTTATTGCTTGAATACATAGACAGCCAACTTCCTGAGATGCTGGAAAAAGGAATAAAGCTGAATACCATTGGAGATAAAGAAGGACTTCCACCCAGGGTTATAGATGCCCTGGACGTAGCAAAGGAGAAAACACGAAATAACAATGACATGGTTGTAAACCTCGCCGTTAACTATGGAGGCAGGCAGGAGATTATCTCTGCGATAAAAAAAATCATACACTCTGTGCTCGAAAATGAAATAGACACGGAAGATATCACCATGGATCTGTTTTCAGCTTACCTGTTCACGAAGGGGCAACCTGATCCGGACCTTCTTATTAGAACCAGCGGCGAATTTAGAATAAGTAATTTCTTGCTCTGGCAACTTGCCTATACCGAAATTTACGTTACTCCAATTTTGTGGCCCGATTTTAGAGAAAAAGAGCTGATTGACGCGTTGCGGGATTACCAGAGAAGAGAACGCAGGTTCGGGAGAACTAGCGATCAATTGCACTCACACTCGAATAACGACCCTGCCAGTTGATTCGTATGACAGACAATAATAAAAAAGGGAAAAATGATCGAGAACATCTGCTCCGATGGATAACATCTATCGTCCTTGCTCCCGTTCTAATTCTTGTGGTTGGGTTTGCCAGCAAGGTATGGTTGCTTTTGCTTGTTCTTCTTGCAACAGGCATTGGAAGCTGGGAATTTAGCCGGATTACTTACGATGAAAAAAAATCGAAATTTCCGGTTGATATTTTCATATTACTGGCACTTACTATACCTATGCTTGCTTATTATTACGGGCTGAGAGGCCTATTGGGTGGAATGCTCATAAACATATTTGCTTGTTTTTCTGAAGCGATCACCTTTTACGGAAAACGGGAAGGAGTGCTGGAGAAGCTTGCTTTCCGAATATTTCACCTTATCTACATACCGTACTGCCTTGCACACATAGTTTTGCTTGGTAGAATATGGATATTTTTTGTCCTTGCAGTTATTTTTGCGGGGGATTGCGGGGCATATTATGTTGGGAAAAAGTTTGGTAGAAGAAAACTGTGCCCGGACGTTAGCCCCGGGAAGACAGTTGAAGGAGCCGTGGGCGGATTCTGTTCCAGCCTGGTTATGGCTATCATCTTTGGGATTGCGCTTTCCACAGATAAGAACCTCCTTCAACTTGTAATTATGGCTCTTATATTAAACATTATTGGACAGTTGGGAGATCTTGCAGAATCGTTAATTAAGCGGTCGCACGGACTTAAGGACTCGAGCAACATACTACCCGGGCATGGTGGTTTGCTCGATAGATTGGACAGTCTGCTCTTTGCCTTTCCGGCATTGTATTACATGCTCTAATGAAGGTAAACGCAAGGAAGTTATGAAAAATATAACAATTTTGGGATCCACAGGTTCCATAGGAAAAAGTACTTTGGAAATCGTTCGTCAATTTCCGGACCGGTTTAGAGTTGTATCCCTGGGTGCTGGCAAGAATATAGACTTGCTGAAAAAGCAGGTGGATGAATTTAGGCCGAGAGCCGTGTCCGTGCTCGATGAAAGTGTTGCAACTCAACTCGGTAACCTTCTTAGCAACCCGACAGATCTGGCAATTTACTGGGGCCAGGAAGGTTACGGGAAAATAGCGTCGTTACCGGAGACAGACGTGGTGGTGTCTGCTATCGTTGGTGGAGCTGGCTTTTTGCCTACGGTTGCAGCGATAAAAGCCGGTAAGGACATTGCCCTGGCCAACAAAGAGACCCTTGTCATGGGAGGGGAAATTGTAACGAAGCTGGTGAAGGAAAAAAATGTTCGTCTTTTGCCTGTGGATAGTGAACACAGCGCGATCTTTCAGTGCTTGCAGGGAAACAACAGGAAGGATGTGAGAAGAATTCTCCTCACTGCCTCAGGGGGGCCTTTCAGGAAGTTTAGTAAAGAAGAAATGCGGGACATTACTCCCAATGATGCCTTGAACCACCCAACGTGGGCTATGGGTTCCAAGATAACCATTGATTCATCAACTTTGATGAACAAAGGCCTGGAAGTCATTGAAGCATACTGGTTATTTGGGGTAGAACCGGGGCAAATACATATTCACATTCACCCCGAAAGTATAATTCATTCCATGGTCGAGTATGTCGACGGCTCCGTTATTGCCCAGCTAGGTATTCCGGACATGAAAACTCCTATAGCTTACGCTCTTTCTTATCCGGACAGACTGCCCATTGAAAATCCTCCGCTTGACTTATTTTCATTGCGGAGACTCACGTTTTATGAGCCGGATTTTGAACTTTTTCCATGCTTGAGGCTTGCTTACGATGCCTTGAAGGCTGGAGGCACCATGCCGGCAGTGTTGAACGCTGCCAACGAAGTTGCCGTGGAG
>JALSTM010000063.1 GCA_026983715.1 Desulfobacterales bacterium
GACCCGCCAGGAGCGTATTGAGAAACATTTTTATGCCCTATGCGAGCAGCTCCACGTGCCCAAAGATCTCTACGAATTTTCTGTAGAGAAAAAGAATGGGCGATGGACACTTGTTTTTCGTAAAAACTACTACCGGATTGGTCGTTATATGGAAAGATTTGGAAAAACGATCATTGTTACCGATCACAAGGATTGGACAACAGATCAAATTGTTAGAGCGAGCATCGATCGCTATATCGTAGAGAATGCATTTAGGCAGTCCAAGGATGATGATCTGATAAGCGTGAGACCGTTTGGACATTGGACCGATCGGATGATTCGCTGTCACATCTTTACCTGTATAGTTGCTCTTGCTTACCTGAGGATTTTAGAGATTCGGTTGCACAGAGCTGGTATAGGGATATCAGCTATGACGGCAATAAAAGAAATGCGGCGGCTCCATTCATGCCTGGTGTGGAATGCAGGTTCATCCAAGCCTCAGCGTGTTATTGAAGAACCATCACCACTGCAAGCCCAAATACTTAAAACTTTTGGCTACCGAATAGTGCGTGGGGTCTTACAAAAACTTTAGCTCCAACTTACGGATTTCACAATCAATTACACTATTTTGACTCAGAAACTCGTAAACTCCTGTCAGAGAATAATAAAAGGAACCAACGGGAAAAAAACCATCTACCATTATGATCAAGTAGGAAACATCATATCGGAAGAAACGATCGGATCTCAAATCGTGAGAGATTACATATATATTGGCCACTCTAGGATAGCGATGGTTTTATCAAAAAGGTGCCTACCCGACTTGGACAAAGATAACGATGTAGACGGAAATGAACTCGCGATCTTAGCTTCAGATTTTAACCGAAATGACTGTTCAAGCGCATCCCCGTGCCCGGGAGATGTAAACGGAGATAGGGCGGTAAACTCAGATGATCTCAGCATCCTTGCTTCAGAGCTTGGAAAAACCTACTGTCCTCACGATGAATACTATTACTTCCACAATGATCATCTCGGAACCCCACAGAAAATCACCGATCAATCAGGCGCAGTTGTCTGGAGCGCCAACTACAAGCCCTTTGGGCAGGCTGACATCACCATCGACACCATCACCAACCCTTTCCGCTTCCCCGGACAGTACTTTGATCCAGAAACAGGCCTACACTACAATTATTTCAGATATTATGATCCTGGGACGGGGAGGTATCTTACATCCGACCCCATAGGCATAGTTCCATACGGCTCACAAGGTGATCTCACACACATCTTTAATTATGCCAGAGGAAATCCGATTCGATATCTTGATCCAGATGGCTTAAAGGAAGCTGGATACAGCGGATGGGAGATTCAATTTGTTGTAGGTTATGGCCAAGCTTATGTGACCTGCTGTGATGGTACCACCTTGCGAAAGCACAAGTACCGTAAGGTATGCTTTGGGGCTGGTTTTATCGTAGGAGTAAGTAGTGGTGCAGCTTTTGGAGGCCAGAATCATTCTTGCACATCTCCCCCTCAATACCTTGTTTCACCTGAGTTAGGCTTTGGTATTTATGGGCCACTTGGCATAGAGGGTGGTGCTGGTTTTAGTAGTTCAGGAATGACCCCGTTTCTAGGCGCTAGCACCGGAACAGGATTTAAGGCTACGGTATGTTTTTATTGGCTTTCGGGTTCTGAAGAAATCGGATGTTGCTTACACTAGGCTATGGATATGATAAAATTACTGGAGTCAATTGCCGGCTTTTTATTTATTGTTTCATTTCTGTTAATCGTCGTTCAATTTAAAAAATGGCGAAAACATTCTCTGACCGAAATGCGTCATAACCCGTTGTGGCCATTGATGATACTTGAATACAAAAAATATACTCAGGAAAAGTTTGGGAAAATAGGAACATTATACTATTTAACTATAATTAGTGGTTTATGTCTTGTGGTATTACTTTTTCTTGAGTTGTTACTTTGGGTTATATCTCTCAAATGACAAAGATAAAGAGCTTTTGATTCCAGAGACGGTAGAAGATCATGTTTTTAACAGGACTTTAGGAGACCTTCGGTTTTTCTCGCTTAGTGTCTCTTTCGGAGATGGTTGACCCTCCTTACCGTCAGGCGAAGAAAAGTTTTGGATTGTCGCGAAGCGACTTTTCAATCACTCGGAAACGGAAACCCAGTGGTTGTTGTACCTGGAAATCCAGGATGCCGGATCAAAGCCTGCCCTTGATCGGATTAAGAGGCCAGCATGCCGGACGCAGCAGTCCATCGGGATCATACATATTTTCCGGCTGGCAATACGGAGGTTTCCTATTCTTTGCAGCGATCACAGTTAAACATCTGATATTCAAGTGCATGGACAGCGACGACACGTTTGATCTTCTCATTCAAAGCGTTAATCTTGGAGGAGGACTAGGTTGTAGCTTGCAAATACCATCTAGTATCGCTGCCGGCTGCAACAAAGAAGATATTATTTCAAATGTTACAGGTTGGAGTGTCTTCCTAAATGTTTTCCCACCAGGAATTCCAACAAAACCGAAACTTGGAGTTGGAGGTGAGATAAGTACTAATCCAGTCACAGGAAATGCACCCTCTACGATACCTTATGGATCTATTTCTCCAGGATATGGACTAGAGGTCTCTGCAGGAGGTAGCTATTCTTGGATAGTGAGATAATACACCTTTAAGGTGAGAAAAGTGAAAATCTGACTGGAAAACACTTTTCTATTGGTAGAATGGTCCAGAACAGTAGAACTAGAAACAAAGCTGATAACATGATCAACGAGAAGAAAATGACAACTTGTCCAAGGTGTACTTACAAGTTCGAGATAACCAAAAAGTCCCGTGCTTATCAAATAAAAAGGGAATACGCACCGTTCTGGTTCTTTGATGCAATAAACCAATTCGAACATTTCAGGGAAGTAAGATGTCCCTCTTGCGGTCACATCTTTGAGGCCAAGGAAGCAAGGTTGCTGTTCTTTTTTCGCTCTCCTTATACGGTTGTTCTCCTGTGTGTTTTACTCGCGATATTCTCAATTATCCTCGTATTCAAATTGAGGTAGGTATAGGAACTATCAAAAAGCTGCTGGCTTACCCTGGCAAAATACACCTACAACGCCTTCGGGCAAAGAATAATAAAAGAAACCAACGGGAAAAGAACCATCTACCATTATGCTCAACTAGGGAACATCAGATCCGAGGAAACTACCAGTTTCAAAATATCGCTCATTATGTTATCTTTGCTATCGCAGGTCATGGTGATCTCCTTTCCTTGTGAATATTTTTTTCCTTCAGAAAGGATAAGCTATGACCTGCTTCTTTTTCAAATAATCCAATTTTACAGAAAGAATGTTACGCTATTTCTAAATGTGTACGGTAAATTTATTTCACCTTGCAATCCCCGTAAATGGATTTACAAGTTTCATCGTAGAGTCGGGTAATCCAGTCGTCCTCTCGTCCTATTTTCGGAAGCCCGCATTCCGGGCAAATGTCCATTTTACCCAGCTTCCTTAGTATCCTATGCACCGAACCCACAAAAGCGGCATGGCTCCAAGTAAGAGGTGATACCGAAAGGGGTTCCCCGGTATAAGGATGCAACTGTTCCGCGAGGACGCCCGAAGGAAGAGCATGTTCAGCCACCCACGAGAGGATCTCTATTGCCTGGCTAATTTTTTCCCTTCCTTCGGCACATTCGGCGAGGTAATCAGCATACCATAGCGTACAGAGGAACCATGGGTTACCAGGGACATCTTCTGATACCCTATGGTAATAATCATTTTCCTGCCTGGCCATACCGCCCACTTGTGTTTTTATCCATAGACGATCTCGGAGAACATCAAAGGTTGATCGGATCCGCGGATCGGTGGCAGAATACATACCAAAGGCGAACAGCCCCCAGAGGCTTGCGTCACAGGTCGTGTCCGGGACATACTTTCCGGCCACGTCCCTCTTTACCATTCGACAGAATCGATTTTTGTCCTCGCACCACAAAATCGAAGAGGCTGCATCCCTCACCTCGGCTGCCGATTTGCGGTAGTGTTCCGCCAGTTCATCTTCTCCGAATATCTTGCAAAAAAGAGACGCGGCGGTAAGCCCGCCAAACACGGCTCCAACGGTAAATGCCGGAACACCGCGCCTTTCTTCCCACAGATCATAA
>JALSTM010000064.1 GCA_026983715.1 Desulfobacterales bacterium
GTAAAAAGATTACTCGACAAGGTGGAGAATGATCCACCCTGGCTATCTGACCAATAATGAGTAATTTAGACATGTTACACAAATTATCCATAAAGTTTCGTCACGGATTCAGGTATAATTCAATTTTTTTCTTCCAGCCCCTCCTGTTTACCCATATTTCCAAATTTTTATTAATCAAGATAGATGCCAGTTTTAATAAAAGACATAACATTTCGATAATACATGCTAAACATGGCCAAAATAAACTTGTGCCTGCTCTCCCTTACTGTTGCAACATGCAACATATTTCCTGAGCTCCCAGATATTCAACACGATATCAGTGTATTATGAACTATTGCAACATCGAAAAAGTACTGTTGCATATTGTAACAGAAAAGGATAGCCTAGAATCAAAAAAATTAATTTTCCCGGAAGGACAGAGGAATGTGGGAGGGTTGAAACCGCATGTAAACATTCGGTAAAAAATGGTTTTCGGTCTTTGCATCTGCATTGTTGCGATAGGTTTTATTGGCTTTTTCTCGTACGCCAACAAAGATGAAACCATGGGACAAGCCATAATAATGAGGATTCCGGATTTGGAATTCTCTAGAAATACCCTGGTAACATTTTTGATCCGTTTTTACTACCAAGGTGGGATGTAGCGTCGCAATTCTTTCCGGGATAGTAAAAAAACACAAGGGAACAATAACAGTCTTGAGTCAACCGAGAGAAACTCTGTTTACAATACACTTACCGCCAAAAAATACTTAAAAATTTTTTGAACGAGAGAAAGATCATGGAAAAGCCGAAAATTCTAGTGATTTATGACAGACTTATTGACAGGGAAACCCTGGAACAGATTTTGACAAAAGAAGGTTACAAGGTCACGTTTGTGGACAGCGGGATACAAGCACTTGGGGAGCTTGACAAGAGAGAATTCGACTTGGTTCTGGCAGATTTGATGCAGCACACTGACGGGATACAGGTTTTGGAGAGGACAAAGAACATGTATCCAGATGTTGAAGTAATTATAATTACGGGCTGTGCCACTGTTTCGTCTGCGGTTGAAGCCATGCAAAAGGGAGCTTATCACTACCTAGCCAAGCCTTATAACATTGATGAATTCAGGATGATCGTTAAAAAGGCCCTTGAGAAAAGAAAACTAGGGGAAGAAATTTCTGAGCAGCGGCGATTAGTGGAAAGTCGCGGAAACGCCTTTCCACTCCTTGGAAAAAGTCACAAGATGATGGAGCTAAAAAAAACCATTGAGCAGATAGCTCCCACGGACTGCAACGTGGTTATCCTCGGAGAGACTGGAACTGGCAAGGAGCTTGTTGCTAAGTTGATTCACCAACTGAGTCCAAGGGCTGAAAAAAGATTTCTTGCTATAAATTGTGGAGCGTTTTCCGAAGAACTCCTCAGCAACGAACTCTTCGGCCATGAAAAGGAAGCTTTCACGGGTGCGCGGGGTGTAAAAAAGGGGCTCCTCGAATCTGCCCACGGCGGGACAATTCTTCTGGATGAAATCGGAGACATGCCTTTTTCGATGCAGGTAAAGCTCCTAAGGGTAATTGAGGAAAGAAAACTTATCAGGGTTGGTGGCACGGAAGAAATACCCGTGGATATAAGGGTTTTGGCGGCAACAAACAAAGACCTCAAAAGAGAAGTCGGGGAAGGCAGGTTTAGACAAGACCTTTACTACCGGTTAAACGTAGTCAGCCTCTTTCTGCCACCACTCGTTGAACGTAAAGAAGATATTCCCCTTCTTGCCAATCATTTCCTCAGGAAATTCTGCGATCTTCAAGGGAAAAATATAGAGAAAATATCCGACGAAGTAATTCAAATTCTGACGCATTATGAATTTCCCGGCAACGTTAGAGAACTCGAGAACATAATAGAAAGAGCAGTAGCGATAGCTCAAGGCCCGGTAATCGAAGTATTTCATCTCCCCCTAGATCTCCAACAACATCCTCACCTTATAAGACGCCACAGGACAAGAGAATTCTTAACCCTCGAAGAAAACGAGAGAGAATACATTGAATGGGTATTGAAACAGACAAAAGGAAATAAAACGAGGGCTGCCAAAATTCTCGGGATAGACCGTGTATCCTTGTGGCGAAAGCTTAAGCGTTATAAATTTTACAGGTAAAGAAAATTTTATTTTTCTACTATCTTTGTGCTAAATTGATTTATGGAAGTTCTTTCAGAAGTAATGACAGTACCTATAATTTGTATAGGGTATTTAGCAGGTGAATAATCGAAAAATGATCGTTTCCATAGCAGGACCCAAGGGTGGTGTTGGGAAAACGGTATTTGTTGCGAATTTTGCCGTAGCACTCGGGAAGAAAGGCTACAAGGTTATTGCGCTGGACCTAGACCTAGGAGCCGCAAACCTGCATGTTTTGTTCAATGCGATGCAGGCGGAAGTAAGCCTTTATTCTTTCCTGGATAAATCGGTGGCGACTCTGGCAGAAGCTGCCGTAAGCACTGAATATCCAAACGTATTCCTTGTATCGGGAGCCGGTCACGTACCCGGATTGGCTAATATTTTTTATCAAACGAAAATGAAGCTAATCCGGCATATAAAGAAACTTGAATATGACATAATCCTTCTGGACCTGGGTGCAGGAAGCGCATACAATACGCTGGACTTTTACTCAATAGGTCAGAAAAAAATCATAGTCACGAATCCCGAAATAACCAGTGTAATGAATTCTTATTCCTTTCTAAAAAGCTATGTCTTCAGAAAAATAGAACGCTACTTACGGGAAAATAGGAGGTTTGAAACCCTCACTTATCTCAGTGAGTTAAAAAATCCCGAAAACACCTTAGGACTTAAAACCGTACCTCAAATAGTGGAATACCTCAAAACGAAGGATAGCACCTTGGGAGACGACTTTGAATCTGCACTTAACGGATCCGGTTTTACCGTCATATTTAACAGAACAAAGAAAAACGAAGACGATAAAATAGCAAAAGCATTCTGTTCTCTCGTTAACCAGTACCTAGGAGTAAGCAATTACTTTATTGTGAGGCTACCGGAGGACGAAAATTTACCAGTTAGCGTGGCCAAGAGAAAACCTTTAATCGAAATTGATCCTGAAAGTCCTTTTGTAGCAGGCATAGAAGATTTTGTAGAAAAATTCGAAATCACCTGAAACAAAAAGCCGATCTGGTATCCTCCTTGCCCCCGAATGAATCCGAGAGCTAATCCGGGATCACGCACCCCCCGGTTCAAACTCTAGTTTTTTGTGCGAAGGCAACCCGGGTACAAGCAAGGTAGCCCACGGTTTTAACCGGGGGCAAGGACACCGGCAATCCCAAGCAATAAACCAGACAACCCACGGTTTTAACCGGGGTGATGGGTCAATGGGAACTCCATTAGTGAGGATTGGAGGCAACGGTTTTAACCGGGGGCAAGGACACCGGCAATCTCAAGCAATAAACCAGGTAGCCCACGGTTTTAACCGTGGGAAAGGATACCAGCCCTTCCCAAGGAACCGATTCATCGGTTTCTCACACATTTATATCAAATTACTTCACCACAAAGCGCCGCAGACCGCAGAGGCAACAGGCAATTATTTTCTTCTCTCCCACGAGACACCGACAGTATTGATTAGGCAACTTAATAACTCCGATGCCCTGAAAATCAACCTACAAAAGGGACATTTAGCACATTTGAAAGAATGTTCGAGAATGGGCGTGTTTAACAAAGATTTACCGAGACAAATTTGATTATCTTAATGCATTCTCTGCGTCTCTGCATCTTTGCGGTAATACGAGTTTTCTCCCGCCAAGGCCCAAAGACGCAGAGATTGGTAATGTCTGACTGATCTCTAAATCCGAGTCCCCAAACAGCCAAGGGCCTCTTGCAGGTCATGCCGCCCCCCTGACCTAGTCAGGGGTTGGCTCGATCCGGCACGCATCTAGAAAATGCTAGATTCCGGCTCTACGCTTCACTCCGGCCGGAGTGACACGCTAAACCCTTACGCGTGCAGGTAAATATCCCAACAGTTAAAGGCTTGGGATCATCTCTCCATGGCAAGATAACCCCTAGCCAGTTCGCGGTTAACTTTAAGTACTTCTTCCTTGAATTCTTTTTGTTCTTCCGTTACGGAACCCAAAGAAGTAATATCATTCTCAGACTTAACGAAGCCTCTTTCCGGAACATGCACTAGGGCAGGCAGCTCGACTCCGCTGATTGAAGCTGCATGACCGATAAAACTTCCTCTGCCAATCTTGCATTTAAAAAGAAGAGCCCTAAAGCCAATAAACACGCCTTCTTCTACTTCCACCGGACCGTGCAGTATTGCACCGTGAGCTACCGAGCAATTTGGGCCCACAACTATTCTTGTTCCGAGAAGAGCATGCATTATAACGCCATCCTGGATATTTGATCCCTGCCCTATTATTATCGGACTACCTTCGTCTGCCCTTAATACAACCTGGGGAGCCACGTAAACATAGTCTTCTATAACCACATCACCGATAACATTAGCAGATGGATCAACGAATGCTCTTTTAGAAACACTGGGAGTGGCACCCACAGCATTCCATGACGTTTTTGGACTTTCCCTAATCATCGTCTCACCCCCGCTATTTTTCCCAATTAAGAAGAGCAACTGTTTCAAAATGAAAATATAAGCAATTTAACCCCCGCTAAAACGGGTTGAAAACAACCTAGCAACTTCTCCTCTTATGGTCAAGTTTCAGATATGCGAAAGTTTTCGCATCCTCTGCCATGTCCTCGGAATTGTTTCATGTTAAGCCAGAAACCACTTATAGCAGCATGGATTTAGCTTGACATGGGAAAGCGCCTACTATATAAGATTGATTCACTTGTAACTTTTTGCACTAATACATCAGTGCAGCAAATTGAAACACAGACCGCCACAAGAAACTCCGCAAGTGGTTGCTTTCATCTAATTGAAGGAGGAAAAGCCACATATGACACCGGATATGATTCTTACGCTACTTATCCTCGTCTTTGTAATAATCCTTTTCGTCATGGAATGGGTACGAGTGGATGTGGTTGGGATTATAATGATGGTTCTGCTGCCGCTAATTGGACTTGTAACTCCGAAGCAAGCCTTTGTGGGACTTAGTAGCAACGCCGTGGTCTCAATCATAGCTGTTATTATAATCGGTGCCGGGCTTGACAAAACAGGGGTGATGAACAAAGTGGCAAGTCCCATCATCAGGTTGGCCGGAAACAGTGAAAAAAGGGTGATGGCCCTTGTTTCCCTAACCGTCGGCATAATATCAAGCATGATGCAAAACATAGGCGCAGCGGCCCTTTTTCTTCCGGCAACCCAGCGTATATCAAAACGCCTTGACATTCCCATCTCCAGAATTCTCATGCCCATGGGTTTCTGTGCAATCATCGGTGGAACCTTAACCCTGGTAGGTGCAAGTCCGACCATCCTTTTAAATGACCTGATGGTTGTTGGAAACAAGAAGCTTGAGCCTTTCGGACTCTTCACCCAGACTCCCATAGGCATATGCCTCCTTGCAAGTGCCATAGTCTACTTCCTCCTACTCGGTAAATTCATACTTCCGGCAAGCAAAGGAGAGGGGGAAGGCGGCGGGATCACTGACATGTTAATGAGGCACTATCCCGCGCTTGATCAACCCTACGAGATACACATACCTGATGACTTTCAAAGGCCAAAGACACTGGAAGAACTCGGAATCAGGCAAAATTTTCTGGTAACCGTTATAGCAATCGGAAATGCTTCGACAAAGTTGAAGAACCTTGTCCCGAAAAAGACAGATTTCATTTCCGCTGGTGATGATATCGTGGTTATGGGAAGGCAACGAAATGTACTAAAACTTGCCAAGTACATGAAGTGGGAAGTAAAGGACGGTCTTGATTTTTTTGCAGATGACCTAGCCAGAACCAATGCTGGACTAGTAGAAACCGTTGTATCCCCACGGTCTCCCCTTGTTGGTAAAACTCTGGGGGAAGTACGTTTCCAAGAACAATACCAGGTAAATCCAATTGCCATTTACACGGGAGAAAGAGTGTACCTTGCCGGTTTAAACCACGTCCGTTTGAAAATGGGAGACGCAATTCTCTTGCAGGGTCCTTGGGACAGGTTTCATATCATAAGGAACCAGCCTCAGCCCCGTGCGCTAACCTTTGCATCACCTCTTGAAGGAGAAATACTTCGCCCGGAAAAAGCAAGGTGGGCAGTTTTTTGGCTTGCGCTAGCACTTTCTCAAATCATATTTTTCAAGGTTAAATTGTCTGTTGCATTGATGTCTGGCGCCCTCGGTATGATAATTACAGGGGTGCTCTCTGTTGACGAAGCTTACCATTCGGTAGATTGGATGACCGTTTTCTTACTTGGCGGCCTCATCCCTCTTGGAATAGCTTTTGAACAAACAGGTACTGCTGCTTTTATCGCCAAAGGCGTGCTAAAAATGATCGGCCAGGTTCCTCCAATTATCCTGCTGGCAGTGATAGGCATAATGACATCTTTCTTTACCCTCGTAATATCAAATGTTGGGGCCACCGTGCTACTTGTCCCATTGTGCATGAATATGGCCATTATGGCAGGAGGCGATCCAAGGATGGCGGCACTAGTCGTAGGATTATCTGCTTCAAATACCTTTGTATTGCCAACACACCAGGTAAATGCCCTGATCATGAGACCAGGAGGCTACAGAACGGTAGACTATGCCAAGGCAGGAGCGGTAATGACAGTAATCTTTCTTGTGGTAGAGCTGACCGTTATGTACTTCTTTTATGGTGTAAAATAATAATCAATACAAAGAGTCCAGTTGCCAGAGAAATTGGCCTTGATTTTTTCCCTATTTATTTCTTATTTTCCTTTCTAAACGCATAACACAAACCTAGGGTCGCCAATATCAGGACCACCCCAAAAATGAAGTGTGCATCCATTTTTTTCTCTCCTCCTTATTTTCAGAAGATATTGTGATAAGTTTCTCATTTATCTCTTTTTACAGGATCATAAAGAAAAAGTCTACTCGTTCTCTTTGGGTTTCCGGTTTAAGATAAAAAATAGATTTTACCCAACGGGCATGAAGAAAAGATCAACAATGATTTCTACTCCCCTATCCTTTCAACCCCACAATAAACAATAAACCTTCCCCCTCTCAAGAACCCTATAAGTGTAATGCCTGCTTCCTCCGCGAGGGTAAGTGCCAGGTCCGTGGTTATACCTCGAGACGCTATCACTGGAACTCCCATCCTTATGACCTTGTCAATAATCTGAACAGTAACACGGCAAGTAGTAACCAGTATCTTGTCATCCAGGCGCAAATTGTTCAACAACGAGTAACCTTTAAGCATATCCATCGTATTGTGACGACCGATATCATCGCGAAAAACAAGGATATTGTCGGGCGTTGCTATTGCGCTATTGTGAACTCCGTGGGTAGCTTTGTATAAAGTTGAAAGCTCATTTAATTGAACCATTAGGTTAAAAACCTGCTCCTTGCTGATTATGAATCCGTCTCCTTTTCCAGGCTTTGCACGTTGCCTGGATTTAATATTGGCTTCCATGGGAAGGTTTTTTTTAGCTTCTGAGAGGAGTTGAAACGAAACAAAACCCTTGCACTCAGGTGCTATACTAATTTGCATTCTATTCTTTTCGGTATCCAGTTCAAAATCGGTTATTTCTTCCCGATTTGCAATTATACCCTTGTTGTAAAGGTACCCCGTTGCAAGTTCTTCCAAGTAATTTCCAGAACATAAAAATGTGTTTACCTGCGTCTCCTGCACAAAAAGTGACCAGATTTCTTCTCGTACCAAGGTACTCTTTTCGCTACTCTTTTTTTCCCTGGTAAATCTCCATACATCTCTTGTTATTACCCTGTTTTTCATAGTAAATACCTCTTTGCGTCTTGAAATTATCACCCATGGCATTAAAATTGCTTTGTATAACTTACAAACAAAACATATTGTTTTGGGGCCGCTGAAAATGAAATACCAATGCATAAGATGTAAAAAAACCTGGGGCGCAGGAGAAGAGGAAGAATTCTTCAGCCACGGCCTGTGTAAAAGTTGCGCTCGCACACTGCTGATGCACACCGTGCGTAGAAAGCAACTCAGAGAAGGAAACTTTGATTGCTTTGGAAGGGCCACGAGCTTTTGCGACCAGTACGACTGTAAGTACAGGAGTGTATGCCTCAAAACGGAAGACGAATAGCCTTCCTTGACAGATGGCATTCAAATTCAACGTCATCGGCAGAGTAACCCCCTAACCTTTGCTTCAACAAACCATAGGGAACACGTTTTTACTTCATTTTGACCGTCCCCACCTCCGTTCAGCAGTCCTTATCAGTCATCTGCCTTCTTTTAATATAATCCTCAAGAATCTTTCCGTGGTCAAAAGCCATATTTTGTGGTAAATGGCCCAACTCGAAAACCTTAACCTTCTTTGCGTCATCACCTGCGGCGGGTACACCTTCAGCCTTTGCGGTAAAGACCACGGTAACTGTATGGTGCCTGGGATCTCTTTCGGGATCGGAATATGCTCTAAATTGCCTCAGATCAAACACATCCAGGGAAGTTTCTTCCCTTGCTTCCCGTCGGGCCGCATCTTCAAGGGATTCCCCGTAGTCAACAAATCCACCAGGCAAGGCCCACCCAAAAGGAGGGTTTTTTCTTTCGATAAGAACAATTCTTTCGCCAGGCAGTTGAATAATGATGTCTACCGTCAGAAGCGGATTACGGTATTCTTTGATAGAGGTCCCGCATTTGGGACATGTTATGTATTTTGTCGAACTCATGAAATGCCCTCACTTTTTCCTGAGAAAACCATGTTCAAGCAAAAGTACCATTATTATGCCCAGAACGAGTCCGTTGGACGCAAGCACTGCAACAGCGGACGGCAATCCCCTGAAAAACTCCCTCGGAACCATGGAAACTATCGTGCCTACGATCAGTGGTAGCCCAACAACAAGGTAATCCCTGGCTGTTAACTTTTTTACATGGCTTGTAATAACGTCAATCCCTGCCCCTATCTGGAACCCAATGGCCACGCAAAGGGCCGCACCGACTACGGAACCGGGAACGGAAGCAAAAAGCGCTGCCAGCTTCGGCACCAGACCGGTGAACATTAATAGAGCACCGCAAGCGGTAAGTGCATATCTGCTTGCGACCCTTGTGGCAAGAACCACTCCGGGGCTGCTTGAGTAAGAAACTGTCCCCACCACACCGAAAAATCCCGCTACCACTCCGCCAAGTCCATTTAAGGCAATTCCCCTGTCTATGCTTCTCTCAATGTCCCTCTCCCCCACCACCGCAGCAGTACCCTGGATGCTCCCAATTGTGTTAATTACAACCGCGAGGTAAGCAAGTACAAAGGAAATGACTGCAGGCCAGAATAGTTGCGGCGACGAAGCCCATTCATGCCTGGGCAATTCCAGCCACGGTGTTTTTAGAATCACGCCGATATTAATTTTCCCTAAGAATAGAAATGCGAGATAGCCCACGATCACACCCAGGAGTACTGCAGTGGTCTGAAGGTATCCTGATAACCAGTGAGAAAGAAGCGCTATGAAAATTATCAGGGAAAATGACACCAGGGCTATCATGTGACTACCCGATGGATTCTCAGTCGACACACCCAGGAGTCTAGGAAGTAGAAAAGGGAGCAAACAAAATGCAATAAGTAGCAGAATTACCCCGGTGACGTTGGGAGTAAAAAATCGGTTCAACCGCCGTGTTTGCCGACTCAATCCAATCATAACAATGATTATCCCCCCTGATATCATCCCACCCTGTATGGCCTTAATCCCGTAGGGAGCCAGTCCGATGTAGGCAAGCAGCACCGCAGTGGAAGGTCCCTCCTGTATCGGATATTTGTGGCCGATAAGAGTCTGTAAGATGGTGAAAATGCCTGAAATGACAAGCAAGTACTGGAAAAAATGCGCCTTGGCCATTAAGTTTAGCTTCAGTACTCCGGCTGCAATGTCAGTAACAATCAAAAGACCGGGGAACATCATTATCGCCCATTGAATCCCGTAAACAATTACCTCAAGAATTGGGATCTTTTGATCGAGCTGGTAACGAAATTTTCTCATGACCTGTTCGCAACCATCGTGGCAAGTCCTTCTGAAAGAATCCTGTTGGCAGAAGATATTTTCTCATCAACAAGGCCATCTCCTGACAACCCATTTTTACTGAAATGATAACCCTGTTCAAGGAGGCATATGTTTAACACAATCAAATTTTCCAGGTAGAAAGATCTGGCAAAAAACTTTGGGAACAAATCTGAAAACCTATCGTAGATCCCGGGGTTAGAATCGCGAAATAGTGCCCATGCAAGGAAAGTAAGCTGCATATAACGCCTTGGACGCGGATCTACCCGCCAGCTAATCACAGCAACCGAACCGTCAGGGCACAAGATTACATGATCCGGGGTAAATTTTCCGTGAACAAGGTTATTTCCGGTAATCGGCAGATGTATTGCCGGAAAAACATCAAGCAATTCTTTGAACTTTTCAAGGGATTCCCTTTCCCAGATGCCGGTTTTCACAATTGTGTCAGACCACTTTTCTATCCCCTTGTTAACCCACCTGTAGGATGCGGCCACTTCGTACCTTCTCGCTTTCTTAATCTCCTGGTCAAGCATTGGACTGCAACCAAAATTTATTCTTGTGGCTATGGATGAAGCCGTATTCCCGAATCCTTGTTTTTCGCAAACGTTCAAGCCCTTCTCAAAAAAAGGCACCAGGTGTAGGGATCTCAAAAGAGCCTGTATGCGGCCTGCCAATTCGAGGACATCCCCTAAAAGGTCTTTCTCAAAGAGATCCACATCTGAGAAGCATCTTCCCTCAATCCACGGATAGACCAGGTACGGATCACCGATACCGGTGACGGGCACGGGATACTTGAAAGGAGTATAAAGGGCTCTGAGCGCCCTTAACATGGTATGAGGATCCTGGGATCTATCGACTCGCTTTAGAACATACAGCCTGCCCCTCGTATCCTTGCACAGCCAGGTCGGATAATTCTCTGACAAAAGAGAATACGGCTCTAGCCCGTGCTGCTCGCAAACTTTTCCAAGGGGTTCTTCAGCAGACATCGGCAAACAGACCTCAGTGTCGTATTTCAAATAGGCAACTGATAGAGTCTTCGTTATGAATATTTTTAATGGCTTCCGAAAAAAGCCTGTGCGCTGAAAGGACCTTAATTTTAGAAATCTTTTTAGCACGTTCTTTTAACGGGATTGTGTTAGTAACAACGAGGGATTCCAATGGTCCCTGGGCGATTCTATCGAGCGCCGGCTCAGATAGAACGGCATGTGTGCAACAGGCATGAACACTGAGGGCATCGTGTTCCAGAAGGGCTTTTGCTGCTTCCATTAGTGTCCCGGCGGTGTCAACCATGTCATCCAGAATTATTGCAAGCCTGTTTTTTACGTCTCCTATTATGTTCATGGCCTTGGCCTTGTTCGGTTCATCTCGCCGCTTATCTATCAGTGCCAGATTCGCACCAAGCCTGCTTGCGTATGCTCGAGCCCTCGCAACACCACCCGCGTCAGGGGACACGATGACAATGTCTCCGCTAAAATTTTCCTTTATGTAAGGAAGAAGTATGGGAGAAGCGTAAAGGTTATCCACGGGTATGTTGAAAAACCCCTGGATCTGTCCAGCATGCAAATCCATCGTTAGCACCCGGTTAGCTCCAACTCTTGTCAGCAGGTCTGCAACGAGGCGCGCTGTTATAGGAACCCTCGGCTTGTTCTTTCTGTCCTGCCTTGCATAGCCATAGTAAGGCATAACTGCGGTTATTCTCCTCGCAGAAGCGCGCTTGAAAGCATCAATCATGACGAGGAGTTCGATCAGGTGATCATTTACGGGATTTGAGCACGACTGAATGACAAATACATCGGTCCCCCTGACATTTTCTCCTATTTCAACCCTAACCTCTCCATCACTAAATCTGTCAACTCGTGCTCTTCCCAGGGGTATTTCAAGCCTCTCACAGACCTGTTCAGCCAATTCACGGTTACTGTTCCCACTGAAAATTCTCAATCCATAGCTGGACATCAACGTAAACCCTCCTTACGCTCATATCACTTTTTAACTGTAACAGATTGACCAATGGTGTATATCAAAATTGACAACTCCTAAATAATATAGTGGAAAGCAAATGGCAACTTAAATTACAAAATCAACTTTTTGAGTCGACTATTGATAAAAAAAAGACTATTTATTCAAGGCTTAAGCTATTTAATATTAACGAGATCACCCGGGAGTTTTCCTGCGCCATGCCAAAAGAATACAGCCACCTGCTCATTGGTAAAAGTCTTCTTCATATTCTCAGAAACAAGCAAGATCCGCAAGTTGAAGTATCAAGTCTTAATCCTTCCTCCTTTCTGCTTGGGAATACTTCACCTGACCTCCTTTTTTACGATTTTCCGACATTCCGCTACAGGCGACTTGCAAAGTTTCTTCATAGTGGAAGAGGCGAAAATTCATTCAGAATAATAACATCATTGATAAGTAAAAGCACTTCAACAGAACAAGTGGCAGGTTCGCTTTATTCGTTTGCCCTAGGTTATCTCGGTCACCTAGCAGCAGACATGGTATGGCACCCGCTGGTGCTTAAATGTTGCCAGAGTTGCCCGAAAATCCCAAAAGCCCCCAAGTGTACTCAAAGCATGTCGTGTCATTTCAGGATAGAGAGTCTCCTCGACCTAGTGCTCGGGAAACACCTTCGGTATCAAATGAAAAAAAAAGACTTTCCCCATTGGATAGCTTTATACAGCCAGTGCACAAGGGAATTGCTGTGGCACCTGAGTAACGAAATAAACAAATCGGGAGATGCTCCTTTGAGTTCTAATGCCAACTCTTTATACCGTTGCCTCGTAACCCAGGTTACTTTTCTTTCTTTATTCCAGGTAAAATCACTTTTCTGGGCAAGTTTGGCTATGGACTTATTGACTCTTCGAAAATTCGATCAATACCAGGCCTTGTTTTATCCGCCTCCCTACGTTCTAGGAACCGACCTTTTTCGAAGGCTTTCACCAGGAATAACAAAAATATTGTTGCAGGAAGAAGACACCGTGGTAAAAGCCCTTCGGGATACCGAAAGGCTTGCGCTAAAATTCTTTGACATCGCAGAAAAACAAAAGACAGGAAACATAAACGAAGAAACGGCTTATTTCGGTTTTCTTAATCTCAGTCCTTCAACCGGAATCGATGGTCATCTTTAACTGAGCACGATAGCTGCCTTCCTTGCCTGCTTGACAAACTCGGCCACTTTCTCAAAGTCTTTCTTGAAGCGCACCGGGTTACCACTTTTGTCCACTGCATTTGTCCGAGTACAACTATCAACGCCCGCGGGCTTTACTTTAAGTATGGCATCATAAACATTTTCAGGAGAAAGACCTCCGGCCAGTATTACCGGGATTTTTGCATTTCTCACCACGCTTCTTGCAATATCCCAGTCGGCCGTGATGCCGGTAATACCAACGAATCCCTCCACCGGTTCTTTACCAAGCCACGTGTCAATCAAGAAATAATCACTAACTCCTTCCAGTTCTTCAGCAATTTCAACGGATGGTAAGTCGCTTTTAATGCCCTTCGCCGGCACCGGGATAGACCTGGTTATGGAAATTTCGGGAAATTTTTCCTTTAACCTGAACTGGAATTCCTTTATCGGCTCCAAGTCAATCTTGTTACCTCGAATATCTGTCAAGGAATCACAAAAATGAATCAGGTCAGGTTCATAGTAATCCAGGGTCTTATATATCAAGTCTTCTTCGTTATAAAGGGGGATAAGGGAACTTTTTACACCTGAATCCTTGCAAACCTTAACAACGTCTTTGAGTTCAGCATTTCGCCATTCTTCGCCGGATATGATCACGCTTCCTACGTGGTCAACTCCCAGTTCTGCGCACTTCTCGGCTTCCTCAGGTTTTTGAACTTCATAGATCTGCACAATCATGACCCCTCCCGAACTATCATTAGCTATCTGCAACTATTGTTAACACTTCTATACACCACTGGATCGATTTGTGAAAAACATTTGCAACATTCTATCCTTGCAAGAAGTCTCCCAACGGGAGACAACAAAGCAATCTCTTCGGAACATCAAGGTCTCCGAGGTTGCTTCGCTACCATCGCTATTACTTTTGTTAAGCTTTTTGTTTGCACGAATGTCTTTGAAGTACCTACTGCCCACAAAAATAGCCGAAAAAGGGCTTTAAGTCCATAGATTGGTCTGGACATAACGAGATTGCCTATGGCAAAAGAACGAAATAATTCCTGTATTCATGCACTTGCGATGAGTCCAAAACAAATGGGCATGAAACCTTGACCTGTGTCAATTATTTTGCCGGTTTTTGATGATATTTTTGTAAAAATTACCACCATGGAGGTTCTTCATGAACATTCTCGTAGTGTATTCGAGTAAGACTGGTAACACGAAGAAAATTGCAGAAGCTATCTTCGATATTTTACCGGGAAACAAGGAAATATACCCCGTTGATAAAGCCCCATCGCCTGACAAATACGATTTTATTGCATTGGGCTTCTGGGTAAACAGAGGTAAGCCCGACCAAAGTGCACGGGAATTCATGGAGAAAATCAAGGGGAAAAACGTGGGCATTTTTGCAACCATAGGGGCCTATCCAACCTCGAAGCACGCTCGCGAAGCTTTATATGCAGCAAGAGATATCCTGAAAGAAAACAACATTTTAGGAGAATTTATCTGCCAGGGGAAGATCAACCCGAAGGTCCTGGAACGAATGCCTCGGGACAAAATCCATGAAATGAATAGTTACAGAAAACAAATGATTGAAGAAGGAAAAAAACATCCCAATGAAACCGATTGCCTTTACGCCCAGGCTGCCTTCAAAGACATGATCGAGGAGCTTGTACTCCCTGGTTAGGATGCTAAGGTGAATCACCGATAAAAAAAGCGAAAAAAAACTGTCGGAATTGATCATACGTGTTATTATTTGTTACACACAATCTACTTGTAGAGTACGGTAATGGACATAATTCTCAATAGCCTAGAACATTCGTGGGAACTTTTATTAGAGGCATCAATATACATCCTGTTTGGTGTCCTGGTAGCGGGCCTGTTGAAGGTTTTTATAGATCCTTCCAGCATTTCCAGACATCTCGGGAAGGGCAGATTCATGTCCGTGATCAAGGCCGCCATACTTGGCATCCCCATTCCACTGTGTTCCTGCGGTGTTCTTCCGGCTGCGGCCTCTTTAAAAAAACAGGGTGCAAATAACGGCGCCGTCACTGCATTTCTTATATCAACTCCGGAATCTGGTGTTGACTCCATTGCCATTACGTACGCTCTCCTCGACCCCATCATGACTGTGGCGCGTCCCGTGGTGGCCTTTTTTTCTGCCATATTGGCAGGCATCATGGAAAACCTGTTTGGAACCGGCAGTACAATATCAGAAGCGGAACCTGATCTGAGCTGCGCGGTGGATGGATGCTGTGACGGGATTGATTGTCCCCCCGAAGAGCATGCCAGACACCACACCTTTTCAGAAAAAGTGTTAAGCGGCTTAAAGTATGCTGTAACCGACGTTTGGTTCGATCTTGCACCTTGGTTTTTTGCCGGCTTAATAGTAGCGGGAATAATAACTTCGTTGATCCCAGGGGAAATTATCAGTAGCTACCTGGGAGGAGGCCTTAATTCAATGTTAATCGCCCTCGTTGTGGGGATACCGCTATACATCTGCGCATCGGCCTCAACACCCATAGCCGCAGCACTTATCCTCAAGGGAGTAAGCCCCGGTACAGCCCTCGTCTTCCTTATTACTGGCCCCGCCACCAATATCACATCGTTGTCCCTGGTGTTAAAGATCCTTGGTAAGAGGGCAACAAGCATTTACCTGTCTGTTCTTGCCCTCTCAGCGGTGGTAAGCGGATTGATACTTGACCAGATTTATCTCCATTTTAAACTCTCCGCTAGGGCAATGATCGGGCAAAGCTCGGAAATCTTCCCCTATTGGCTTCGCCTGTCGGGAGCGATTTTTCTTATCGCAATATCCGTAAAGCCAATCTGGAATTCACTCAGATCAAAAATTCTAGACCATAAAGAAGGACGCTGCCGCCACTCCCACCAGTCCGAAAATTTAGCTTGCAGTAAGCCAAATCCTCTTGAAAACCTTCCTTCCTGCAGTTGCACGAAAGAAGATCACTGACAAAAAAGTTGTTCAATCTCCACAATAAGTGTCAAAAAATAGACATTACCATTTTCAAGAAACTTAAATAAACTTACTGGAGCCGATGGGACCTAATTGGCCATCTTCGCTTAAACATGAGCCCTCCGCAGCGATTTGCTATTGAAATAATTCCTTTTAGAGGTTTTCTTAAATGTATGAAACTTGCATATCATTGAATGACTTATCGAAATTATTAACTGCCGCAGAACAAACGTTGAAGTGGAGACAAAATGATGGGCGAACTGGACGTGGGGAGATCGCAAGAAACATATCAGAAGATTGTCAAAAATATTGAACGAGTGATGGTTGGCCAATCGGACACCGTGAGGAAGCTCCTCGCTGCCTTTGCAAGTGGCGGACACGTTCTGTTGGAAGATTATCCCGGCACGGGGAAGACTACCCTGGCCAAAGCACTGGCCAAATCTATAGATGCGGAATTCAAGAGAATCCAGTTTACACCAGACCTACTTCCATCAGATCTGCTTGGCGTGTCCACGTACAACCAAAAGGATCAAACGTTTCAGTTCCACAAGGGTCCAATTTTCACTAACATTCTCCTGGCTGATGAAATCAACAGGGCGTCTCCCAGGACCCAGTCGGCTCTTCTCGAAGCCATGGCTGAAAACCAGGTCAGCATAGACGGAAACAGGTACTGCCTCGATGGTCTCTTTTTCGTCATTGCCACCCAAAACCCAATTGAATTTCAGGGAACCTACCCCTTGCCCGAAGCACAGATGGATAGGTTCATGGTCCAGTTGAGCCTTGGCTATGTTTCTCCCGAGGAAGAAGTTCAGATTTTGACGGCCCAGGGAGAAATTCACCCCTTGCTTGAAATTGAAAAGTGTGTGACGAGGGAAGACATCGTTTTTTTGAAGAAGAGCGTCACCCAGGTGAGAATAAGCGAAGAAATCAAGAAATACATTGTAGATATTGTGAGCGAAACGAGAAAATCAAAGGGAGTGGAGCTGGGTGCGAGCCCAAGGGCATCACTTTCTTTAATGCGAGCGGTGCAAGCCCTAGCCCTTTTTGATGGGCTTGAATTTGTATCCCCGGACCACGTCCAGGAGATGGCGGTACCGGTTATCGCACACAGGCTAGTATTGGATCCCCAGGCGCGGTTTTCAGGACTCACTAGGGAAGAAGTTGTAGAAGAAGCTTTAAGAAAAATATCTGTGCCTGCCTGAAAAGCTGACTAAGCCATGTTCAAAAAACTTCAATACATCAATTTTAAAATATCACACGTCACCAAGTACTGGTTAAAGAGGCATTTTACAAAAACCGGCCAATTCGTGCTCATAACAACCGCTATTTTCGCACTGATCGGCATAAACACCTACCAAACCGTGGCCTACAAGGTTTTTTCCTTCCTTTTCTTCCTGCTTCTCGTATCGATAATATTCAGTTTCTTTTACCGTCTTGACGTTTCCGTAAAACGGAGAATATCCAGGTACGCGACGGTAGGAGAACCGCTAAGGTACAAAATTATAGTGACTAATAATGCTGCGAAAAAAGAGTCAGGCCTTCTAATAAAGGACAACCTTGCTGATCCTGCCCCCACGTACAAGGAATTCCTGGAAGGTAAAGTGCCGGGAGATAAAAAGAGGAACTGGCTAGACAGGTTACTTGGGTATCCCAAATGGATGGGACTCACTGCAAAAAAGATCACGGCCAAGAACAGCGAGGTTCCACTTCCTCCGATATCACCAAAAGGGGAAGTAGAAAAGGGAATGGAAATATTACCAATAAAGCGCGGTTACCTAACCTTAACAAAAATTAGCATCGCAAGGCCGGATCCTTTCGGACTGTTTAAAGCTTTTAAGGATTTCACCATCCACGAAACCATACTGGTACTTCCCAGGCTTTACCCGATGCCTACGCTCAACCTACCGGAAGGGGCAAAATACCAACCCGGCGGAATGAAACTTGCCACATCTGTGGGAGAATCGGAAGAAT
>JALSTM010000065.1 GCA_026983715.1 Desulfobacterales bacterium
ATACAGACAGTACTAAATAAATCAGAATACAATCAACAAGTAGCCGAACGCGTCAGACATGCAAGCAGGGTAAAATATGCAAGGCCGGTAGATGAAGTCGAAGAAAAGATAGCAGAGATGCTGGAGTTTCTAACTGCTCTTAACTACCTAGAATAATTTTATCATTGGGAGTCCACGTAGTAATAAATGGTGTAACATTCTTTCTGTAAAATTGGATTATTTGAAAAGGAAGCAGATTATGGTTATTTTTTTTCAGTTATCATATCGTGTCGCACTCGTGTTTCAGTTGCCCCACCCCACTATCTTTCTCGTTACCGAAAGCCAGTGGAGCTTCTTCTATCAATTATTTTTTTCACAGAGCAATCTGGTTAACATGAACTCCAAACTCCTGTGCCAATTCAGTGGGCCTCTGGCATGATTCGTTGATCCTTGAAGCCTTTCAATGCAGCTCTTGCCTTGATTTCTTTGCTAAATCTTCGGCGTTTCATAGCCCCCCTTTCTTTCCTTCCCCTCACTTTAACACATTTTCTCATTTTATCGGTCCTCTATACCCTTGTTATCCGTGTCATGAGACTCCTTCGCCATTAATCAGATTGGCAGGAGTGCTTTTTCAAACTTTTTATTAACTAGGCTTCAGCTTTTTGCTATACTTAACAGTGCTTGTGGGCGACTAGCTCAGTGGATAGAGCATTGGTCTCCGGAACCAAAGGTCGTGGGTTCGATTCCCACGTCGCCCTTCACTGTGATATCAACAGGTTACGACATTTCTTGACACCCTGTTTTTCTGGCGCTTCTAACGATTCCCAACTCTATTCCCAACATACAACTGCAATTTCACCCTCTCGAAGCGTGTGACAACTAGTGACACCTTCCGCTGCTATAGAAGGTGGGGGGTACAGGGCAAACCGTCGCCGGAGTCCCATTGTGTATATGTCGCCCTCTTCAGAATCAGTCGCTAAAAGACACCCTTCCTATTTGGCTACAACCACACTTAACAGTACAGGTAGGCATTAGCACCTTATTGACATTTTGACGCTTCCCCTGGACACCAGCAGTCGCAATGGTAGGTGCAACGTGGGTTTGGGTGGGAGTGAGTGTTATACCATTAACGGCATAACGCCCAAAAAGACCCAGGTTACCACATTACCCCCTAAGGGTCCGGCCCGTTATGCTCTGGTGGTGACTGTGCGCTATATCATTACCGACATAATGCACAAAAAGGAACCCCACTTCTGGTTGTAGTTTTCAAACTTGCATAATGCGTCGTACTATTGGGTCTACTACTTCAGAGTGGACTCAGTGTTTTATGTTGCTGGTTGTGATGCGCAAGGATAGGATGTGGTTGGGGTAGGGTTGCACGTTATGTCTGTGACGATATAATGATAAAAAGAGAGCTTGAGGTGCGCTTATCTATGCAGGCTGCACTCTGGCCTTCACAACTAGCTGAAATTACTTGGCAACCTTGAGCTAGTTTGCTGACATCCAGCACGGTTATGTAGGGGTCAACTGCTTGTAGCAGCACTTCGTTCTCTTTGCCGTCGTTTCGCAAGTCGGTTGCTTTCACGTCGTCGTTTAGCCCGGCACCGGTCACAGTAAAGACGTTTACCGGCAACTGGTTTGCCACATAACTTGCACCTACGCCTGATGATTATTTTGCGTTTCTTTTTGGTTGCTGCTTCGTGTACGAGCTGTTGGCAATATTGCTCTTGTAAAACCAGGTCAAGCGGTAGAACTGCACGCTCGAACCATTCGCATGTCTCGCTATGTTTCAAAACGCATTCACCTTCGTATGCGCAATACTCCTTTTTGCCGTTAAAGTTGCCGTAGTAGTTGCAGCATTTGTTTTTGGCCAAGATGAAAAACCGTTTACCCACTATTTTGTTCCCCCTCGTTTGTTTCGCCAATTTGGATTAAAACCGTGTCCGGGATGGTGCTGTCCTTTAAGAAATAGATTGTCCCTTTTATGGATCGATCGTCAATCACGTAACGATGGTATCTCCTTGTATCCTTGTCGAATTTCGCTCTTACTTGCATTGTTATATCCTCCCTTGTTTTTTAGTTTAACCAACTAAGATGATCACCACGTAAGATAGCCTGGCAAATTTGCTTATTTCGTTTAGGGCAATCTTTGAGCCGTGGAATACTTACCATGTGGATAGTATTTTTATCTTCCACGACACAAACCGCCTCGTCGTCGCTTAAAAGCCAGGAGCAATTGAAACACCCCCACTCATTAAGTCGGTCGGTAACTTTTGGGTCAAACATCGCTGATAATTGATAATCTTCGCTCGGGTGTTTCCTGTGTTGCTTAAGCATGCGAATAATTTCATTCTTATGGTTCTTGATTAGCTCCCTCAACTCGTCCGTTAATAACTCTTTCGGGAATACTCCTAAAGAGTTCTTCCCAATCAGGACCACATTTAACCCGTGTCTTTCCAGGTCTTTAAGCAATTCCATCGCTAGAAAACCTCCATGTCTTCGTTGTTAAAAAGTGGCGTGATTTTTTCTTCTGTATACCCCCCTTTTTGAAACGGAACAGTGGAACATTCCTTATTTGATGCGGGTTTACAGCGATTTGAAAACGGAACACGTTCCGATTGTGTTCCACTTTGTTTCGTCTGTGAAACCGCATGGTTGACACAATGTTCCGTTGTTCCGTTCTGTTCCGGGGGGATATAACGCAAAAAAACCTTTTTAAACATTTCCTTGGTGTATCCACGAACGGTTTCCGTTCCGAGTCGTAGTTTCTTCGGTTCGATCCCAAAGGGGGACAATAGGTTGGCAAGCTTGTTTGGTGTCAGTCCTTTACCGTGATTAAAGTCTGGCCAGGGTCTATCGCTAAGACCATTGAGCTTCTCGACAAGCCGTTTGCTAGCAACTTTTTCAACTGTCATCCCATCGAATACTTGCTTCACGTCGCACAACAATTCAATTCTGAGATCATCCCCGGTTTTACCACTTTCAAGTATCAGCATTGCTTGTTGTGCCTTCTGTAGCCATTCGTCCCCTAATGTTTTTGCTATTGCCAGTAGCGGTCGCCAATTATCTTTGGCACGGTCATTGGGGATTTGTGGGGTTTCAACATTTGGGTCGAGTTTGTCAGTTGTTTGCTCTGCCCATGCTAGAAGTTTCTGCCGTATCTCACGGTTGCGGTCGTAAAAGTCTAAACCTAGCGGCTCAACCGTGTCATCCACTGCCTTCCGCTGCATTTTGATTTTGATGCCACGATCTTCCCATGTGTCCGGCAACTTCCGAATAGAGGCAATCGCTTTAGGAGAAAACACGTTGAATCGGATGGGGTCGAAGCCGTTTGATTTATCTCCTGCACGAATGACAAAAGCGGTCCGCTTGGTATGGCCTGCGTTGAAAATCCCTCGTATGTCTTCGTTGTCCTTCAGGCCTGCATCCGCTTCATCTGCAAGCAGTGTTGGCTTGTATTTCTCGATAGTCCGAAACGCTGCTGCAGGAGTGATATTACTCACCACCAGGGCACGGTTTACAAGCCCTTCCAATGTTTCAATCAATGTAGTTTTTCCACAACGCTTTGTCGGTGAGACTATCAGCAACATCGGGCAAATAGGAAAGTTGTTGTAGACATACGTCAGGAACACCCACAGGGTTATGGCCGTGTAACTCTCGCCCGGTGTGATCTTAACGTGACTGCGCAAGGTTGTCTCGATGTATTCGGCAAGTTCAGCCCCGTCAACCTCGCCATCGAACGGTTCAATCGTTTCGACTATCTCGTTCTTGGCTTGTGTTTTTTGCTCTTGACGGGCCCCTTCCAAGTATTTACAGATAAAAGCGTTGACAGTCCTCTTGAAGTCCTTTTGTGTGATTGCCGCTTTGGTGTACTTCCTGACCTGCCTGGCTAGTTCAGTGACCTGCGGTGCAAAAAGAACGTCTGCCACATAGAGTTTCGCAACCACAGCCGCCAGCACGTCAACCGTTTCAACCGGGTAAGCTGCCTGGAACGGTTTGGCGTTGTCCAACAACTGTCTGAAAGCATCTGCGCCGTAGGTGGCAATGTAATCATCCGCACCCATCTTCTCGGAGTGGTTGTCCTGCGGTATTCGTACGATGTAAAGCTGTGCGCCTTCCTTCCACAACCGCAGGCAAAGTTCCATTTCGGCCTGTAAGACTTGCTTGTTATAAATAGCATCCGAGTCAAAACAAACATGAACTACTCGATCACGCCAGAAGAATTCTTGGAGGTCAGCAAGCAACCCGCCATCTTTGTTGCGGAAGCACCAAACGCCAGGCAAGGCAATTGGGTTGTAGCCGTGCTTTAGCAGGCACAAGCATTTTTTTTCGCCCTCCGCGACAATTAAAGGTTGAGTCGGTTTATGACGTAACTCCCATACAGCGTCGGGAATATACGCTTCGACTGCTACACCCTTCGGTTGAAGATACTTTGCACCGTTAACCCCTGGGTACAACTTCACCCTGCAAAAATCCTTGCGTGGGTAGGGGAGAACCAAAAAGTTAGTACAGCTCTTTGCCAGGTTGACACCATCGAAGCTGGCAAACCCTAACAGGTCTTTTAACTGCCTCGTGATATTGGGTGGTTGCAGTTCTCTCCACCCGGCATCCATGGCATCTTCAGGGTCAAGTCCACTGCTGCACAAGTCATCAAGAACAAGTTTTGAGTATTCATTGTTAACCATCTTTATTCCCCTCGTCACCCATCACTTTTTTGGGATCGATTAATCTGCTTCGTAAAAATTGCTCCAGCTCTGCTTCAGGATAGCGGATGAGTCTTTTGCCGATCTTAATCCAAGGGGGTCCTTGAAACTTTCCTCGCCAGTTTCTGAGCGTTTGAACGGCAATGCCCATTCGTTCAGCTGTTTGTTTTTCGTTTAAGAGACGCATGTTGCCCTCCTTAAAAGTTAAAGTTATTAAGTAAATCTATTGGCTTTTAAGAGATAGTAGTGGGTATTACACATGTGGGCTAGCATCACCTAAGCATGGGCTTAGGCGTCCACTACCATACTGGTAGGGATTATATGCGGTTTTTTTGTCTGGTGTGGTTGTGGTAGTGTTAGCCTCGTGGTTTAATTGCGGCTACTAGTTGTTTGGCGTGCTTGCAAGCCCGTATGACGGTTCGGTATTCCGCTTCCCAGCCGTCCTCAACTGGGTTCCCTTCTAGTCCGAACATTTCCCTTGTGATCTCAACAAGGGATTTACCTTCTGTGTGTAGGTCATAAACAAGCCACGGGTCGACCTGGAACTTGCGGGTTCTGCCACGGTTGCCAGCCAGGCCTTGATACCTGCTAACAATATCTTTGAAATCATCGACAAGCTTATCCAGGGGTGCGTTTATATTCACTCGCAAGTATAGGTCATCGCCTAATAGTTTTTCTTCCACGATCTCGTTATTCTTACCTGAGCGCAGGACCCGCAAAGGCTCACTAAAAACAGAGGTAACGGGTTCAACGTCTCGAACATTCAGCCTCGATTGCTCGTACAACTCGTCTGCGTTTCCAATCTGCTCAATCTCTTCGCCCCATCTCTTGAGAACACGAACAGAGATAGCAACAATCCGTTCCTCGTCTCCGTTTGCCCTGGCTTCTAGCAGGTCTTTGTAATCTTGCTGAAACTGTGGGTGTCTTTTGATAGCCATGAGTCGATTCAGTCGGTCGAGTTTCCGTCCAATATCTCTGTTGTACTTATCACCCTGCTTGTTGCGTTTTTGTTGGTGATCAAGCGTGGTGGGTGTCTCGCTATCCGGGTTCTTTAAGTGGGAACAATAGTCACAATCGAAGTCATCTTCACAAGGGTAGTAGTAAACGTTGATTTCTTTTCCCTCATACTTGCACCAGATACGCTCTTTCATTTGTTGTGCCTCCCGTAGCACTCCCGCTATTAATACCCGGGGCAAGCCAGCCGGGATACTGGCCTTTCGGGAGCTACCCTAGCCCCAGGCAAAAACTAAAACGGAACTGATACAAAATAACGTTCGGTCGCCTCAGTAGCGGGAGAAATGTCTCGCAATCGCTTTATTAATTTCTCCCTTGTAGAATCAACAGTCTTTTTGCAGGCAGTGTATGTTAACCTGATGAGTCTATCATTAGACGCTGTAGGCTTAACCTTGTCATTTTCCCATCTCGACAAGGACACACGATCTACACCAAGAAGCGTTGCGAATTCTCTAGTGTTCAGCAACAAGTTTTTGCGCAAGAATTTGATTTCCTTGCCGGTGAGTCTTGTCGGCTTGAGTATAATCTGCTCGGCTATAAAATCCATCAATTGTGCAGCATTTGGAATAGATACAAACTCTTCGTCGCATTTATTGCACTCTACAACCTCAACGCCAGTCAGGACAACGTTATCAAGCCCGCTTTCGATGAAACGGTAATCCTTCTTCCTAGTAGTTATGCCTGTATTCCCGCAAATAGGGCATTTATCCATATCTTACGTCCCTCTTTGTCAATACATGGTGATGATTAACGCTGATCTGTGGCTTACGATCACGGTAATGGCAATCGCTTCTTCACCATCAATTGTTTGACCGGCTACCTTGTATCTGTATTGATGATGTTCTTCGCTATACTCCGGTGGTCCTGTGACGTTCCCGTTGGACAAGACCGACAATAGATCATGTATCGTGAGATTTCGTTCTAGCATCCTTGTTCTGCAATGCCTCGATAGTATAACAGTTCCACCATGCCTGACGATCTCTCTGATCTTTCTTGTTGCCTCTTCTGGTTTGAGCCGCTTTTTTTCTTTCACCGTTAACCCACCATCAGTGTAACACAATGTTACGCTAGAGATCAAGATTGATTCAGTCTTACAACTTTTGGGCTCTTAGTTTGTTTCCCCAGGAGTTCGGTTACGACGTTGCTAGCCCGCTTCAGCGCCTCGTCTCTCAGGTGCACATAGCGTTGTGTCATCTGTGCCGACTTGTGCGTTAGCAGTTTCTGCAGCGTGCACATATCAACCTTGCCGCTACTTGCCAACATCGATGCGTACACGTGCCGTAAGCCATGCAGTGGCCTGAAATTTTTGGGCAACCCTGCACGTTGCTTGATGCGGTTAACTGGCCGCTTGATATCCACTCTTTGTTTCCCGCCTCTGCCGGGGAACACGTACTCACTGTTGGTTCTTTCCACCTGGTTTAGCACCTGCCTTGCGGCATCATTCAAGGGGATAGTCTGATCAACTCCGCCTTTAGGATTCCTAATATGGATAAAGCCACGTTCGAAGTCGATGTCTTCCCACTTGAGCCGGAATAATTCACCTCGCCTCATGCCTGTGTACAAGGCCATAAGCATCATCTTCCCTGCATACGGGTGTTCGTCCTGCTCAATTGCCTCTAGCAGTCGTTGGAGTTGTTCAGGCGTTAAGTCCTCGGTTTTCAGGTTATTTACCCGGGGCATTTCTATTCTAAAGGATAGGGGTTTACACAGGTTTTTCTTCACGCCAAAGTTTACAATCCGCCTCAATAGCCCAAGTGTTAGTTTTATGGTTTGCGGGGATTTGCCGGCTTTTTGCATCTTCAGCCTTACACGGTCGACATCCAGGGGGATAATGTCTTTCGGTTCTTTATCTCCAAGAGGGCCACGCAGGTAGTTCTTGTACCTGTTTTCATCCTGCTTAAGACCCTTTAAAGGTTTCTGCTGCTTGTATTCGTCCCACAAACAATCTATGGTCCACCTGTTTTGCTCGGCCTCCTTGCGTTTCCGCTCAAGCTCTCTTCGTTCCTTGTTAGTAAGAGCGTTTACCTTCATACGCATGGCCCTGAGCCTGGCAGCCCTGGCAGGGGTCATGTCGTCCTGGTATTGTCTGCCTGCCTTCTCTTCGATAACCCGTCCACCCTTGCGATATACGATATAGTAAATGCGTTCAATTTTCCCATTGGGACCCTTACCTTGTATCCAGTACACGCCCGGATACCTCGTTTTATTGCGTTTTTTAGCTGGCATTTTCTATCCTCCCAACCAGTCTGCAAAAGACCCGAAACCTCCAAAATCGGCAACTCTCTCACCAGACATAACCCATTGAAACTGTTGATTAATTGCGTCATCGTGTTGGGAGCGTTTACCCTTGGTTTAAGCCAAGAGGGGGCACCCTTTTTAGCCGTTTTTATTCCCAACACTATTCCCAACATATTATGTATAATATGGGGTATTTTCGGGTAAGTCAAGGAAAGATGTGTTCTCTGTAGAATGGCTTGTATAGAGCGCTTAGAGAAGTGTCAGGTAAAATGAGGTAAAACCCCTGTCCTTGGTCTCCGGAACCAAAGGTCGTGGGTTCGATTCCCACGTCGCCCTTTGTAATAGAATCAACTAGTTACCTTAACTCAGGTTTTTCCGATTTGTTGTGGGGGAAAGAACCAAGAGTTATATCCGGATATACTAAAGGTTTTCTGAATTACCACTCATGCCGTGTACCCCTTTTAGAATACTAATTATCATGAAGGCAGGTTAAAGTTGGGTTGCCATTCAAATTGCGAGCACCTTCGCCGACATTTTACTTCAAACCAACGTAAATACACAAGGTGTTTGTCATGAGCGCATATTAGCTTCTTTCGAATCTCGCATGTAGCAAAATACGTGAGAATCTCTGGCTGCCAATAAGGGTGAATGCCAAGGAAACGGACAAGACCGCTGGAAAATCGAACTTTATGACGGGGACATCATTTAACAACCCTCACCTGAAAAATCTCTGCAATCAACGATAAAAGCGTATCCCGCACAAACGGGCCATCTTTTAGATAGCGAGGAAGGGCTTGCTAGCCCCGCCTCATTTTACTTGATAAGCCAATTATGACGGCAATTTTACAGCTACTCTATCGGATCATTTTCCACCAGAGCCCAGATACCGCAGGGGCAGGCACCGGCGCAAAATCCACAGCCAATGCACCTATTAGGGTCAACTACCATTTCAAAGTCACCGTTTCCGAGATCTTTTCTTGATATGGCAGATTGAGGGCATATAGTTACGCACAGTCCACAATCTCTGCACGAACCGCATGATGCGCACTGGGTACCACATTCATGAACATCATGAAAATCGAGCAACCGTGGATCAAAGTACTCGAGTTTGACCCTATGAGGATCAATCATGGTTTTTCTGTCAAATCGGGGACGTTTGCCTTCCAGCATATCGCATATAGCTTCGGCAGCTTTTCTCCCCGCCCCTATCGCTTCGGTTAGCAACCCGAGCTTCACGGCGTCTCCGATTGCAAAAATTTTCGGATCGGATGTCTGGAAAATGTCGTTTACGACGATGAAGCCACGATCCGTGGCTACCGAGTCAGGAAGAAAATCAAGGTCAGGCATATCACCAATGGAAATAATCACGGTGTCAGCAGGAATTACCTCTCCTGTGGTCAGTTCAACTCCTTCTTCAGTAATTGCCTTCGTAAAGCACGGCCACCGGAATTTGGCACCGATTTTTTCGGCCTCTTCCCTTTCTTTTCCGAAGGAAAGGGGTTCTTGAATATCAATTAGTAGAATATCTTCGGCACCCAGCCGATGAGCCTCCGTTGCAGCGTCACAACCTACGTTACCCGCGCCTATGATTACTACTTTTTTTCCGACCTTAGCTTCATTTTTCTTGCTCTGTTTCAAAAATTCGAGGGCAGGTATGAGTCTTTCCTTACCAGGAACCGGGAGAATTCGAGGTTTCTGCGCTCCAACAGCTATAACAACAAAATCGTAGTCACTTTTAAGCTGCTCAATGTCATCCTTGGTGAGTTTCTGCTGGAGATGCACGTGAGGAAGTATCTTTCTGACTCTCTCTAGCTCAGCATTAACTATATCTTCCGGTATCCTCGTATTTGGAATTACAGAAGATATTTTACCACCTAGCTTCTCCTGCATGTCGTAAATAACCGCATCGTGTCCTTTCAACCTCAACTGCCAAGCGATTGAAATACCTCCCGGTCCCCCACCTATCACGGCTACCTTGTGGCCACTCAACGGTGGCAACTCGGGCTCATGGGCCTTAACGCTTGCCTGCCCCAGTTTTCTCACATCCACCGGAGCCATCTGAGCCGTATTTCTCGTACATGATTGCATGCACAGGTTCGGGCACAGATAACCACAGACAGTGGCGGGGAAGGGTGTGTATGCAAGAGCCATATCCACGGCCTCGTCCACGCGGCCGTCTCTGATAAGTTTCCAACGTTCGTGTACAGGAATTCCGGTGGGACAGCTTGCTTCACAGGGCGGCGCGTATTTTTTGTTTTCCCACACGGGTACAAATCGCCGCATTTCCCCGGTGGCAATAACTGGTATGGGGCTCCTGTCGATGTCCGTTATGTCTCCAATCAATCCGCCCTTCCCGAGTTCCTTATCCCATACCTCTTCCCGGAAAGCATGCATAGAGCGCCTTGTTCTGACGGCTCTTTCGTGGGGAGTCCTTGCCACGAGCAGTTGCCAGTCCTCTCTATTGCTCAGTTGTGCATAAAGGTTCCCCATATCGATTTTCTGGAGGAAAATCCGCAGATTCTCGGTAAACCACTCCCATTCCTCATCAGAAATGGGGATCTGCTTGGCATCGTGTTGGCTAAACCCCATGTGGGGACCACGGAAAAATATTTTTCCTCCCACCATCCCTACACACGGCCTGTATCCAAGCACGTTATCTGGATTCTGAGGATCGTGACCGCAAATGACTGCAATTCCCCCTGCCATAAACTCGGCGAAGTAGTCTCCAACAGACCCCAAGACCCAGAGTTCGGGGGGATCAAACCTGGGATTGTGCTTGGTCATTGTCATTCCCCTGGCACCGATATTCCCAGCCACGTAAATTTTCCCCTGTGCCATGGCATTCGCTGCACCGTTGGTGGCATGCCCGTGAACAATGATCTCGGCTCCCGCATTAAGCCAGCCCACGTCATCGGAAACCGGTCCCATAACTTCTATGCACGTGTTGGGGAATCCCATGGAACCAAGTCGCTGTCCCGGATGACCGATAACTTTTACGTATACTTCTTCATCTCCGGCCTTCCATAGCCTTCCGCCTATGCCATGCTGGCCCATGGCATGGATTTCAAGGAAACGATGGCCTTCCGCAACTGCGTTCTGGATTCGTTCTTCGAGAATCCGTGAATCAACCCTGTGACCATTTTCAACACCTGATATCAGGTGAAACTTGTGATCTTCTCTTTTCACATGCATCGTTATTTCAACTCCTCGAACCTAGACTACGTATTTTATTTGAAGTCGATCAGCTATGTTCTTGTCGTTTATGCCGAGAGCGTCCGACATCCCGATGGGAAGAGATGTCGACCTTCCTAGAGGCGCAACGATTTTCTTCAATTCAGTATCAAATGCGAGAAACACGTCTACCACTCTTTCGGCTACCTTCTCGGGATCAAGCCTTCTGTACAACCTCGGATCCTGGGAAGTTATTCCCTTGGGGCAAAGTCCGATGTTGCATATATTGCATCGGTCGGATTCGGAACCGAGGCATCCTGCCGCTGCCTGCATGATGTATTTCCCGATTTGAACTCCACTTGCTCCCAGCATGATTAGCGCTGCGGCATTGGCTGCCAGGTTTCCGTGTTTACCTATTCCGCCTCCGGCAAAAAGCGGGATTTCATTTTGTTTACCAAGTTTAACGAGGTTCAGGTAACAATCCCTGATATTGCTAGCAATAGGGTGTCCCATGTGGTTCATGGAGACGTTGTATGCTGCTCCCGTTCCACCGTCTTCGCCATCAATAGCAAGCCCCGCAGCATATGGGTTTCTTGTCAGGTTGTTCAAAACGGCAAGAGCCGTGGAAGTTCCAGAAATTTTCGGGTAGACGGGAACTCGGAAGCCCCACGCCATGTACATGGACTGAATCATTTTTGCTACCGCTTCTTCTATAGAATATTTCGTCTGGTGAGTGGGCGGGCTTGGCAAACTGACCCCTTGGGGCACACCCCGGATAGAAGCAATAAGCTTGTTTACCTTGTACCACATGAGCAATCCGCCATCACCCGGTTTTGCTCCTTGGCCGTACTTAATTTCTATGGCACAAGGATCTTCCTTCATTTCGGGCAGGGCATGAATAATTTCATCCCAGCCGAAATATCCGCTTGCTATCTGCAAAATCACGTACTTCAAGAATCTTGATCTCAGTAGCCTCGGGGGACAACCGCCTTCACCGGTACACATTCTCACCGGCATCCCTAGTTCTTCATTAAGATAGGCTATCCCCATCTGAAGACCTTCCCACATGTTGGGTGAAAGCGCTCCAAATGACATTGCCCCGATCATGAGCGGATATATCTCCCGAACCGGTGGAGTCCATCCTTCTTCTTTCAACAGCTTCAGGTCTTCCTCCGGTGGTAGTACTCTACCCAGAAGCGTCCTTAACTCAAACTCGTGCCGTCCGGCGTCCAGAGCGGGGTCGGTTAGCATCGAAATCCTGGTGAATTTTATCTGGTCAAGGAGGCTGTAATCGACGTTCCTTCGTCCGCCTCTTCTCCTAGGCTGCCCACCTCGGTTTATGTGGAAACGAAGCTTGTCAGCCTCGTCACTCCTGCACGGAATGATGGCATCATTGGGGCAAACAAGATTACACATGGCACAACCGACACACGCATAAGCGGGATCGGTTTTCTGCCGAATGCCGTAAAAAACTTTGTAGACGTTACCGGGAGTTTCTTCGAGCCCGAGGGGAGTCTCAATGATTCGCTTTCTGAAGACCCCGAGTTCAATGGCATTCACCGGGCAAACCGAAGTACAGCGCCCGCAAAGAGTACATTTATCTTTGTCCCAAAGGATTTGCCATGGCAAATCCTTTACGCTCAGTGTGGAAGGTGTAATGGTTCCGTTTGTCGACATATATTAACCTCCTGACGATCCGGGCCTACAAAAGCCGTGTCGATATACATTGGTTGAAAATCTTTGGTTTTATCTCGATCCGGAACAATGGCATCCAGTGCACACATTTCGGAAGAAAAAACGTAAAATCCGGGTTTTCCGCCGACAACACCGGGTCTAAGCTTCTTCCTATCATGAACCATAAATAGGGTTTTATCCGGCAGACATCCGATTACAACGTTGGGGCCATCAATTATTAGCCGTCTGCAAGAGTGTTTGAGCCTCTTGAGAAAATAACCGCTAGGGTGTTTTTCCAGGTCTTCGTCCTGAAGGGGCGTGATTATGTGCTTGTATGCCTTGATGTCCAATCCCAGCTTGAAAAGCGTGTAGTGAAGTATATGAGTGAACACTTCGGAATCAGATTGGTATCCTATGTATCCCGGAAACCCGCGGGACATGAGAAATTCCTTTATGGGTACGAAGGCTGTATTCTCACCGTTGGTCATAGTGGCGATTCCCTGAATGAAAAACGGGTGGCAAGCATAGAGATTTATAGCATAGTTCGTATTTTGCCGTCCCTGGGCGAGAATTATTCGCGCCTTGAAATCTTCACGGTCCAAGCCGAGGTATTCCGCAACGGTCAAAGGATCACCTATCTCCTTTATCATGATGACGTCAGGCCAAAAACTGAAAACGATCATGTCCCCCGTTTCTTCACCCATTTGCCGCAACTGTAGCCTTATTAGCAGAAGCCTGTCCCTGATTTCACTCTCAGTTAACTGTTCCCACTCTTCCGGATATTCGTATGCTCTTATGAGGTACGTGTCTCTCTTGGGTACTCCTGGTGGAGGGGCCTTCGGGACCCTGATCGAAGTCTTGTACTTCGTCATGAACCCCTTTTCCATCATGAAAGTATCCAATTTCCTCAAGCCAGCATTAGAAAAAATCCCTGAAAGAATCGGTTGTTTCTTCATGTCTTCGAAGGGACCTGCCAGATCCGTCATAAAGATCCCGACTCCCGATCCGTCATGACCTTCTCGCATGACGTCTAAAGCGTTGATCGCAAGCATCGGTGATTGAGGTTCTTCACTGGTCAATGCGAATAACCTGCACATTTTCTGTTTCTCCTTCCTAGGTTACTCTGTTGTATTTTTTCATGAGAACCCTAATTCACGACTAATGATTAATTAGCCAGGTACCTATCTTTACGGTCCTGGCAATAATTGTTAACATCCAAGTATCCTGTTTGGGATATAAATCTGGGAAAGCCAATCACTACACTAACGTGGTGAAGGCTTTTGAACATCGCTGTTCAGGGTGGACATCGTTGGCCAACTTTTTATATATATCAGAAATTTGCAGAAAACCAAGAAAAAAATTGTACTGACTTAACAGACAAGTACTGAACAGGAATTGGTGTCCCTTGAATTCTTTTCTTTCATGGTCTATAAAGCTCTTTCCAGTAATTTGGTTACAGTATGGTAAAGTACCGGTTTTTATGGTCCAAATCTTCTGGAAGGAAGAGACGCCATAGACAGATTTCCACAATACCAAGGCTCCCTCGTTTCACTGGGGCTACAACTCAAGAACTGCCCCCAAGTGCTCACTCTAGGACTGCGCTCTTCCCTACTACACTATAACTCTTCCGAAATAGACGAGATCAGAAAAGCCAAGGTCATTTTTTTCCCCAGTGTGAGATTTGTTGACATTCTTGAAACTGCCGGGAAAACTCTTTACCCGTCTTCCTCATCTTACCACATCGGGGGTAACATTTTGAAACAAGCGATTTTTTTTAAGCTCCTCAGAGTCCCTCACCCCGAAACCTTGATATGCATGGCTAGAGACGGAATTGGAAAGGTTCTATCGAGGTTTTCTTATCCATTCCTTGGAATTAGCTACAAGCGAAGGGATAGATCAAGAGCCGAAACCATGCTAAGAAACATGGACGACCTCATTGATTACCTCAGAGGCAACAAGCTTTGCCTCTTTAGGGAAGCGATTGAGGATCAAAATCCTGTAAAGGTTGTCGTAATAGATTCAGAGATTCTATTTTCGTATAAGGTGTCTAGAGGAAACAACGGCAAATTTGATGATTTAAGAACAATCGGAGAAATACCGAAAAGGATCAGGGAGATTATTTTTGTAATCTTGGAAAGGAGCAAACTCAATCACTTTGTGGGTGAATTCGTGATAAAAGGAGATGAATACCTACTGGCCAGGATCAATTATGTCCTGCCCAAGAAGGAACTTCTTTCCCTCGGTTTCGACCCTTTCAGATTGCTGTGCGAAAAGATTTGCTCGGGTACGTTTTCTTACATGATTTCCTAGGAGGATCAAATGCAGATAAAATTTAACAGGGTTTTAAGTCAATCAATAAAATGGGTTCTTTTTTTCTGTTTGCTGGCAACATGTATGACTTTTTTAATGCCGGTCACAGGTTTTTCAAAGACCGGTAATAAGATTCTATCACCTCTTGAAAAGTACGTCGACAATGTTCTTCCTTCCCGTCCGGAAGATACGTTCGTGCAACTAAAAAATGGCCTCACCCTTCTTATCAGGAAAAGCACCAAGTCCCCTGTCGTATCATGCCAGGTATTCGTTCATACAGGCTCAATTTACGAAGACCGATACTTTTTCGGCGGAATCTCACATTACCTTGAACATGTTGTTGCTGGAGGAAGCACAAAGGACTTTACCGAGGAAGAAGCTCAGAAAAAGGTCCAGGAAATCGGAGGTGCAAGCAATGCCTATACTTCATACAATAAGACGGTTTATTTCATAAATACCACAGCATCACATTACCAAGTAGCCTTGAGGTTACTCATGTCTTACGTAACTCGCTGTGCCTTCAATCCAGAAGAGGTTAAACGTGAAAAAGGCGTAATCCAGCAGGAGTTTAAACTCGGGGAAAATAATCCAAGCCGCCTTCTCTGGCAACTATTCATGAAAACAGCCTACAGGGTAAATCCTATCAGACACCCAGTTATCGGTTACGAAAAGGTTTTTGTTACATTAACACGGGACGATTTAATTGATTATTACAGGAGCAGGTACGTCCCGAACAACATGGTAGTCGCCGTCGTCGGCAACGTAAATCCGGAAGAAGTAATCAAGGAGATCGGTGAACTCACCAGTGGTTTTAACCGTAGAACTTTCAGACCCATAGTGATCCCCAAGGAGCCCAGACAGCTTGGTCCCAGGAAAGCTGAAAAGAGATCTCCCATGGTAAGGTTGAGCAAGATGGTGATTGGATTTCCTAGTGTTCGGCTTACTCACCCCGACCTTTACCCTCTGGATGTTCTTGCAAACATAATGGGCCAGGGTAGAAGCAGCCGCTTGTACAGAAAACTGAAAGATGAGAAAGACCTGGTTCTTTCGGTTGGAGCTTCAAACTGGACACCCAGTTTTGCTAGGGGAATCTTCGTGATAACGATGAATCTCCCGGGAAAGAATATAGATGCTGCAATGGATGCTCTTAAGGAAACCATTGAGAGATTAAAAGAAAAACCAGTTACCGAAGAAGAAATAAACAAGGCAAAGCGCGAAGTTGTTTCTTCGAAAGTATTTTCCAAGGAAAGCGTGGAAGAGATGGCCTCGAGCCTTGCATCTTCATACCTTGAAACCGGAGATCCCTACTTTGACGATGAATACGTGGAGGGAATAAAAGCGGTTAAAAAAGAAGATGTTCAACGAGTGGCCAGAAAGTATCTCAATTTTAACGTTGTTAACATTGTAACTCTCAAGCCTGAAAAAGCGCACCAGGAGATAGCTAGTTCAAAGGCTACGAAGAAAAAAAAGGTTGCACACAGCTCAAAAGTAGAAAAAATAGTGCTTCCCAACGGCCTTACCGTGCTGCTGAAAGAAAACCACGAGGTGCCGGTTTGTGCCATTCAACTTTATGGTAAGGGTGGGCAGATATATGAACCGCCCAACTTGCCAGGAATTTCTAACTTTACCTTTTCACTTCTGACCAAGGGTACAAAGAAAAGAACCAAGGAAGAGATAGCCAGGGAAGTTGAAGGAATGGGAGCCAGCCTGAGCTCTGGTTCAGGCAGAAACACATACTATGTTTCTTCTTCAGCACTGAGTGAAGATTTCGACAAAATTATCGAGTTATTTGCCGACGTAGTGAGAAATCCTAATTTCCCCAAAGATGAAATAGAAAAACAAAGGAAAGATGTCCTGCTTGCCATCAAGAAACTAGATGAAAACTGGCAGGTAGAAATAATAAGGTTTTTTAAGAAACACTACTTCCATAAACACCCGTATAAAAATGACCTTCTTGGGACAGAGAGTAGTATTGAGACACTAACAAGGGATAAAATAGTCCTATTTTACAAGAAACTGGTTATACCCAACAACGCTGTGATTGCGATCTTTGGTGACATAACTCGGGACAAGGCCATGAAGGCCATTAAGAAGTATTTTGGTAACTGGCAAAAAGGGCAATTGCCGAAGATTGATCTCCCCGATGAAACTTCCCAAGTCACCACAAACGAAGTCTTTAAGAAGAAAAACGAGAAGGTATCTGCATCGGTTTTTCTTGGCACCAATGGTACTACTATATACAGCGAAGATAAGCCGATTCTAGATGTTATTGACGCGGTTATTTCGGGAATAGGGTATCCGAGCGGCTGGCTGCAAGAAGCTCTTCGCGGAGGTAAACATAACCTCGTGTACGTTGTACATGCCTTCCCTTTCTACGGTATCAAGGCCGGTTACTTCGGTGTTATATGCCAGACCACCATGAAAAATCTTCCTGAAGTTCTAAAAATAATAAATGAAAAGCTTGACAGGATTTCTTCAAAACCGATCTCGGAAGACGAACTCAAAAGGGGTAAGGATATGGTTATAACCATGTACGAGATGGGACTTGAAACCAATGAAGAACAGGCTCAGGACGCTGCATTGAACGAAATTTTGGGACTAGGTTACAACTACGGGCCTATCTACATCGAAAAAGTAAAAAAAGTCACCACGAAAGATGTTCTCAGAGTAGCAAAAAAGTATTTCAAGAACCGTTTAACGGTCATGACTATCCCGGAACATCCTGTGGAAGCAGTAATTCCACCCGAGAGAAAGATACCTGGTGATATACGTTAAACGGTAAAAGTAGCACGTACTTAGGGTATTGTGGTAATTAGGATACTTCCCTATAAACATGTAACGTTTTAGCGTGTCATAATTCTTATACTACCAGTGTCCGTCATAAATGAACCGCCCGCTTCGCTTAAGGCGCGAAGAACGCGAAGAAGGAAAATATTGCGGCCGGCGGGTTAACGCCGCCCACAATGCCTTGCAC
>JALSTM010000066.1 GCA_026983715.1 Desulfobacterales bacterium
ATCATCAAAAAGCAATTGAATCATTATTTAAACCTGGGAAAGAAATTATTACTTACAGAGAACAAGAAGAGATACCCGAACTGGTGGGTTTCTACATCAAGAATTCATACGCTAGGAAGGAAGTTACCAAGAAAGGCAGAAAAAGGGTCCTAGCCGAACACACATACGTGAAAAGATTGCAAATTATTACCGAAACCTTAAAGAAAAGATTCGCTTAGAGATAGTACTTAATTTAGTAAAAACCACAATAAATCCGAAGAGGGCATGAGAATGGAAGCACCGAGAGTTTTCGATTGTTTTATCTTTTTTAATGAGTTTGAACTCCTCGAAATCCGTCTGAATGAGCTGAATTCCTTCGTTGATTACTTTGTACTTGTTGAATCCACAAAAACTTTTAGCGGTAAAGATAAACCTCTTTATTACCTCCAGAATAAAAAATTTTTCGAACATTTTAATCATAAAATTATTCACATTGTAGTTGATGACATGCCCCACACAGATAGCCGATGGGAAAGGGAATTTCACCAGAGAAATGCTATCACCAGAGGATTAAAGAGATGCTCTGAAAACGATCTAATTCTGATATCAGACGTTGATGAAATTCCAAGAATATCTAGGTTGAAGGGACTAACTCTTGATAAGCCAAAAGTCTTTATACAGAAATTCTATTACTATTATTTTAACTGCCTGAATGACTCCGAATGGCCAGGCACAATTATAACAAAATTCTCTGATCTTTCCTCGCCTCAAGAACTAAGGGATCGTAGGAACATTTTGCCGAGAATCGAGAATGGTGGCTGGCATTTCTCATACCTTGGAAACGTTAGCAAAATCAAAGAAAAGATTGAGGCATTTTCTCATGCCGAGTACGATACACAATATTTTAAAGACACAAGGAGAATCCAGAACGCCATCAATTCAGGTAAGGATCTCTTTGAAAGAGGAAACTCTTTTAGAATTGTACCCATTGACAACACCTATCCCAAGTATCTGCGTGAGAATTTAGATAAGTTCAAACACTTGGTCAAAAATACTATAATGAAGTCCAATAACTCTCAGGCAGCTAGAGACCCTTCATCAGACCAAGTTCACAAGAAAGTCCACTCTGCGATTGTAGAAACAGTGCCCAGAAATACAGAGAATGTCTTAGAAGTCCGATGTACAAGAGACACAAATCATAGTTATTATGTTGATATTCCATCAAAAAGTGTCAAAGTAATATATTATGAGAAGGACCTAGGAGAATTAGATCCCGGAGACCAAAAGTTCGATTGTATCGTTTTTCGAAGTTTCCTGGCAGATCCTTTGGATTTTGTCTTGCTATTTAAAAAATTAAAAAAGTCTTTATCACAAAACGGTTCAGCAATTTTTGCAATTTCGAATCTTAGATATTTTCGTTTTCTAGAAGCACTTGTTAATAATCAATTAGATCCAAAGAATTACAGCGAGATTAGACAAAGGTTGACTAACTCTTCCACACGTAGAGAGATAGAGGAACTTTTAGATAATGAAGGATTTGAGCTATGCGGTATTCAACCCATTCTCGATCCTGCATATGATTCACTAGTCGATCCATTAGCAAATAATGTAACTTTGGGTCGTTTACAAATCAATCATCTCACTCCACAAGAACTCCACGACCTGTTTACAAGCCATTACATAATTCACATAAAGCCTATTAGAAACCGAGTAAACAAAACGATACCATTATCTGATCTTGATCATCTCGATGAGGAAAATCTTGAGAAGACCCATAACGAATTGGAAGAACTATTGAGATTTCATCCTACCGATTTTAGATTACGCATATTGAACGCACAGGTATTATATAAAATGGGACTATTTAGTGAAGCACTTGATAATCTCGAATGGATTCTCACCTTCGAAAATAATAATAAGGAAGCCAAAGCACTCAGGGATATGATCTTGGCTAGGTAAGAATAGTTGGAAAAAGATTAATTATGCGTTCTAACCATTTCTTATAGGTAGATCTAGAAGAGTCATGAACAAAAATATATTTCGCGAGAACATTGAGAGACTCCAAGAAGTGAGCCCTAAACTAGTTGAACAGCTCTTAGCAGTCCCATCAAATACCAATTTAGAACTGCACAGGAGTTGCTGCAATTCGTTTACTGTAAAAGTTGGCAACTGCTTATTACACAGCAAGTATGACCCCATCAGGGAAGCGCAGGAATGGTTTAAATTCCACAAGAACAATCTCGACAAATGTAGCTATGCAATCGTCTTTGGCTTCGGCCTTGGCTACCATGTAATAGAAATTCTTCGTAACGAAAACATTAAGGTTACCGTTTTTGAACCGAGGGTTGATATACTAAGACTTGCTTTCGAGTGTTTCGATTTTACCCCCTACCTTGACAGGATGACGTTTGTTATCGATGACTGTGTTCCCCTCACAAAGGGGGATTTTGTGATTCTTGAACACAAGCCTTCCGTGAAATTAAACGAAACCTATTTCCTAAACGTTCGTAAGAAACTCGAGTCACTAAAACGCATCAATCGTGGCCTCAAAATCCTTGTTGTTGGACCCATTTATGGTGGCTCTCTTCCTGTTGCACAATACAGTGCCTCCGCCCTGAAAAAACTAGGACATGAGGTTGATTTCCTTGATAACAGCAATTTTAAAGAGCCGTTCTTTGCCATAAAAAAATTCACCAGAAACGGGGAGCACCAGCAACAGTTGACGCAAATGTTTGTTCACTTCCTCTCCGAACTCTTGCTGGCAAGATGCAATGAATTCAAGCCTGACCTGGTGTTTGCACTGGCCCAGGCACCTGTCGACAGGAGTGGCCTAATTAAACTAAGAGAATCAAAGATACCTACAGCTTTCTGGTTCGTGGAAGATTTCAGGCTCATGACCTACTGGCAGGAAATTGCCCCTCTTTACACCTACTTTTTTACCATCCAGAAAGACGGTTTCTTTGAGAAGCTGCAGGCTATGGGGATGGAAAACTTTGATTACCTCCCGCTGGCAGCTTCCCCTGACTTCCACAGGAAAGTTGAGCTCTCCGAAGAAGAAAAAGAAACTTTTGGAAGCGATATTTCTTTTGTTGGAGCCGGGTACTACAACAGGAGAAAGTTTTTCGAAGGATTGATAGATTTTGACTTTAAAATCTGGGGAAATGAATGGGATGGTGAACGTTCGCTAGCTAAATTCATCCAGAGAAACGGAGAGAGAATTGACCCGGAAGAAATTGTGAAGATTTTTAACGCAAGTAAAATAAACCTGAATTTACATTCATCTGTTCATCACGAAGGTGTTAACCCGTACGGTGATTTTGTAAACCCAAGAACCTTCGAAATAGCTGCGTGCGAGGCTTTCCAGTTGGTCGATTACCGCTCTGAACTTCCTTCCTTATTCGAAATAAACGAAGAAATTGTGTGTTTCAATAATCTTACGGATCTGAGAAAGAAAATTACATATTACTTCAAAAACGAGAAAGAACGGCTTGATATTGCACGCAGGGCAAAGGAAAGAGTCGTAAAGGAACACACATACGAACATCGAATGGAGCAAATGATTAATTTTGTCTTTGAAAAAGGATTAAGCTTACCCGAATGGAATCGCGGAAAAACCGACTTAGAGGATCTGCTTAAGAAGGCAAAATGCGATGACGAACTATGGCACTTTTTGGACGGATACAGAGAAAAAACCTCTGAACTCAGCCTTGAAGACATAGTTGAAGATATTCAATCCGCGCAAGGGACACTTTCACAAGTGGAAAAGATTCTCCTTTTTATTAGCTCAATCAGAGATTTTTACATGCCAAAGATTGAGGCTCTAAAAACATGAAAAACGTTCTTATCATAAACCTTACTCGAATGGGTGATTTGGTCCAAACTACCCCCGTGCTAAGGGGCCTTAAGGAGAAATATCCAGGAGCCAAGATCACCCTTCTTGTCAACTCCGTTTTCTCCGAAATATGCGACTTCATTCCTGACTTTGACCGCCTTATCATACTCGAACTGGAGAAGGTCTTATGTGGTTCAAACGATGGCAAGCTTATAGAAACATATTCTTATGTCAAGAACATCCTCGAAACTATAAATTCCACCACTTACGACCTGGTTATTAACTTCACTCATACACCACCAAGCTCCATCCTAATGTCACTCATCAATGCCAAAGAAAAAAGGGGAATAAGCATAGATGAAGAAGGCTACACCATAAAGCTACACCCTTGGATAAGATACTTTTTCAATCTCCTGCCCGGGAGAAATTACAATCCGTTTCATCTGTGTGACGTGTACTTAATGACTGCAGGGGTGATTCCGCAAGAAAAGGGGCTACATCTCGTTGTTTCGGAAGAATCACGGCAATGGGTACAATCTTTGTTGATAAGAAACGATATTAAACCCGAAGATCTTGTCATCGGTTTTCAGCTTGGGGCAAGTTCCGAAGACAAAAGATGGCCGGCATTTTCCTTTGCCAGGCTTGGAGAACGACTGGTAGAAGAATTCAATGCAAAGATAATCTTAACCGGCTCTGCAAAGGAAGCAGAGTACGGTAGAGAGTTCGAGAATGCCTGCAGGAACCCTGTCCTGAACCTTATTGGTAGGACAGACCTCAAGAAGCTCGTAGCCGTATTGGAAAGATGTGATTTGCTGGTGAGCAACGACACCGGCCCCTTGCACATTGCTACGGCCGTAGGTACAAAAACTCTCGATATTTCGCTAGCATCGGTTTATTTCAGAGAAACGGGGCCATATGGTGATGGCCATTACGTCATTCAAACCGATCTTCCCTGCAGCCCCTGCACCTTCGGGCGAGCTTGCACTGAGATGACCTGCAAGGATACAATAAGTGCAGAGATCGTTTTTGAACTAGTAAGCAAGATTCTGTCCGGTAAGGATCCAGGAAAGATTGACAATTCACCTGCTTGGGAAAGTTTACAAGTGTATACTTCATTTTTCGATGACGACGGCCTTTTGAATTATCGCCCCTTGATCAAGCGCCCCATCAACAAGAAAGAACTCTTCGGTATGGTATACAGAAAAACATGGCCCTCAATTCTTAATAAAAAACGAGTTGATTCCGGCTCAATAGCAAGTGATATAATGAATAAGCTTTTACAATGGTACGCTGTAAGCGGACACGATATTCGAAATATGGTCACCGACGAGATGCTATCCCTGGAATCAATTCAAAACTATGCACAGACGGCCCTGGGTAAGATATCACTCATACTGAGAGAAGCAGAAAAACCGGAACCTAACGTCCCGTGGATTAAAGAAACTTGGAAGATTGTACCAGAAATTGATAACGAAATTGAAACCATCGGAAACACGTGTCCGGCCTTGAAACCTCTAACCATCCTTTTTAAATACGGAAAACAGAGCATCCAGGGAAGCGACCTGAAATCAATAGCCTTAGAAGGCATGAACCTGTACGAGGACTTGAGGCAACATTGTATCCTTTTGCTTGATACATTAACGAGCATAATGGAATCACTGGAAAACCAAGAAAGCCTTGCACATGAGATTAAAAACAAACAAGCTGCAAACGGTGTTCTGGAAAATCCAGGTTCGTAGGTTTCCGCTAGATCACAGGCAAAAACTATTAAGAGAAACATTTGAGAGGTGGAAAAGTGAAAAACGAAACCGTTTCAATAGAACATTCGGAACTGGTAGATGCGCTTATAACTAACATTGACCAGGCAGGGGGACTAGTAGACGAGATAAACGAAAGAGTGATAAATTGTGCCACCCTCCTCAGAGTCGAACAATCGGAAAATGCTTTCAGACAGGTATCCACCGAAATAAAAAACCTTACCTCGGTTATGGAGTTCATTAACGAGGTAAAGAAAGGTCTTACCTTTCTTGCATCCAGCGGTTACGAAATATCGCTGGACAGCCTTGCCTGTTGGGAAAATTCCCTCGGAGTATTCAATGAGATGCTCTCTGCCTTCCAGAACGAAGATTGGGTAACAGTTTCGGACCTTCTCCAGTACGAAATTAGTCCCATGCTAAAAGATGGTAGAAAAGGCCTGGAAACCATTGTGCAATCCCTTAGCAAACTAGACGACGGAAGCTAACGGCACGAACTTTGCTCCTCCAAATGGTGGTGGTAAAAACCCTTACGAAAGCTACCCGGGCCTTGGTGCCGGGATGCGTGGCCAAGACCAAGAAGCGTGCCCGGAGGAGTACAGAAAATTGACATCAGTATGTCAATATAATGTCCCGGGTACAAAAACAATTCAGGCGAAGAGGAGGTAAACAAAGATGGATATAAAGGGGGTAAACCCCGAATACATACTTCCTCAACAGGCAGCATGGCAGGAGCCGGATATAAAGAAAAAAAGCGAGCCTTCAGTAAAAGCCATAGAAGAAACTGAACTGGGGAACCTTAAGGCATCGGGCGAGGACGAAAAAGAAAGGTTAGAAGAAAACCTGTTCGACAGGGAAGAACTCGAAAAGATAGCAAATGAAACAAAGGAAGTCCTGGAAGGCATTAACGAAGCAATCAGGTTCTCTATTTCCAAGGACACGGGTGACATTGTTGTACAAGTGGTCAACAAGAAAACCGATGAAATTATCCGCCAGATTCCCCCGGAAGAACTGGTCAAGTTGAGAACGAAGCTAAAAGAAATTTGCGGAATCCTGTTTGATAGGAAAGTTTAAAAAGGTTTACCTGTACCTGCCGCTAGTGAAGACTCCAAGAAATCGCCCTTTTTGCCCGATTTCTTCCTGGCTCTTGCCTATAGTCCCACAATAATTCATCCGGCACCTTGAATTATTCAAGCATTTTAATCACCCCTATACTCGTTGTATGCAAGAACAAAGGCACACTGAGATTGGAAGGAAAGGAAGAGCCCGGAGGACTATAGTACGCTATGTCCGGCGGCAAATGATTTGAAGGTACTCCGCTGCTTGGATATACTCCCATCCCCTCAGACAAATGGACCAGCGATAGTGTTTGCCAAGACGATAGAAGCTTGACAAAAGGTGTGGTAAAGAGTACTATTAGAAGTACTATTTAAAGTACTGGAGGATATCATGCTTATCAGTGCTAATGAGCTCAAAAGAAGGGGCATTTCCTTTATTGGGAGCCTTATGAAAGACCATTATGAAATTTATGTCTCGGTGAGGGGAAAGAAAAAGTTCGTGATTTTGCCCGTGGAAGAATATGAGAGACTCAGGGAAGCAGAACTGGAAAGTATTATAAAACGGGTAGAGAAAGACTATGAGGAGGGGCGATACACGGCAGAGTCTGCAGAAGAACACTTTAAACGCGTTGGAATTTAATGTACAAGCTGATCTTCACAGAAACGTATTTACACAGAGAAAAACGGTTTCTGAATGCCCATCATGAACTTGTGGAAAGATATAAGAAGGTACTCAGGCTTCTGGAACTCGATCCTAATTATCCATCCCTAAGGCTGCACAAGTTAAGTGGAAAATTTCAGGATAAATACTCTGTTTCTGTTACGAAAGCTTACAGAATTATTCTGACGTTTGCCGTAACTCAAAAGGGCATAGTTCTTATTGACGTAGGTTGTCATGATGATGTTTACAAGTGACAAGCCTTCGGCCCTGCCCTTTCCCTTTATAATGCCCCACCAGGGCGGAACCAGATGCAAGCACAGTTGCACAAAGTGCCACTAAATGCCAGGGTTACGTCATAGTCAGAAATCAAAAACCGAGAATAATCTGTGATTTTACTAAGTTAGTTCTTAGCAGCAAAAACTTGCTTCCAAAATCACGCATTGTAAAATCCAGTACTTACGCAACTTTGACGGAGGTCTGGCTAGAGGAAGAACATACTTTATTGGTAATAGGTTTTAGTTTATGCTATATTGACTATTAGCAAGCGAGGCAAAACTTTCACAACGACAAATCCGAGTAATTCAATGCATGTGTTGAGCGAGAAAATTGAGATCATCCTCGCAGATGATAACGATATATTCAGAGAACTTATAATTACAGCCCTTTCCCATGAAAAGCGAAAAATAACAAGCTGCCAAGACGGGAAGGAAGCCCTCGACTGGCTCCAGAGACGTTCCTTCGACCTACTCATCACCGATCTCAAGATGCCAGAAGTAGAAGGCATCGAACTCCTGAAGGCGGCAAAGGACATCTACCCCGAGATACTTGTAATCATCGTTACCGGTTTCGGTAGCCTTGAGACCGCCATTGAAGCCATCCGCCTTGGTGCCTATGACTACCTCCAGAAACCTTTTAAAATTGAAGAAATCCAACTGGTTGTAAATAATGCCTGCGATAAGATAATGCTGAGGAGACAAAACAGGTTGCTCTGGGAACGCTTGTCAGCAGCGTATGAAGAGCTCGCAAGGCTTAAAGGCACAACTTCTTCAAACGATGTAGAAAGTGCAAACGTGCCGGTAGATTTGGCAAGATCAGGTGAATTTATTACTCCCAGTACCTTTTACTTTGGAAACCCGCCTCTTAACCTCTATGAAAAGGATCCCCCCACCCGACCCCAGCTTTTGTCACAACTCGAAAGAATAGCAACCCTCAAAAAGGAAGGGCTTCTCTCGGAGAAGGAGTTTGAGACCTGCAAAGAATCCATAATGGTTCTGCTGGATAAACTTTAATACCACAGAAAGTTACTCGTACAATTTCTTTTCTTCCTCGATCACGTCAATTATGTCGTACATAATCTTGGGGAGCTTCATCACGACCCTCTCCCAAGAAACGGTTTGGGGAGTCTCAAAAAGCTGGCTCTGGGTTTCTTGCTCCACCTGGAGGATGTCTTCCGCAATGCCGGCGTCGAGATATTTTTTAAATACCTTGTGAGTGCTAAGAAGTCTAAGGAAACGTTCAGTCAACCTGTAGGGTGAAGTGAGGAGATCTCCCGCAAAAATCAGGGCATCCTTGAACACTCCCCGAACCATTGCTTCTTCTTCGTTCCTGTCGTATTCAAGTCCTGAAAAGGCCGAATTGTCAGCATACTTTTTGATCAGTTCGTCTGCAACACCAAGGTAAGTTACCGTCAAGTCTCTGATAAAGTGATCCGATATCTCAATTCCTTCTTCAACCACAAGTGCAGAAAGCAAAGTAGTAACAATATCTATGGCCATCTTGTGAAGCCCTTTCTGGCGATCCTTGGGGGATACTTCCTGGTGTTTATGGTCAAAGGGTTTAAGAGAAAACTGCACCTGGGCAACGTTGGAAGCCTTTCGATAAACTTCAATAAGAGTAAAAATTTCAACACCCCAGTTTGTGGCAAAATGCATTCGCTTAAGAAGATTGATGTCAAAGGCTACTTCACCGGAGAGCTGATAGTGAAAGGCAAGCAAAAAGTCGATAAGTCGCAACACCTTTTCTTCTTTCGATTCCGTAAACTTACGCTTCAAGGCTATCAACAGCGGATCGAGAAGCAATCGTTTAACGCGCCCGTACATTCTCCTATTGGCGATCCTGGAGTAAAAAGCCTTGGAAAAATCGTAGTTCAGGGCAATCACTGGAAAAAGCAGGCGATCGAGCTGATGCCTATTAAAAGTACGAATATCGGCATCTATCAGGCCCACACACTGGGCTCCTAGAGCTTGAGCAATACCAAAGGACATGAACATGTTTTTGCCCTTACCCGGCTGATCAAGCCCAAAACCTGCGTCGTTTAATTGTTTATAGATGGAAGAAAACCCCGGCCCATCGTTATGCTGTATCAGGTAATTCCTCAGGCCATATTTCTTGCAAATATCTGCAAGTTCAAGGGCTTCATCGTCAGTCGCCCTGTCAAGACCAAATATTATGCGAGAAAGATAGGTCACACCTTTCAATTGCTTTACTATGTTTTCAAAAACAGGCCTGTTTTCTTCCACCGTGAACTCGGTGGCAAGAACCGGTATAACCAGTACCGCTTTTTTCCATTTTGAGCTAACCCTTAGTCTTGGCTTCAAATCAAACCCGGAAGGCTCAATAAGGTAAAAAGTGGTTATTTTTGTATGTTTTTGCGCAAAATTAGGCATTGGTCAAACTCCTTGAAATTCGGTAATGAAAAAAAGGACGGAACAGATTTCCGAATGAACACTCTTGCTATTCATACCAGAATAAACTCTGATTGTCCATGTGCGGGTGATGTTTTGACATGGAAGCAGACCTTGCGCGGATAGAGATAAACCAATGCCAAATGATTTGACTAGCTGACAAACAAAAAAGCGGGATATATCCCGCCATAAAAGCAAAGAGAAGTAGGCACACCCTGTGCACCTTAGATACCAGTTTATAATTCAATGCCAAAGAAATTGGAAAGAAGAAACCCTAACCTCTTTCTCAGCACTGAATAGGAATAATGCTTGGTGGCAATTTCGTAGTTGTGATTGACCATCCTTTCTCGCCTTTCGGGGTTTTCAAGGATTTCCCTCACAGCATCAACTTCTTTCTGGGTCAAGATACCGTCCATGGCAACCACGTCAAAACCCTGCGGTTCAATGTCTTTTACAAATATGGAGTAACGGTTTATGAGAATAGGTCTTTTAAAATATACCGCCTCGATAAATGCGTTGCCAAAACCTTCGTAAAGCGACGGATACGTCACGAAATCCGCGTGAGGATAAATATCCCACAGCGTATAGCGCTTCTTTCCGTTCTTCCTATTCCAGCCTCGCTTGTCACCCACGAAATGTGAGATAAACTTTATATCAACGCCTCTAGCAGCAGCGTACTCGGTGAGCCATTCCTTGTACTCGTAGCCTTCGTCCCCTGCTTCGTGAGTGATAACGAGCTTGCACTTCGGGTCTCCGAGTCGCTTAACAAGCTCAATCGAGTGTTCTATCCCCTTTCGCTGGACAACTCGTGTGGGCTGAAGAATCATCTTGTCGTCTGGTGACAAACCTATGTCTTCCCTGAGTGTCTTCGTGTATTCCCAGTCAATTTCAGGGGGATGCTCAAAATCAAGAACGTTTGGAATCACTATCGCCGAAATACCTGTACGCCATGCAAGCTCTTCTCTTGCCGGCGTATTTATAACAACGTGCTGTATGTTGGGCAAATCGGGCGGAAATGCCATGCAGAGGTAATCCTGCACAGCGTTCACCGCAAATCGCGTTCTTTCCCAGTAGAAGTCGTGGTGATGAGCTATAGTAGGGATACCCGTCTCGGCTATAAGCTCGGTTAGAGCAAGCCCAAGCGGTATATTCATTGGGATTGTCAGACAGTTCTCCGCAATCAATATCTCGATATTAAATTTTTTAATAAACTTGTAGAGCCTATTTTTAAGATAATTCCTGATACTGTGTATCTTACCGGTAATCTCCGATGACCGGGTGCTGGTCCCAAAACACCTTTCATTTATCCACTTTATATCTTCATGGTCAAAAAATGCCCTACGGCTCAACATGCTGATGTCAGGATGACGATCAAGGCATCCTGCGAACCAGTAAGATATGTGACGGTAATCCCAGAGCATTTGGGCCCACTTTGCAGATTCAAGGGAAACCCCATCTGTGCCTTTAAACCTCGTCGAAACAAAACCTATGTTCTTACCCATGGCGCTTTACCACTTCTCCTCGGTTTTCCTGCTGACAACTTCTTCAAAATTGCCCTTAAGTACTCGAAAAAATAAATATGTCAAGATTATTTTTCCCGCGTCACGAGTTTTTTGTTCAGTTATTTTGGAATCCCAAAAGCCAAGTCCACATACCACTATGAACCTGCAACGTAATCCAGTATTTTTTTTCGACCTTCAAAAAAGGTTTCCGCCAACCTGAAGGCCTCCCTGTCTACCTTTTCTTCGTAAAACATCCTTGATTGTTCCGGTGGAACCCCAAGATGATCCTGCGCATCCATCACCTTTTCAAAAGTATCAAGCCCCAGATCAACTAGCCTATCCTTGCAGAATTCCAAAAACGCCGCCGTGTAGAGGTAGTTAAACGCCCTTTTTACAATGCCTATCTCTCCTTTTTTCAAAACCAAGCCAATACCCCGATATAGAGCATCAATCCATCTTTCCATGGTAAACTCCAGGAATCTCAACGACCCGGAAAGATTCTCAGAAATTTGCCTTAATCTTTTAACGTTCTCTTCAATTTCCCGCACATTATCCCGGCCCAAAACGACTGACACGTCATCTCTGAACTCCGGCCACCGATTAACCAGAGAAAGTACCTTTTTTCGAACGTCAAAGACGTCGGTATATCCAGGATCAATGAAATCTATCCCTGTTTCTTCCGGCCCCCAGACAACGGGACGGCCAAGGGTCTTTCTCTCCCGGAGGTTTTCCTCTATTATCGACCTATAATGCAAAATCCTTTCCAAAGCTGCCCCAATCACCTCTCCAGGCATTACCGACAGCTTTGCCTCGTCGGTGATATCATGGAGCTTGGCCCCGAGGTAAAGTTCGTATATGACCGAATCAGGGTTCGCCAGGTTATCAAATGTCGTGGAAATATCGGTCCCGTACTTGAGCCGTTCCTCGGACCACTCTCCCCTCTCCAGTGCCACTGCTCCCGCCGATAAACAGATATCCCCGGATATTCCTCCCGGCACGAAAACCCCCATCAACGTAGTCAAAGGCCCTACCACGAACCTGGTAAGCGATGCATCCACGAAATGCCTGGCATACCTGGCCGTGACAAACATTTCTTTGCCGGGTTTTTTTTCAAAATGATAATCGGCAACTTTTCTGAACGCTCGATGCCAGGTGACCATGTCGTTTCGAAGGTCGCCGTCGAGGATTATTGCCAATTTTGCATCACAAAAAGCCAATTCTTCGTACACCAGCTTAAGGGCACTCCCCTTGCCAGGCACATAATTCCCGAGGTATCCTTCGTAGGGTGTCACCGCCACGAGAATATTTTCAGGAAGACCGTCCCCGTACGCCGACCTGACCCCCTCCATTGCTGCATCAATGGTAGAAGTATCAGGATTGGATGAAGTATACGTACCATCCGAAACCACGAAAGAAACCCTGGAGTCAGGGAAGTTGGCCAATACGCCTTCAATACCGTTGAGAAGAAGCCTACCAATGTTATCTGCGTTTCCGTAAGTCGGATGACAAATTGTAACCTCGGTACCATGTCTTTTGAGAATCTCCCCTAAAACCCCACGCTGTGGATTCAACTTACCCCTGAATAAATTCCTCACTTCCTCTTTCCAGAAATCATCCATACTCTACCCCCTTAATCTGAGCAATCCTTCTACCTGCTTATAATTGTATGCAACGGCGCATCCGGTGCCAGTTTCAATTCTCTCATGTATGTTATTCTGCCCTTCTCCACAGAAATAAATGGTCTGGAAGCCAAATTTCCTCGCGGCCTCCACATCGTTCGTCCAGTCATTCCCAACAACAACCGCTTCTTCAGGTTTTATACCTTCTATGGCTAGAGCCGTCCTTGCCAGTAGAAAAAAGTGAGGATCAGGCTTGGCAAACCCGAGCCTGTAAGACATAAACATCATTGCTGAATTAAATATTTTACCTGGATCAATTCGAAGTACCTTCCCCAGGATGGGAAGCGTATAAAACTGGGAATTTGAAACAAGACCCAGACCAACCCCGGAATTGGACAATTTTTCCAGACATTCGGTAACACCGGAAAAGGCTGCGACCGGATTCGCCTTCATTTCCCTGTAAATCGAAAGGCTTCTTGCTTCCTCAACAGAAACTCTTATTCCGTTTTCAGCAAGAATGCTTATCCAAATGTGCTCGATTAAAACTTCCGGCCGACCGATTCCGATATTTTTCAGTTCCTCGTGGACTTCGGCAACCTTAGCGTAAAAGGATTTGTAAAGAACTTCCCCGAGATCCTCGGGCAGGCCAAAACGGCGCAACGTTTCTTGAAAACTGCTGACACTCATTTTGTTTCTCAATTGAGCATCAAGGTCACCAATGAGAGGCTTGACCAGGGTCCCGTACACGTCGAACAAAACCACCTTTACCTGTAAAACTTCACCCTTTGTATTACCGTCAATACCAGGCACCTCAGGCGGAATCTCAAATTCTTCGAGCACATCCTTCCAGCTTTCCCGTATCACATCTTCCTCCTACCAGAAGAGAGGGCGATTTCTCTCCGGAACAAAAAAGGCCTCCCTTAGTTTTTGCCCGAGCTTGGGAGGCATTTTAACCTCCGGGTCCAGGCTTGTGACTTTTTTAAATATGCTTGAAAGCTTCTCTGCATGAGCCCTGAACCCAAAAACGTCCTCAACCCTCTCAACAAAATCTCTCGGCGCTTTGGAGAACTTTAGCTCTATACTGTTCAACAACCTGACATCTTCCCGAAATTTTTCGTCTTTGAGCCTCGGGAAGAGTTCCAGTTGAGTCTCCAAGTCCAAGAAACCAAAATCAACGGCTTCATCTTCATACATGCGATTAACCCGATATATATAACTCTCCAGAAGGTCACTATCAATACCCGCCATCGCTGCATAACCCCTTGCAAACTGGGTAAATTTGTGGTTCAGCCTGGTTCTTGTAACCCGTGGAACGGGCACGAGGAAGCGCTTATACAAATCATCCAGGGGGAGTCCCAATTGGCCGAAATCCTTTGTAACGTGAGGCAAGTTTCTTCCAAGTAGCGGTTTTCCTCTAATCGGCCCCTCTATAAAGGCAAATCCGAAACCTTCCATCAGCGAAGTTGTAACTATGGCTCGGGAAGTAGAGATTAGTTCATCAAAGGAAAAAACTTTCCCCACAAGTTCGGCTCCGAATCCAACCATCCCCGGTGCTTTTTCTCGCCTGATGGCATCCTTAACGGCATTGGCGTAAGGGTATTCGGGTTCTGAATTGGCGTCGAGGGTAATTAACACCTGGGCTTCCTGGTTCAATACTCGGAGAAAAAAGGCTTCTAGGGCATTCTTTCTTCTTATGAGGCGTATCGGCATAAGCCAAAACGGCTTTTCGCGGTGGAAAACGTAGCCGTGTCGCTTTGCGTATTCCTCCAGGGCAGACCTGACCTTATCAATAGGTATAAGGGGTTTCGCGTCCTTTTTCACTTCAATGGCATTGGGCAGGAAAAAGACCCTGCTTCGTGGCACCCCTGAATTGAGCAGAAGCTCTTCATCACTACTGTTAATGCAGATGAAGGCAACGTTTCCGGTGTCCGGATACAACGATCTCAGCCCGCCATCTTCGTGGCAGTTAAGGAGATACTTCAGGTTATTGGGACGACCACATTCCGGAAAATCGTGAACGTGGTAAAGAAAGCAAAGGGGCATGTTTTGGTTATCCGCCTTTTCCGCTGCAAGTATTAGAGCCCTTGTTAATGCGGGATTTTTACCTATGGTCGGATTGTGAACCCAGTAGATGGTTCCGCCTCTGCCGTAACCGAGCAAAAGTTCACACAATTCGCCCGCTTCTTTTTCAAAATCCCTTTCACCGGGCCAGATTTCCTGGCGGTAAAAAAGTTCCGGGTGGACATTTATTTCAGCATTTATGCTTGCGTCGGCCAGAGACTTTTTCAATTCTTCGGTGCCTCTTTTGTGCCCACACAGAAGAACGATCTCGCGGTTGTTAAGATACCCGGACTGACTCAAGGCTACCAGGCTCGATCTTACCGCAGAGGTGACTCCCCCCGGGAAAAAATGATAATGAACTATGACTATTTTCATGTTTTTCCACCTGACCTTATCCGATAAACCATCCGCCAAACATTGACATCTAAACAAACAAATGTTAAATAATTTGCGTCAAAAGCGGAAGTGCCAAGCTCACTGGTGGGGCTCCCGGACTTCAAATCCGGTGTACCGGGCTAATACCCCGGTAGGTGGGTTCGATTCCCATGCACTTCCGCCATTTTTTTGTGCATTATACTCACCTACTTACCTGAAAGTCTACATCAAAGAACCCTCGTCTACGAGGCCAGGGGTGTTATATAGTTCCCCCCATAAATGAGACAATAGGTTAAAGGAAACCATCATAATTACAGATCCCTGAATCCGTGATCGTTCACCTGGACGGCAGATGCAAGAAAGAGCCTGGCTGACTATAGTACGCTATGTCCGGCGGGCGATAACGCCGAAGATGCGGTGTACCTTGACAACCCGCAGGGTGCAAAAAAGATTGCTTGACAAGGCGAAGGATAATGCCCCTCGCTATGTAGCCACTAATGAACAATTTACACATGTGATACAAATTAGCCATAAAGTTTCGTCACGGATTCAGGAAGAAATCAAATAAAGGAGTAAGCCGAAGCCTGTCATTCCTTTGCGAAATACCAGCCATGTGATGTGAGAAACCGATGAATCGGTTTTTTGTGGCGGGTATCCCATTTTCACCCACGGTTAAAACCGTGGGCTACCTCACCCATCACCCGAATAGCGTTCCCTTCTACCCACGGTTTTAAGGGAGGATCTGTCCGTCTTTTTAGAGTTCGCCACCTTTAGCCCATGGTTGTTACCTTACATCCTTACATGGATATCCTACTAGCCCACGGTTTTAACAGTGGGTAAATGAAGGACCAATTACATAAATAACCGATTCATCGGTTTCCCTCTAAAGAAGAAATTTTAAACAAGAAGAAAATCTTTTATAAGTATGGGTTTCTAGAACTAGCAACCAATTAAACAAGTAGTAGAAGAACAATCCGAATCCGTCATTCAGTCCAAAGCGAAGCGGAGAGCCGGAATCTATCACCGTTTATCAGAATGCCACATCAAAGCCTGCTCTTGACTATTCAGGAGGCTGAATGAGTCCAACGTTCTACTTAGTTCTTCAAGGGAATTAATCAGAGTTTTCTAAAGCCTTTTTTCTTACAGGCTCGAGCAAGCCTAAGAATTCCTCGAAGCCGCAATTTTTGCGTTAAAATAAGCTTTTCCGATCGTCCATATACGGACTTATTATGCAATGTTCTACTCTGTGTTGGCCTTTCTCGCTTCAAAGCAGGTGGAACGGAGCTATTAAGTACTATGTGAAGGTGGGAATTCGTACGAGGGAAATTTCACGGTGGCTTCATGAGGTCTGCTGCTCTTCATCTCTCCAAACCTTTTCAAGCTCTTTGTCCAAAGTCACCAGCTCTACCCCGAGTACCCTTGCTAACCAAAGGTAACTCGCATCATAGGCGGTCAATTCAAATTTTTCTGCCAGAACCACTACTTCTTGGTATTCGACCTCCACTGTGTCCATTACCAGGCGCTTTGTCAACCCGAACGCTTGGAGAATGCTTTTTCGAGACTCGGGATACCGTCTAAGTTTTTTTAGACATATGCTTGCTACCTCAAAAAAAATCAGCTCAGGTGCAACCAAGCGATTTCCAGCCAAGCGTCTAACAATACTCGTGCCCTCAGGTTCTCCAAAGATCACAGCGCCTAAAGCAGAGGCATCCACAACTTTAGCGCGCATCGCGGTCCTTCCGTATGAAGTCTTTAGATTCTGAGCCTGTTTTTAGCCCTAGACGGTTTACTTCTTCCAGCAACTCATCTATTGTTAGAGCCGATTCCTTACTTACGGCCTCCTCTAAAATGGCTAGGAGTTCTCCTTGAAGTGAACGATGATTACGCTCTGCACGAGCCTTCAAGCGCTTTACAATGTCATCAGGAGCATTCTTTATCGATAGATTAACAGGCATCGGTTATTCCTCCATACTGGTACCATTATTGCTCCATAATAGCACCATGTTGCGATAACGGCAACAATTCATTTCCTCTTGTCTCTTTTCAATTCTTTTTCCTCCTACTCCCAGCCCCCCGCCTCACTCATTTTCTATCATGCTCTACACATCACACCTATCATCTCTCTCGCTCATTCTCACGATTGCAGCTTACGCTCGCTGTCCTTCCAATTTCCAAAGAAAGACTGTTTAAGAAAACTCCGATAAATTCGGCTTACTAGAACTAGCGAATCGATTCCTAAAACACATTTGCAACATTTTCTGATTGGGAGCCTTCTACCAAAGGCTGACGACTAAGCAATCTCTTTGGAATATCAAGGTCTCGGAGATTGCTTCTCCCCCACCTACTTCAAATACGACTATTTGCCATTGCTCCTACAATTCGCAGTAAGTGGGTGCGGGACCGCAATGACGATGCTTTAGTTTTTTATTTAACACAATCCTGAATCCGTGATCGTTCACCTGGACGGCAGATGCAAAGAAAAGCCCGGCGGGCGATAACGCCGAAGATGCGGTGTAGGTGGACGACCC
>JALSTM010000067.1 GCA_026983715.1 Desulfobacterales bacterium
TTTCAGCTCCCTCACCAGGGAATCAAGCTTTTCACGATATTTCGCTTTCTTGTTCCCGGATTTTAAAATGGCCTTTTCGTCACGATGACAAAAATTGCATATCCCATCGTCATCGAATTTAATCCCCGGGAATGTTTCCGGTAGTATGCACTTAGTACAGATTTTCATCCTATAATTGCCCTTTATTCCGGCCTGATTTTCCTAACGGTGGTTGTGTCATAAGCAATTGTCACTTTTCGCAACCTGTTATTGCGGCAGATAAATCAAGAATCAAATAGGCAGCCTACCCTACTGGGCAAGGTTTGCAAGTAGAACAAGAAGTTTTTCCGCAACAATTTTACGACCCTTTTCGTTTAGGTGGCCTCCATCGGTGGTATATTCGGGTACCAGTGAATAGTAGGTCTTACCGTCTTTCTCAAAAGTACACCGTTTACCATCAGGATAAGTTGACTCAATTTCAGCCAGATCAAAAAGCGGTTCTTTGCCCTTGTACCATTCCTTTAAAAGCTGATTGTATTCATTTCGCTTGATGTTATCATCGTACTCCCAGGTCGGCCTACCTATTATCTTTTTGATTATCGTTTTCCAGGTGGTCTTGGAAACGGTAAGAGGCACCGTAAAATGAATAAACTTCACCTTGGGATATTCTTTTTTCAGATTGTCCATGGTTTTACGGTAATATTCAAAAATCTTGTCAGGACCACTATCTGCCCTAACGTCTACGTAACAAAATTTCAAGAATGCTATGTCAACCTTGCCTCCGATCCCGTCTTTCAGATACCGTGCAAAAGCATCACACTTGGAATCGGGATCCGTGTTCTTCCCCACTCTCGAGTGGCCAAATAGCCCAGAATCAAAGTCCTTGGGATTGTTTGTCTCCACAATACGCAGCTTAATTTCTGGGTGTTCTTTCATCACATCCTTGATACCATCGATTATGTTAAAACCTACGGATTGATGTCCGAAAAATATCTTTTTACCTTCCAGACTTTTCCACGCCGTTTCGGGAACTTCCTTGATCGACGTGTAAGTAACCTTCTTGTGCTCCATTTTCTCTCCCTTTCCACATGCCACGATAATTGACGTGACAACTATCAGTAATGCTATTAATTGAATTAAGCGTTTCATGGTTTCTCCGTGTTTTGGCCTCTCTGTCCCCAGTTTAAAGGATCTTTATCAGTTTATTGTAGTTTACTATTGCCAGCTAGCATTACGAGACTCTGCAAACTTTCAACGGTTCTATGTTTCGAATGGCCTTGGCCGGGAAGTTCTCAATGAATTGATCGTGGAATAATTGTGTCGAAATAATACCTGCTATGGCCATGTTTTCTCTTTCGTTTAAGTCTCGTACTTTCATCGCCTTCTTTACCAACATGTTCACCGCCCTTGGATCGAAGTAACCAGACCGCTTGATTGCTTCAGGTGATAGTAATTCCTCCACGTAACCTGGGATACGGTTACCCAGAAAGCTTCCTTTTATGGGCGCTCGATACGGCTGTTTGTTTCTTTGAATAACAGGATCTGGGAGCATATTTTTCATTGCCTTTTTGAGGATATATTTTTCATTCAATCCCCGGAGCTTCAATTGCGGAGGCATTTTATTGGCAAATTCAATTACCCTGTGATCAAGGAATGGGAACCGCCCTTCCACGGAATTTGCCATGAGCATCCTGTCCCCTTGAGAAGAAAGAAGATACGAAGACATAAATGTCTTCACTTCTATGTATTGAGCCCTTGAAAGTACATCCCAGTCCCTAATAACCTTGTTGCTTAGTGTCGAAACGTACCCGGCTATGGGATCGTAGCCGTTTAACATCGATTTTACATCATGAGAAAAAAATCTATGAAGTGCCGCAGTGTTAGTCCATCTGATCAGGTGGGAGTATTCAATTCTATCCGTATCGGTCAGGTTTTTTCGAAAAAAACTTTCAAGATAAGCACTTCCCTTGCTCAATCCCTTGACGTAGGGGTAGAGACGCCTTAGTAGCAACGGGCGCATTCTCGATTCCGGTCTTTTCGCCCAGAACTGCCTGATTTTAGTTTCCTTGAAGATGTTGTATCCTCCAAAGAACTCATCTGCTCCTTCTCCCGTGAGAACCACCTTCATGTTGTTTTTTTTTACCAAGCCGGACAGGAGATACATAGGTGCAGGGGAAGTGCGCAAGATCGGGCATTCCGTATGCCAGATCACGTCAGGGAAGACTCTCGATATATCTTCATCGGCACATTCTATTACCCTATGATCCGTACCGAGAAAACGAACCATTTGTTCCTGGTGTTCCCGCTCGTCAAAAGAAGGATCAGTAAAAGATATCGAAAAAGTTTTGAGGTAATTCGATGTATAGTTACGAATCAGGGCAGCAATGGCAGAAGAATCAAGACCACCACTCAAGTAGGCCCCCACAGGTACGTCTGCCCTCAGGCGAATCCTCGTTGCGTCAACAAGCAATTCGAGCAAGCCTTCTGCCCATTCTTCTTCACGACGGAAACTTTCGACATCGCCGTTTCCGGAAAAATCAACTTCCCAGTATTGCGAGATTGAGGGCTTTCCGTTTTTTACTGTCAGAAAGTGACCAGGCGGAATTTCGAAAATATTCTCAAAGAGCGTTTTTGGAGAGAGAGGGCTCCAGAAAGTGAACACTTCCGCCAGGGATTGGAGGTTGGCTATTGCAGACACCTCCGGGTGTATAAGAATAGATTTTATCTCAGATCCGAAAATCAATTTTCCTCTGACCAAACTATAATAAAGCGGTCTAATCCCCACCCTATCCCGGGCTAGGAAAAGGGTTTCGGAGCCTTTCCCGCCACGTTTATCCCAAATTGCAAACGCAAACTGGCCATTTAAGTAATTCACGCACTTGGTGCCGTACTCCTCGTAGAGATGAACGATAACTTCTGTATCAGACGTACTGGTGAACCGATGGCCCTTTTTTAGCAGTTCTTTCCTCAATTCGATATAGTTAAAGATTTCTCCGTTAAAAACTATCCACATTGTCTCGTTTTCGTTGCTTATAGGTTGAGAACCGGTGCTCAGGTCAATAATACTCAAGCGCGCGTTCCCCATGGCCATCCTTTTGTCAAGGTAGATACCAAATTCATCAGGACCACGGTGCTTAATGAGACCCAGCATCTTTTCAATGAGAGCCTGCTCGATTGGGCTATCCTTTTCTAAATTATATATGCCTGCTATGCCGCACATGGGACTTGTGGGTAGTTGATAGTAGGTTGTGGGTTGTTTTGACACATGGTGTACGAGTAGATTGCTTCGGGCTGCGCCCTCGCAATGACAGGAAAAAATAAATGGCTCCACAATGACAAGAAAATAAATGGCTCCACAATGACAAGAGAAATTTAATGGCCTCGAAATGATTGTCGTCGAACCTTCTGCTTGATTCGATACTGATGAAACGATGTTTTGGTGAAAATAAATTTCACCGAAATAACAAGCAGATCATTTCATGGAAAACATTCATATCATTTTGTCCCCCCTGTGGCGTATCTCCCACATTGCGAGGAACCGGCCGCAGGCGGGCAGCGAAGTAATCTCCTAGCAATGTAGATCTGTTAAAAAGCCCTTGCTATACTCCACGGGCACGGCTCCGCCCCGGACGATGCAAGCCCATACGAGCCAGCTTCTGGTTCCGAAAGAGATTCGCAGTGATTGTGGCTCATCCTTTTGTTTCACTCGATATTCAGGGGACTCTTTCCATGTGAAGATACCGCCTTCTCACTGATAAAAAGCCGATATGCAATTCACACGTAAAGCACGCGGTTTTAGCCTGGAATGTTTTCGGATTCGGCTAATTTATTCTTGAGTATTTTGCCGGCGGCATTCTTGGGAAGTGATTTTAGGACTTCAATATATTTCGGTACTTTATAGGGTGGCATTGTTTTACCACAATGCTTTTTCAATGTTTCCATAAATCCTGACGTCCCATTTTTGGGAACGACAAAAGCCTTGATCGATTCACCAAGGATCTCGTCCGGTACTCCGATTACGGCCACTTCTTCCACCAAGCCAGAGTTCCATATCAATTCTTCTATTTCTTTTGGGCTTACCCGGTTACCACCAATTTTTATCATCTCCTTTGTTCTTCCTGTAACGTAGAAGTAGCCGTCTTCATCTCGATACCCAAGGTCGCCGGTGTGATACCCTTTCTGGCTCAATACCTTTTTTGTTTCTTTGTCATCTTTCCAGTAGCCCATCATGATGTTCGGACCACTAGCGACTATTTCCCCTTCTTCGCCTGGAGGCAATTCTCTGCCATCATTCATGATCTTTAGACAAACTCCACGAATTGGCTTCCCAATGGAGTCAATTTTCTCTGGCAACTTTTCGGGTTCAAGGTAAGTAAGCCTAGCTGATGCCTCCGTAGCTCCGTACATTACAAAAATCTGCGTGTGCGGAGGCAAAACCTCCATGAGTTCTCTCTTTAAGCCCGCCGGCATATGACCGCCGGCCTGGGCTACAAATCTCAATGATTTCAGTTTTTCCCTGTATGAGCGGATAGCCGATCGGTTCAGGAGCAATGCATAAGTCGACGGTACGCCTGAAAATCCGGTAACTCCTTCTTGCACCATTTCTTCGAGAACCTTGTTGGGAAAAACGAACCCGTTGTTCAGAACAAGGGTAGCGCCCACTGAAAAATGAGTATTAAGGAGGGATTTCCCCATGACGTAATGGAAAGGTAACACAACCATGTGAATGTCACAAGAGGTGAGTTCCTGGTATTCCACAATGGAAGACGTGTTTGACACGATGTTCCTGTGTGTCAACATCACACCTTTCGGTTTACCGGTACTTCCGGAAGTATAAATTATCGATGCTAGCGAACTTTCATCAACAGGGGGCAGGTTATTCACGTCAGAGTTACATTCCTCAAACTCGAAAGGTTCAATCCTTTGTTTGTCAATAGCTAAGAGCGAGATCTTCCCCCCGCAGACAAGGATCACCTTCAAAGTACGTGGTGCTCGAACTGAACCGCTTAGATATTTTTTTAAGCAGCGAGCACTGGTAACCCAAACTGATGCCTCGGAATGATGCAACCGAAAATCAACCTCACTTGCACCCAGGTTAGGATCGAAGGGCACTGCGCAATTACCTGAGATAAGCGTTCCGTAGTATGCAACAACGTAATCTTTGGAGTTTGGTAAGCTGATTGCCACCCTGGAGCCCGATTGTAAAGACAAGTTAAAGAGGTATTCTGCGAAGTTGATCGACTCGCGGAACACTTCTCCGTACGTATAGTGATTTTTACCTTGGATGAGAGCTATCTTTTTGTTAAAACGCTTTGCGCTGCGAACTAAGAAATCGTGTACAAGCATAGGATTTCTATTTTTTTAATCACTTATAGTATCTTCGATAATACTGATAATAGTTTTTTAGGCCAAAAGTGTACTCCGCACAATTAAACACGATCCCTACGATTTTTTCTTTTCCAAGCGATTTAACCGTTTCATCTATTTGTTCTTGAGTGGAAAAACCGTTCCGAACCACAAGTACGATAGCATCTGCACAATCGGCAATAACGCCGGGGTCTGAAGTGTAGGAACATGGAGGTGTGTCGAGTACAACATATCTATCGGTATATTTACTTTTTGCTTCTGTAACCAGCGCATGCATCTTTTTTGAGGCAAGCAGCTCGGTAGAAATGTGAGCATCTACTGATCCTGATGGAACTAACATCAATTTTTTGATTGAGGTCTGATAGATGGTCTGCTTGAATTCAATGTCATCCCGGAGCAAATAGTCGGCTAGCCCAAGATTGAATTTAACCTTTAAGAATCTATGTAAACTTGGTCGCCGCATATCGGCGTCAATGAGAAGAACTTGATCATTTATACCAAGCGCTATGCTGATCGCAAGATTGCACGCGATGGTACTTTTCCCTTCCATGGGAACCGGACTTGTAACCATTATGCACTTCGGTTTAACTTTGCCATCCTGCGCGGAAAAAATCTTGGAGCGAAGGAGGCGGTACTGTTCCAGGACTTCCAATCTATCCTGTATGTTGAGAAGCAAAAACGGTTGATCGGACAAGTCAATGTCTTGATAATGGTGTTGTTGCTGTTTCGAAAGCTTGCGCGCCAGATCTAAGTTTTCATCAACTTTTTCTCTTACCGGTACCTCTATAGGAACAAGCTTCCCTTCTGCTTTTCCCGAAGGGGCAGAATCGCCCACCGAGGATGTTTTTTTTGCCTTTTGAAGAGCGTCAAATATTTTTCCCATGATAGTTTCTCATTGCTTAAAAGCTAGTAGATCGCTTCCTAATTATTGTGTCAAACCAAATGCTAAAGTATAGTCATTGTAAGCGCAGCGAAGCAATCTCTAGCACCTTGATATCCCAGGAAGATTGCTTCGTCTCCCGCACCCACTTTAAGCCATACATCTCGATATCAACTCGAAAACACTGTCATAAAGTGGATGCGGGATCCCGGCAATGATTGAATATTGCAAATGTTTTTTAGGAATCGATCCACGAGGTTATGTTAGAAAGGGTAAATTCAAATTTAGATAGAAATTATTTTTCTTAATGTAATAGAGTGCAATAGAGTAACCCACTATTACTGCCAGAAGGACCGTTATGTAGACGGCACGCACAAACCACTTTTTACGTTTCTCTTCCTTAGTGTAGAGTCTTGGAATCGTTGCAATGACTGGCAGTTCAAAGGTTTTTTCCAGGAGCTTTTTATCATGAAAGGTTGGATCAAGATATTCAAGCAAGAAGGCAAGCCCGCCACCAGCTCCGAGACCAAGAAAGAGACTTAAGAACAAAACCTTCTTAATATCCGGTTTATAGGGAACCTGGGGAGGTTTTGCGGGATCAAGTACGGAGAATTGTTCACCTTGCTGTTTTTTCTCAAGATTCTCAGACATCTTGGCTTCTATCTTTCTGCCAAGCAGATCCTGGTAACTGTTCAAAGTTATATTGTAGTCACGACTTAGTGATGCCAGTTCTTGTTCGCGCTTGGGCGTGTTATCCACTCTCATCTGGTATAACTTTATCGCCTTTTTGAGGCTTTTCTCCTCTGCCTGCAACCTTGCAATTTCTGCCTGTACGTTAATAAGTTCCCTTTGCATTGCCGGATCACCAATCATCCTACGTGATGCGGATGCTTGAGAACTCCCAGTTGTCTTAATATCGCCATACTCCTTCTCCAGTTTTGCTATTTCTTTTTTGATTCTTATGATATCCGGATGTTTATCAGTATACCTGGTTTTCAATTCATCAAGGGTGTTGTAAAGAGTTTGCAGACGATTGGGTCCTGATGCTGCTACCGTTTGATTTCCTCCCTGGGTGTTGTTAGTAACAGTCTGATATGCATACTGTTGTATTATCAGTTTTCGTTGCTTCGCGGCAGAAAGAGCTTCTTGCACACTCTGCAGTTCCACTTGAAGCCGCTGAAGTGTTGTAATGTTTGCCTGAAGTTGTTCTGGCAACTCTCCAAAGTGTTTGCTTTTGTATTCTTTCAAAGCCTTTTCCTGGGCTTCCAGTTTCTTTTTCAGTCTTCGCAGTTCCTTTTCTAAGAACTGAGTGGTACCCACGGCCCTTTCTTCACGAACCTTAAGGTTTTCCTCGATAAAGAGGGACGCCAGGGTATTCACTACTTTGGCACAAATAACTGGGTCAGGATGCACGAAACCAAGAGAAAAAGAATTTAGGCCACCCCTCCCCCTTCTTCTGGGTTGAGTCTTAATCTCAATCTTTTTTCGCATACTAGCTATCACTGCATCCATTGGTGCTTTCTTGAGTGCTTCTTTATAAAGCCCAAGTTCCCTAATTACTTTTTCAAGGCGAGACCTACTCAATATTTGTTGTGATATAGTCTGAAGTCTTTCTTCAAATTCGCCGCTCACCACCGGCCTTACATAATCAGAAGGCACTCTAGGCGGAGTAACCAGGATGACGGTTTCCGTTTTGTATGTTCTTGGAAGGGTGATGGCAAGGAAAAGGCCCAGCATCACGGCTAATAGAAAAGGAAAAAGTATTATCCACTTTCTTCTGTGTAAAATACCGAGTACTACTTCCGGAGTTATTTCACCTGGTATCATTTTGTTACCCGTTATTCGTTATTTGTTATTTGTCTATGGTCACTGACCAGATGGCCATTTTTTTCTCCCATAAAAAAACTCCTTCTGCACCTTTCGCTTTAGGAGTCACTTCTCGAGATATTAGTCTACGTACTATCCGTCTGTTTTACCTCATGGTGCCTCTCGGGTATGATTTCGGAACAACAGCTTAGATAACACGTCTCTTCAAATGGAACTTTCCGCGATGCTCTAGTGTCGACCCACTTTATAAGCGAAATCAGGCAAATGCCACTTTGTCATACTTTTGATCTGAATCATCACCACGCACTCGAGTGGTACTTAAACTAAGTTTTCTTTTAAGGAAAGCCACCACATTGTTTATTGAGTCAAGGTTCTCGGGAATCAGCTCCTCGTCTTCGATTTGTATCTCATAAGTTTCTTCGAGGAATGTTACAAGTTCGAGAATTCCCGTTGAATCGATTATGCCTTCTTCCAAAAAGCTGGTCTCGCCGTTAAAATCATCGTCCGGTTCACCAAAAAGGAAATTTTCTATGATAAACTCCCTAATTTCACCCTCAAGATTTCTCATTTATACACTCCCAAAGTCTTTTTTGGTTTGTGGCTTTTTTTTGTTTTTTCTCTTTCGATCATTCTGTGAGATTGCTTCGCTGCGCTCGCAATGACTGGAATTTGGCTCGCTAAAGGAAAACAACCTAGCAAATTCATGAGAACGTGACTCCATAACGAGTGCTTCGCTGCTCTTGTAATGACTGCAATTTGGTTTGCTAAAGGAAAACAACGTAGCGATCTCCTTAACATCAGCACTTCAGAGAAATTGCTTTGCTTCGCTCGTGATGCCCCCTTCTGCTTAATCCCGTACCTCTCAATCCGGGAAACATTTTATCAGTCCTTGCGAGGAGTTCGCCAAAAGCGAACGACGAAGCAATCTCTTGAGGATAAGGAGATTGCTTCGCTGCGCTCGCAATGACAGTCTTGAAATTTCTCTTGGTTCGCAATGACAGTCTTAAAATTTCCCTTGGCTCGTGATCACAGTCTTAAAATTTCCCTTGGTTCGCAATGGCAGTCTTAAAATTTCCTTTGGCTCGTGATGACGTTTACAGGATTCCGTTTGGCTTAGCAATAACCTCATACAATTTGTTTCTGGTTGTATTGAAGTGCGAGAATGCAATGAACTTTACCTTCAAAAAGCATGTTTCCCTACCTTGCCCCCCTGCCGACAAGAACCACCTTAATTGTCTGAAGGATAATGGCTATATCAAGCGTTATCGACAAATGTTTTATGTAGTAAAGGTCGTACTGCAACTTTTCCAGGGCATCTTCAATACTTGCCCCATAGGAATAATTGATCTGGGCCCATCCGGTAAGGCCAGGTTTGACCCAGAACCGCTCACTATAAAAAGGGATCTGTTTCTTTAACTGCTCAACAAAGTAAGGTCGCTCCGGCCTAGGCCCAACAAAACTCATATCCCCTCTAAGAATATTGTATAGCTGCGGGATTTCATCTATTCTAAGCTTCCTTATAATTCGTCCTACCCTTGTAACTCGATCATCGTTATCAGATGCCCATTTCGGACCATGTTTCTCCGCGTCCGTGTACATGGAACGAAACTTGTAAATTCTGAACACTTTCTCGCGTTCCCCTGCTCGTTCTTGAGAAAATATAATCGGCCCTTTCGAATCCAGTTTAATAGCCATGGCCGTAACCAAGCTAATAGGAAAGGACACAACCAATAGCACCAAGGACGCCAGTATATCGAGGATGCGCTTGGTCAGAAGCAAGGTTTTCGACTTATTGAAACCCGTAGAAAAAATAAGTGAACTTGGATACAAGCCTGCTACGGGTATCTTCCCCGTCATTTCTTCATAAAAGGAAGGACTGTCCTCTACAACTACACCGTTAAACTTGCAGTCCAGTAAATCTCGCAAAGGGAGCGTACCCCTTCTTTCCTGAAGTGCCACCACAACTTTGTCTACTTTGTGATCTTTTACAATCTTCACTAGATCTCCAGGATTCCCAAGGACAGGTGCTATGCCCCAATAAGTTGATTCGTGTTTATTTACGCCATTTCCACCATCAACAGGGCAATCATTAGCTCGCCTTATTATCGAAAGGGGCCGGCGTGATTTCTTCACGACGCCTCTCCGATTTTTATCAGCGCCTCTGCTTTTTCTGTATCTGCTCAACATATTGGTTTTAATTATTCAGATTTCACAGGATAACGCGTTGCGTTAGCCACTCTGGTGCATATGAAGAAGAGCTTTTTTCGACTTTAGCACCGGGTGATCTTTTTTCACTCTTTGTCTTTCGCCACCGGTTTTTTCTCGATAGTGCCCCCTTGCTCCATCAACAAAACCAACCAGGCAATAACCACAATTTCTCTTTTCCTCCATGATTCTTGCCAACTCGAGGGCCCTATCTCCTGTTCCTATAATTAGCACGTTCTGTCTAAACCTCTCTCTTACAAGATACCTCTGATAGAAATATCTCCACAGAGAAAGAGACACTAGAATGAAGAAATTAGCAATCAAGAAAATACCACGCCCAAATTGGTACGTGGGAAGAACGTAATAAATAACCATTAATGCAAGAGAAGCAATGGTAATGCTGATGCACAGCTTAATGAAAAAGTTCAGGCCTATTCGCCATTTTCCGTTGTAGAGTTCATTATAGTAAAAGCACGTAATGAAAACTCCTGTAAAAAGAAGCACGGAGATCGGAAATCCATCGAGCCTGTTTATCGAATGCAGGTTCATGTGTAATCTGATTACAATAGCGGATATAACCGATGCCATTACTAGTAATATTTCCACTACAATGAGAGCCAAACTCTCGATTGCGAAATACTGTCGTGATAATTTAAACATCCTACTTCCCCCTTCCCGTTCCCAGGGCAGGCTCCGCCCAACTCAGTTACATAGCCTGACCTTAAACTAACTAAATTGTTGAAATGGCTCATCAAATTGTGAGCTTTCTATCCTACAGTCGGTCCCTTCTTAAAGAACGTATGCAGGATAGCCGCAAAAATTTTGTGAAAAATTCCGTTGGAATAAAGTAAATAAAATCCTACGAGAACCGATGCAAAGGCCGAGGTCCAGAGGACTGCCTTCTTGTTCGCTTTCAGCCTGTTTATGAATTTAGCCGGAGATGGAGATACCCTAACGGATCTTCCTCTTTTCGGCACCTCCATTTCCAGATCGCTAACGCATTCCTTGATTATGTCTTTTCCTATCTTGTGCTGTCCCTTGGCGAAGGCTGAAATAAGAGCATGATCGCAAACAATGTTTATGACCCTTGGATAGCCCTTACTGTACCTGTAAATTTCTTTAACCGCATTATCGGTAAAGATCGATCCGCCGAATCCGTTAAACCTAGATACCGCGAGCCTGTGCTGGATGTATTCCTTGGTTTCTTCTTCTGTAAGCACATCCAGATGGTAACGAAGAGATATTCGTTGTTTAAGAGCACGGCATTCGTCGCTGTTTATGAGATCAAGAAATTCAATCTGCCCAACTAAAAAGATGGTCAAAAGTTTCTTCTCGGGTGTTTCAATATTCGACAGGAGTCGCACTTCTTCCAAAAGTTCCGGAGTGAGCTTGTGCGCTTCATCAATTATCAGCACCGGACGTTTATCCTGCCTGTTGTAATGATGGAGCAATTGTGACAAATCTTCCAGGAAATCTACCTTACTCCTTGGCCGCTCCAGACCAAAAGAATTCGCAATGTAGGAAAGAAATTCCCTATTGTCCATTACAGGATTCGTGATATAGGCGACCTTGATGTTATTCTCCAGTTCCTTAATCAATGCATGCAGGAGTGTTGTCTTTCCGGTACCTATGTCGCCCGTCAATACGAGAAAACCCTTTTGATCAATTATCCCGTACTGGAGATATGCAAAGGCTTCCTGATGAGTTTCACTAAAAAATAGAAATCTCGGATCAGGCGCCATTTCAAACGGTTTAGTTTTTAATTTAAAAAAATCCCTGTACATTTTATGAGTCTCGATTCTGTCTTCTATATACTTGCATTCGTAAGTTTTGAGATAAGTACGAGTTTCTCTCCGGGGCGTAGTAGCCATTCCGTAAGATATCGTATTTTTTACATTTTACGTTAGTACGATTAGCGGTTAAGATGACTTCACCCCAACACTCAGATGTTTTCCCCTCTTTACCTGATGTACTACTGATTTTTGCTACCCCTCTTTCAAAATTTTAGCTCGTACCCAGAATATTATTCCTTTAAAACTAGGGAACGTAGATAGTATCCCCAGGTTTAAGAACAATGTTTTGAGACGGATCTCTTCCATCTATAATTGCCTTGTAATCAATGCGGTACGTTTTTAGTTGGCCGTTGATTTTCCTCATGAGGCGCAAATCAGATTGCTTTGCCCACTCGTTGAGCCCCCCGGCAATGGAAATAGCTTCCAAAACCGTTATTGGCTTCGTTAGTTCAATTTCTCCAGGGTGCGCCACGTTACCTAGGAGGTAAATTTTCATGTTGTGAGCAGCGGTTACGCTTACCGACACTTTTGGAATTTCAACATATTCTTTCAATAATTTCTCAAGTTTTTCTTGTAACTGGTTTGCAGTGAGTCCTGAAGCCATTACATCGCCTATAAGGGGCAAAGTAATTTTGCCATCGGGTCTTACCACAACCACCCTGGAAAAATCAGGTTCTTTCCAAACGTTTATGTCCAGGCTGTCGCCAGGTCCAATAACATAAGTCGAACTGAAATCTGATGACTTGGCCATATTTTTGGTTGTATTATCCTTGGGAAGCTCACTAACCGACGGAAAGTTTGACGTAGCACAAGAGAGCACGAAATATAGAACAAAAAACAGAAGAAAAATCTTGCCAAGTTCTTTCAAGATGTTAAGCATCAGTTCTCTCCTATGTTTCCAGGTTTTCTCCAAGGCCATACTTCCTTATCTTGTTAAGTAGTGTCCTGTAATTAACTCCCAATAAGCGAGCAGCCTTTTTCCTGTGCCAATGGGTGTATTCAAGGACTTTCAATATAGCTTCCATCTCAACCTTTTCCACCACCCGCTGACTTATATCTTTCAAACTCTCAGAAAGTGCCGCTTCACCAAAAACCTTCTCCTCCTTCCCTGGCCGCTTTCTCATGCAAGATTGCGGCTGCCGGATCTCACCGGAGGGTTGAATTTCCCTAATTGGTTTCCTTGTATCTGTTAGTCCATCAATCGATTGCCAGAGTTCATCTTGAATCTGTTTTTCGTTACCCAAAACCACCAACCTGTGGATAATGTTCCTCAACTCCCTCACGTTCCCCGGCCAACCATACTGATGAAAGAGTTCAAAAGTTTGACTGCAAACTGACGGAATTTTTTTCTTGTACATCTTCGCGTAAAATCTCAAAAAATGCTCCGAAAGTGGTCCTATATCTTCTTTCCGCTCCCTAAGAGGCGGTAAATAAATAGAAATTTCATTCAGCCGATGGAAAAGATCTGCACGAAACATGCCCTCCTGTGCAAGTCCCGCCAGGTCCTGAGTAGAAGAAGCAAAAAAACGAGGCAACTTTTTAGACCCGTCGGAATCTCTTCCTGCAACCCCTTCGAGGCTCCTAAAAAACCTTAGCAGTGTCACTTGCCCTCTCGGAGGAACTTCCTGGATTCTGTCTATAAATAACGTCCCGTTCGTGGCAGAATCGAATACCAGATTAAGGTTACTCTCTAGTTCCTGCGTACTCATTTGATCCCCGTCACCCGCTTCATTAATTCCACCGTCGTCACAAGGGATCATTAGCGGGCTAACTTTGATAAAAGGTCCACTTACCCTTTTTGAGTTCCAGTGAAGCGCCTCGGCAACGAGATCCTTTCCAGTACCGTTGTCTCCATAAATGATTACGTTCAAGTCCGTGGGACCAATCCTCTCTATGGTTTTCCTTATTTGAGATATCGATTCACTAACACCTATGATTTCAGGGAACGTCCAACCGTTGTTGCCAGAGTCTTTATAATTTAGTTCCCCTTTTTTTAGCGCTTGTTCATAAACCATATTGACAAAATCCTATCTGGTTGAAACCACAAGCATTTATTTTTCCCAGTTTCGACACGGTTATATAGAGCAATAGGGATGCCAGTTTCCCTTTTAAATGCTGCTCATAAATAAAGGTACAGTAATTACAATATGTTAGACGTTGCAATTTATGAAGTTTTTCAGGCACCAGGAGCTTAAGTAGCATAACGATATGCAAATTAAGTACAAGTTAATTTCACAAAAGTGGAAAAACTTTTCACATTAGGAATAGTTTGTGAGCTTATTCGTAGACAGATAATCTTTGTTATCCCAATAGGTTATGTAGAAGTAAAGAGGAATTCTATTCAGGAGAAAAAAATTACACCCGGAGAATTTTAAGGTAAAAGAAAGCATAAAAGTGGAAAAGTTTTTCACACCCGGGTTAGGTGTACCAAGTTACTAGTTATTTATGTCTCTTTCGGGGATGGTAGAAAGTCTTCGTCTTCGGGACTAGAAAGCTTTTGTATCGACGCAAAGCGACTTATCATTCCCGCGGGAGCCGGAATTCAATGGTTGCTGTGCTTTGAATTCTCGGCTATTGGATCAGAGCCTGCTTTTCACTAGAATCAGCGAGCCGGCACAACTTCCCGAGGAACCCGGCATCAAACGTTGATTCTAATTAACGATCATAAAAGCCTTGTCTATGGACAAGGTTTTTTGGGTTAGATTTACCACGGAACCATAGAGACCCAATTGAATTAAGGAAAAGATAAGAGAAACCGATGAACCGGTAAAGATATGTCAAGCACTTTTGCCCACGGTTAAAACCGTGGATTAGGGACACCAATGTATCTTGCTTCGTAGTCGTAAATTTGACCGTTTTTGATTTTGATCCGGAACCGTGGCTTTAGGAACGGCAGTAACCCCAGATCACGAGCAAACTACCCCACGGGTTTAGCCGTGGGAGTGTGACTTTAATACTTCGTTGTGGTGCGCAAGCACCCCTGGGGTTAGTAATTGTAAACGAAACTTACCTCGTAGCGCCTTACATCACAGTTAAGCGGAAATACAGAAACCACTGCCTTTACTTTTTCGTCAAGTCCGTACTTAATCGCTTTTTCCTTTGGAATTTTAAGGTCTATCAACTGTGCGGGCACTTCGCTGATGACGTTACCATCCTGGTCATAAAGGGTAAGAATAGGCTTGGCGTTAATATCACCGTAAGGAGTATCAATTATGTTCCTGAGCACGATTACGTATCCCTTGTCAATCTTCCTAACTATTTCATTCTTTTCCACGGCGGTTTTGAGATTCGCCACGAAAAATTTTTGTATTTCTTCCTTGTTGGTTAAAATGCACTTCTCTTCCACCGTGTCCAGTTCGCTTGTTGATAACGGTTTGATTTCGCGTGCATAAGGATCTTGCTGTGAAAGGGTTTTCTTCAAAAATTCAGCCTTCGGATTCTTGGGTTTCCTTTGCTTGGTGCCCAAGTCGACAAGTAAACTTGATTCTTCCGGCTCCTTGTTTTTTTTGGTCTCTTCAAGCCGCGCCATTTCCGATATTACCACTTCACCCGACGAAACTACTTCTCGAATAGAAATAACGTTCGTCTTGTCAATCCCGGCAACTCCACCAGGCATCGGGAACTTTATTTCACCGTTTTCTTCCCAGCAGTAAGGAGTAACAATTTTCCTGTTATCCATTAAGGTAATTTCCAGCTGACCCGCCCACAACTGCGGCACTGAACCAATCGAAACCAGTATTGCCACCAGCAAGATGCCGAGGCGTTTAGCTACCTGCATTTTATCCTCCTATTTCGGACAAGGATTTACTCCCATCTTTGAAAAGCCCCAAAGCCCCTCCACAGAGCTTTTCCACGGTACATGAAAAAATCATATTCTACTTATATCAAAATTCCAAATAAAGAATCAAATATTAGTTTCACAGGTGCCAAAAAGATTTTTTTGACGAATTTTTCAATAATCCCTAGAATCAAATTAAGACATTGTACGCTACATAAAAATGCGCGACACCGTAATTTGGATGAAACGAGGCAATAAAACTTGAAACTGGTGAAGATGGAGAAAAAAACTACCCACGATATTGATCCTGATCTGCTGAACAAGTTTTACCAGACTGCAAAGCGTTTCAGCAGGACCCTGGACCTGGAGAGCCTTAAAAAAGAAGTCCTGAGAAGCTTAAAAGAATTGGAACCGGTTTCTGCGGGATCTCTCTGGTTCAAGGAAGACGGGAAAATTCGCTGCGTTGAATCTTTCGGAAAAGCGGCAAACAAGATCCGTGGCAGGGTGCTTGACGTCAACGAGGGAATAGTCGGCTGGGTCGTAACAAACAAGGTTTACACTATTGCAGAAAGCTACAAAGACGGAAGGCATGCTTCGTACGTGGAAGAAGAAGTCGGGTACAAATCTAAAACAATCTTGTGTTTTCCCCTCATTGTCGGCCGGAAATGTTTCGGTGCCGTGCAGATAATCGACAGCAGGCATTCCGAGGAAGAACTGCGAGTAGATAAGAAATACCTGAACCTTCTTCAAGAAATTGTTGATATAGCTTCTATAGCTCTTAGCAATGCAATAAACTACCATTCACTGGTCGAAGATAACGTTGAAAAAGAAAAACAGAACGTACTGTTAAAACAACGCCTTAGCCTTTTTGAACGCCCGGAAAACATTATCGGAGAAAGCAAGGCCCTTCAGCAAATTTTCTACCTCGTAAACAAGTATGCGCCGTCTCCGTACAATGTCCTGATTTACGGGGAAAGCGGTACAGGTAAAGAATTAATAGCCCGTGCTATTCATGATAGAAGCAAGCGAAAAGATATGCCCTTTGTGGCCGAAAATTGCGCCGCCATCCCTGAAACATTATTAGAAAGTGAACTTTTCGGCTTCATGAAGGGAGCATTTACCGATGCCAAGCAAAACAAAAAAGGATTGTTCCTGGTAGCCAATGGCGGTACCCTTTTCCTCGATGAAATAGGCGCAATGCCGCTTGCACTACAAACAAAAATACTAAGAGTGCTCCAAGATAAAAGGGTAAAACCTCTTGGGTCAACTAGGGATTTTGAGGTTGACGTCCGGATTATAGCGGCATCAAACCAGGACCTTAAGAAAGCAGTGGAAGAAGGCACCTTCAGGGATGACCTCTTCTATAGATTAAATGTCCTGCCAATCTATCTCCCTCCGCTCCGAGAACGGAAGGAAGACATCCCACTGTTGGTTAAGTTCTTCCTTGAACGAGAATGCAAGGTTATGAACATAGGTGTAAAAAAGGTTTCAAGGGGAGTACTTGATGTTTTCTCTGAGTACGCCTGGCCTGGAAACATTAGAGAATTAGAAAACCTGGTGCGACAACTTATTGTAACAACTGAGAGCAAGAAGGTAATTTCCGAAAACGACCTTCCGGACTACTTTTTCCAGGGAAGAAAGTACGCCATATCCCAGGATGGCAAAGAATCGGGTAACCTTGCAGAGAAGATGCTTTCCCAGGGAATAATTCCGTGGGATGATTTTCTTCGCCAGTACATAACGATGGTCCTGGAAGAATGCAGGTGGAACGTAACCAGGGCAGCGAAATGCCTTAAGCTTAACCGTTCAACACTTTTCTCCAAGATGAGAAAACTGGGAATTAAGAGATAATAAGACCTTTGCATCCTTCCACGGGAATGTGTGATACCACGGGGTAATGAACCGTTCACCCAACCGATTCATCGGTTTTCCAGGGGGTTGAGTAGTCCAGCGCAAAGTTTCCCGGCTCAGTGCATTTTTTTGTCCGGCGAGAGATACCGGCTGGCAAACCCCACCTGGTAACCCGTGCGTTAACATATGCCACAACGCATTATGCAATAACGAAACATGCAGTCTACTCCCACTTAAAGCACTAAGGCAGCGAAGCCGCAACCAAGTTTGAACCGCTAAGACGCCCCAGTTAAATGTTACAAGATTTAACGGGGCAAGCTAAGAGCGCAAAGGGATATTCTTTTTTCC
>JALSTM010000068.1 GCA_026983715.1 Desulfobacterales bacterium
TCGAAGTTGTACACGTGGCCGTGACTCAAAAAAATCCGCTTGTTGTTAATCAGTATACTCCCATGGTAACTCAGCATGGGAAACGAAAGAACCATCTGATCCACGTCACTGTCGCAGTTTCCTCGAATCGCTATGATTTTTTTATCCAGTTCATTTAGCATCTCTGCTACCTTCGCCGGGCTGTAGTCTCTCGGAAACGGGTTCCTAGGCCCATGGTAGAGCAAATCCCCGACCAGTACCAAAAACGATGCCCCCTCTTTTTCAAAACGATCCATAGCTTTCGCCAGGTAATACTCTGACCCGTGTATGTCAGCAAGAAAGAATAACTTCATTTTCCACACCTCATCCATTACGCTTTTTTATAATAGAAAGTAGACACTGTCATTGAAGCAGCCTCTAATATGTCTACATCTTATCGGGGTCCTCCAATCAGGTGAAAGACCAGCAAAATTCCGGATTTGATGGTAATGCTCGCCCGGGTTTCCTTCAATTCATTGCTTATACCCAAGGGTACCCCGGAGACCATTTCGCCGTCTTCGAGGGCGTATTTGAAACCTCTAAGCGTGATACCAGACACCTTTTCCGTGAGCGGCAAAAGAGATACTATGTCTCCACGGGCACCCTCTAGTTCAAGATTATTGCTAATGGCATAAAGAGTACCTGAATCAAAATGACAACTCACGCGAATGCCTGCCCTTACCGCCAGCTGGAGTAGCTGAATGTTGGCCAGAGTATGATCCGGGCGATCTCCAAAGAGCCCCACGAAGAGGATTTCCGCAGGTTTCATCTTGATTGCCTCTTGCATGGCAAGCTGTAAATCTGTCTCATCTTTTTCAGATGGATAACGATAAATGGGGATCTCTTCCTCAATGCATGATTTTAAAACCTCTTCCTCAATTGAATCCATATCTCCTACAATCATGTCCGGCCACATCCTATGCCTGTAAAGGGAATTTACCCCGCCGTCAACGCCGATAACAAAGTCAACCTCAGAAATCATTCTACCCAAAAGTTCCCCTGAGATTTCACCGTTCGCCACAAGAAGTATCCTTTTCGTCCGCACACGTTTTCCCATCGTTCGTTTTTAGCCTCCCTTCCCACAAACTGATGTATTCCCGAAGCCGTGATCGTCCGCCAAGGCCGAAGATGCAAGGAGGAGTCCGGCGGACTTTATTACACTATGTCAGGCGAGCCATGACGCCACATATGAGGTGCAGAGGAACGACCCGCAGAGCGTAAAAAGGTGGCTTGACAGGGAAAATAATCCACCCTAGCTATGTGGCTAATAATGAGCAATTTAAACATGTTATACGAATTACCCATAAAGTTTCGTCACGGATTCAGGATACTAACAAAGCTGCAAGAGAAACAAGTAATTTCAGATATGATGATAATAGCAATTATCAATTGAATGGAAAAGAAATTACGAATATAATTGTTTTATCTTCAACAGTTCAAGGAGGTAAAAAGAAAAAAATGACTGGCTCCGTAGAGATCGAGTACTGTTCAATGTGAAACTACCTTCCCCGGGCTGCCAGTTTGGCGGAGAAATTGAGAGAGAAAACGGGAGTTGAAACAAAACTAATAAAATCTTCGGGCGGGGTATTCGAAGTGGTTTACAATGGTGAATTGATCTTCTCAAAAAAGAAGACAGGGCGTTTTCCCGATCCTGACAAAATCGTGGAGATAATCAAAAACTCAAGCTGACTACTGGGACCCCTCTTCTTCATCGGTCTCACCGGTGATTACCGACAGCAAGTTAGATCGCTCCACGGTGTTTTTTATTGCCGAATATATGGTCTGGAAGGAGTCAGGGAAGGAAGTTGGCGATATTCGACCCATTTCTATAAACTTCACCACAATTTCTTTGGTTATTTTCAGTATAGTATCTTCTGAAACAGCCATGCGCAAGAAGCATTTATTTCATGAGGCCCGGTTCCCCGTTTCGTTTGCCCTATAAAATTCTAACGGTCTGTATCGACTTGTACAACAATTGAGAAAGGAGCCCCTACCGGGGAAGAAGGCCGTTTTTTTAGCAGCAGAGGCTCCTTGCTTGCAAGAATACCGTCGCCGGCATCCTTGAAGCAATCTTACTGTTAGCAAAAAGTATGCTTGTTTTCAAGAAAAACTTCGGGCTTGTTTTTTAGGAGGAAAATAGATCGTGTTACTCAACCCACCTATTGCCAGTATTATCCTGATAACCCTATTTTTATTGTCCGCCTTTTTTTCAGGTTCTGAAACTGCCCTCATGGCGGTAAACCACTGGAGAATCCATCATCTTGCCAAGACAGATAAGAGAGCTCACCTTGTCAAGGAAATTCTCAAAAATCCAGATAAGCTCATTGGAACGCTACTTTTTTGTAATAATCTGGTTAACGTCGCATCGTCCGCCATAGCAACCGCCCTTTGCCTGAGCATCTTTGGGCAGAGAGGGATAGCCTATGCCACTGCGGGGATGACCCTGGGACTGCTTATCTTTGCTGAAATTACCCCCAAAACTCTCGCAAGCTACTACCCGGAAAAGTTTGCATTCATGGGAATAAAATTAATACGAATTCTTATTTCGACGTGTTACCCGATAGTTTTTATACTCACGTGGATAACAAACAAAGTGCTCAATTTTTTCAAGCTTACCCGTTCCACTGACCAGGCTCTGTTTACCGAAGAAGAGGTAGAGACGATGCTTGAACTGGGAACAAAGGCTGGCATCATAGAACCAGAGCAGCAGGAAATGCTTACCGGCATTCTCAAGCTTGATGAAATTACCGTAAAAGAAATCATGGTACCTTTCAAGAAAATGGTGTCAGTTGACTACGAAGCGTCGTACAGTGAAGTCCTTGAAATTATCAGGCAAACCAATTACTCACGCTACCCTGTTTACAGGGATGACCCCGGTAACATAATTGGGTTTATACACGTTCGGGATTTACTGTTCTGGTCCAGCGCCATTGCAAGATTTCACATCCAGAAAATTCTCAGGAAACCACTGTTCGTTCCCGACACGAAACCCGTGCAGAACCAGCTCATAGATTTCAGAAACAAGAGAATCCACATGGCTTTTGTTGTCAATGAATACGGCGAAGTTATAGGACTGGTAACTTTGGAAGACGTACTGGAAGAAATAGTCGGGGAAATTGAAGATGAACACGATCGCTGGCAGAGGAAAATCAGACAACTCCCAGAGGGTTCTTATCTTTTGGACGGTAGTATCACGGTAAGAGACCTAAAACGGTACTTGAAAAAGGAAATACCTGAAGCAGACTATTTAACCGTTGCAGGGATGGTACTAGCGTGGCTGGGCAGATTGCCCAAGGAAGGTGAAGAAATAACCAGAGGGAACATTTACCTTCGAGTGGAGAAAATGGACGGAAACAGCATAACAGAGGTAAGGCTAAAGTTCCTAGATTCAAACACGAAAAAGGGGTCGCTAGGTGAATCAAAATAAAATCAAGTGGCAACTGCCTGTACATTTCACTGAAATTTAGTACTTATTGGCATACGGGCACTCTAGAACCTAGTACTACCACCCTAAACGGTTACATTACCACTGTGGAGCAAGGAGCACGCTATTCTAGTGAGGAGTTTCCTAAATGTTGTGCCAAAAAAAGCTAAAACAAAGTTATCGCAAGCGAATCAGTCTTCAAGACTTTGATTTTCCAGGGACATTCCTTCTTCGTCTGCCCTTGGCAACCTCCTTTGTATGACAGGGTGTTGCAAATGCTTTTTAGAATACTTTCCTATAAACATGTAACGCTTTAGCGTGTCTTAATCCTGACAGTATCGCAAAAAACCTCCTGTTTTGTCATTGCGAGCGAAGCGAAGCAATCTCACTGATTATGGGGGTAAGACCGGAGTAGGACTTGATGGATTAAGGAGTAAAGCAGAAGCTGATTCATCCCTAATCCTGAACCTTCAATCTCTTGCTGATGAGATTGCCGCGTCTCCCACACCCACTTTAAGCCATACATCCGGATATTAACTCGAAAACATTATCATAAAGTGGGTGTGGGATCCTCGCAATG
>JALSTM010000069.1 GCA_026983715.1 Desulfobacterales bacterium
GGACATATTCCAGGAGCAAAGCTTGTCCCCCTGGGTGAAATACCTTTACGGATATCAGAACTGCCCTCCGAGGTTGATTTGCTCTTTTATTGCAGAAGCGGCAAAAGGTCTCGGATGGCGGCTTCTATGGTAGCTGAATCTGGTATCAAGGCAAAAAACATATACACGGTGGAAGGCGGTATCCTGGCTTGGGATGGTAAGGCCATCGAAGATTTTCCCAGGGTTAAAGTCTTTTCTGGCGTGAAGGACATCGTGGAAATCTTGATGATCGCCATGGACCTAGAAAAGGGAGCCTGGAATTTTTACTCGGCAATTTTGGAAAAATACCCTGAATCAAAGATGGCCCCTGCTGCCAAATCGCTGGTAAAACTTGAAGAAAATCACGCCAGGACAATTTTTGGCATCCTGGAGAGGCAAACTACCGAAAAACCAATCACCGGAAGTTTCAAGGAATTTTTCAACAAAATGGATGGCAGCATAATCGAAGGTGGTGAGACCATTGAAGAGGCTCTCGAAAAGATAAAGAACATTGATCCCGATGATTGTCTTTCTTTTGGCGAACTTGCCCTCGATATAGAATACCGAGCCTACGATGTATACAAGAACCTTTTTTACCAGTCATCGAACGAAGATGAAAAGAAAGTTTACCACGACCTTTCTCAACAGGAAAAGGGGCACGCATTAGTGGTGGCAAAGCACATCAGTAAGTGCATGGAATAAAAATTTTGTCACATTCAATTGATTTTTCCGAAAAGATGACATAAAATACTAAAGAGCGAATATCGTATCTTTACCCACATTTGGAGAAAGGAGTTCAGAATGGAAAAGCGTTTTTGCGGTGTTCCATGGCAAGTTGGCAAGCAACCTCCTCCACAAAGAACTTTTGGCATGCTCTTCTTTGAAGAACTCTCCAGCTTGATTTTCCTCTCGTCATGTAGCCTTTCATCATTCTAGCACCTAGTAGAAGTCTTCATTTCTATTTACTTAAAGATTTTGCAACAAGCTTAATAAGTTACCTGGTGTTTGGTTCCTGGTTTATCTTCCGGGACAGATTTTATGAACCAGTCTTATAACCCCAGGAGGTGCAACATGTTAGTAAGATACTGGATGTCCAAAGATGTAATAACCATAGACGAAAACGAGTCCTTGCAGAAGGCTGAAAAGGTACTCAAAGAAAATCAGATTAGAATTTTACCTGTAATGAAAAATGGTACGTTGGTAGGGGTTATTACCGACAGAGATGTGAAAAGAGCGTCTGCCTCCGATGCAACAACTCTCGATGCCCACGAACTTCATTACCTGCTGTCCAAGCTCAAAATCAAGGAAATCATGACCAAAGATCCAATAACCGTGCCGGATAATTACACAGTCGAAGAAGTGGCAAGTATTCTTCTGGAACATAAGATTTCCGGGGTTCCCGTAGTGAATGAAGATGGGAAGTTAGTAGGGATAATAACGAAAACAGACCTGTTCAAACTCATACTTGCTCTCACCGGCGCAAGAAACGGAGGTGTCCAATTTGCGTTCCAGATTGAGGATCGGCCCGGTAGCATTAAAGAGGTAACCGACATATTCAGGAAATACGGGGGAAGGATGGCGAGCATTTTAAGCTCCCGAGACAGATCTCCGGAGGGCTACAGATTTGTCTACATAAGAATGTATGAACTGGACCGCCAGAAAATCCCCAAGCTGAAGGAGGAGATAGAAAAAAATGCCACCATGCTTTACATGGTGGATCATTCAGAAAACAGGAGAGAAATCTACGTGTAACAATGATCTGATTTCTTAACTCGTAGCTGCGCGCCCGGCTTAGCTTTTGGAGAGTCATACAACAATCATATCAACTATTGCTCGTTTCAGTATTGCGTATTTTTAATTGTTGTAGACTCTCCTTTTTTGTTAAACTCCTCCCACCATTTTTCCCAGTAAGAACGTCAAATATCCAGATAATAAAATAAGAACGGCAACATGGTTGATAACATACTGGTATTCGTCGCTAATCACTCGAACCTGACCTATCTTTTTATCTTTTCTGTTTCTCTTTCGGAGTCGCTGGCCCTGGTGGGTTTGCTAGTCCCTGGTACAGTTGTTATGTTCGGAATCGGTGCCCTGGTTGGTGCAGGAGGAATAAGCCTGATACCAACTCTTATTCTTGCAGCGCTCGGAGCCGTGACTGGTGATGCGATAAGTTACTTGCTTGGGCGTAAATACCAGGAACGCCTCCAGAGCATGTGGCCATTTACAAGGTACCAACACATACTGGAAAAGGGCGAAGATTTCTTCAGAAAACACGGAGGCAAAAGCGTATTCCTGGGGCGTTTCATTGGGCCTATAAGACCTGTGATTCCCATAGTCGCTGGGATTATGAACATGCCCGGTCCTTATTTTGCCCTCGTTAACATTGCTTCGGCAATAGGTTGGGCAATAGTCTACGTGGTTCCGGGGGTTGTTGTGGGAGCATCCTTAACCATCGCCGGAATCGTAAGTACCCGGCTAATCTTTCTGACGTTGATTGTAATTAGCCTTCTGTGGTCCCTATTCTGGATGAGCAAAAAGGTATTCAAGTTTGTAATCCTCAAAGGGAGCCGTTGGTTCGAATCGATATACGCACAGGCAAGACTAAACAGCAAAAAAGAGCGTGGTACAAGTCTATGGAAAAGTCTTATTTCTATTGTATTGCCACAACACAAAACGGACGAACACGTCTACTTCGTGATGCTTTTTATGCTTGTAATTTGTCTCGCAGGCTTCATGGCCATTTTGCTTGCCGTATCATTAAAAATCTTTCCTGTACACCTAAATGAAAATATTTTTTATTTCTTACAATCCATAAGAAACCCACTGGCTGACAGGGTGTTTGTTGCAATAACAGAAATGGGGGATCTGATTGTATTCGTTTCCCTTTCCGGAGCGATCATTTTATCGCTCCTTTCTCAGCGAACATACAAGTCTGCCATCATGGCATTTATTTCCTTCAGCGGAAGTCTCGCGCTGGTAAGGTTTTTCAAGTGGTTATTGCAGGGGAATAGGCCTATTAGTCATCTCTATCGGGGTGTTTCGGCATGGGGTTTTCCAAGCGGTCACACGGCACATAGCGCCGTCCTCTATGGTATACTGTTTATCCTCATTATGCGTTCCCTTGAAAACTCGGGGGCGGACAAAAAAACTAGAAATATCTGCGCCTGGGTTTTGCTTTCAATGGCCGTGACGGCTTCTTCAATCATCGGCTTTTCCCGCCTCTACCTTGGGGCTCATTGGTTTTCGGATGTGCTTGGCGGCTTTTTTCTGGGTTGGTCATGGATCAGTTTGTGTGGAGTTGTTTACTTAAAGAACGTTATCGAAAAAATCAATATCCGCACCATTACAGTAGTTCCGGTTCTCGTTTTTTTGGTCATTGGAATCTGGCACATAAACTCTAACTTTCGCACTGATATGGTCGCTTATGCATATCACGTCCCCAAAAAAACAATTACCTACGATGCATGGTTAGACAGGGAGTGGAAAGAACTCCCCGGGTGGAGGCTTAGTATTAGAGGCAAGAAAAAACAACCCCTTATCCTTCAGTATTCAGGAAACACGGGGGACTTAAGAAAATGCCTCGAGAAGTCGGACTGGAAAGAAGCAGATTCAGTAAAAATAAAAACAATGTTGAGTGTTCTCTTCCCGGATATATCTTTGCAGAAACTTCCGATACTGCCGAGGCTTTATAAGGGAAAATTTGAAAAGTTGATCATGTTCAAAAACCTAGACGATAGCCGACTGGTTTTAAGGTTGTGGCGAACTAATTTCAGGATTAGTAAACCACCAACTGGCATTTACATCGGAACAATTGAATGCCAAATTCACAAGAAAATAACTTCCTGGATTACAGTTCCGGTGGACAAGAAAGATTACATCACACCTTTGGAGTTATTACCCCGTGATCTATCTTGCTGTAAATTTTTGGTGTTGAAAAAAAATTATCTCAAAGGAAAAACGGATATAAAAGAAGATAAAGCCAGAATAAAATGGGACGGAGCAGT
>JALSTM010000070.1 GCA_026983715.1 Desulfobacterales bacterium
TCACGCTTTCAGGGCTAGTGACGGCGAAGAAATATTCGCCTATGTTCCGTCGCTGGTCTATCACAAGCTTGCCCAGTTGGCAGATAAGAATTACCAGCACCAGTTCTTCGTGGATGGTACTCCGACAGTTGCCGACGTATACGATTCATCCGGGACTCTTACTCCCCCTTGGAGAAACTGGAAAACGATCCTGGTTTGTGGTTTAAAGTACGGCGGGCAGGGGTACTTTGCCCTGGACGTAACGAATGTTCCCAGTTCCTCAGACACGGAATCAACGATTGCATCAAAAGTACTCTGGGAATTCAGTGACGCTGACGACGCCGATCTAGGATATACATTTAGTGCCCCTATAATAGCTCCTCTCAGAGGCTCTTTTTACAATCCCAAAAGACCTCTTCATAACGCCCGATGGGTGGTAATATTCGGAAACGGCTATAATAACAGCGAAGCGGATGGGCATGCAAGCTCTACCGGGCATGCCTGTCTTTACATATTAGATGCCCTAACCGGCACCCTGCTCAAAAAGATAGACACTGGTGTCGGTAGCGTGAACAATCCAAATGGTCTTGCATCACCTGCCGTGGTGGATGTCGATGGTGATTTTCTCGTTGACTACGTCTATGCCGGAGATCTGCAAGGAAATATCTGGAAATTCGACTTTACCAGTACAAATATATCCAATTGGGACATCGCATACCACAATTCGGATGGCGATCCCATACCGCTGTTCCAGGCAACCGATCCCAACGGCAATCCTCAACCGATAACCGTGATGCCTGAAGTGACCCTTCACCCCAAGCACTCGGTAATAGGATTCGTTAAAGATATCTTCGGAAATATCGCCATTGATTTTATAAACTCCTACATGGTCTATTTCGGAACCGGACGCTATATATATTCTTCAGACAGAACCAGTACCCAAGTACAAACATTTTATGGTATCTGGGATTACGGAGAAAGCCTCGGGACTTTTGACAGGATTGGCAATAGTCCAAGACTCTTACAACAAACCATATCCATGGATACAACCAGCTTTCCTACTCCGGTTCGTATCGTTTCTGACAATCCAATACACTGGTTCATTACTGACGCAGACGGCAATCCAATCAGGTATAACCAGGGGTGGTACGAAGACCTTGTTGTCGGTGGTATTGCCAAGGGGGAAAGGGTGGTTGAAGACCCCGTTGTAAGAGGTGGAAGAGTCATATACGTGACTTTTATTCCCAATGATAGCCCGTGTGCTTCTGGCGGAGAAAGCTGGCTAATGGAAGTTAGCTTTGAAAATGGAGGCATGCTGGAGAACCCCGTGCTGGAATTAAATGGTGACAGAATCATAAATGAATTGGACATAACTTCCGAAGGTGAAGTACCCGCAGGTATCTTCTTGGGAGGCGGTAAATCTTCGACGCCTGTTATTGCGGAAGTTAGCGAGGAAAAAGAAGCCAAGTTTATCAGTAGCACCAGTGGGGAGATTCAAACCGTGGAAGAAAAAACCAGTGAGGCCGATACTGGTATTTTTTACTGGGAAGAGGTATTTTAGCGGAAAAACCGATGAATCGGTTTTTTGATAATCTCTGGTATTTCTCTACCCACGGTTAAAACCGTGGGCTACTGGGGTGGTTCATATAACAGGTTAAAGGGCAAAGTTAAGACGGTAGGTTACGGGGCATTGGTAATCCCGGATTAAGGTGCGAGGTAGCCCACTGTTTAAGCTCTGAGGAATCCGATTGGCGAAAATTTTTATACCATATCACAAAAAAAGCTGGCTACCGTAAGAATCGTTTATCTGGGATATGGGAGGCTTATTGTAGTTGATCACTAGAAAGGGGCTTCCTAAACATTGCGTCAAATAAAAAGCCAGATAACTGTCATTGCGATCCCGCACCTACTTTCTGCGAATTGTAGGAGCAATGGCAAATAGTCGCATTTGAAGTAGGTGCGGGATCGCAATGACAGAATGTTGAGAATATTTTTTTGGATTTAATCCAGTAGTATATGGTTACTAAAAGCCTACTATCCTAAGGCTAAAGGAGCTACACAATCCGGATTTCCCGTTGTGGTTCGCACCAGGATGCTAGATGTTTAAACTCAGTATTGACAGCGCGGTTTTTGTCTGTCGGAATCTCCCAACAGGCAGAAAGATGAATCGGCTCCGTGGCCTCTGTGGTAAACCACTCAAGGTTGCGAGCAAGTTTCATTAAGAGTTAACTGAAAGGACTTTGTCATGAAACTGAATGAAAAGGATACTAGATTTATTCCTCCAGGCATACGTGAGAGAAAAGAAAAAATAGGTGAAATAGTCTATGTGAACAAGCCGGTTGGTTCGTATTGGTTCCACCTTGACGTCCGGACTTTCCAGTTGGTCTTGGCCTTGATACTCCTAACACTCCTCGCGGTTCCGGCAGTCGGGCAAGATCATAACATCCACGGAAAACACCAGCATCGTTCAACTCAGAAAATATTTAACGAGTCACTTTTTACCCAGATAACCGATTTCGGGCGCGTTGAAGATTTCAGTGCCGGAGAATTCATAATCATCAATGACATCAAGATACCAATACCCGAAACAACACTTCTTTTTGATGAAAGGGGTAGAGTATTACGAGATATCCCTGAAGGCTCACTTGTGGGAATTGCTAGAGATCCGGATACAGGCAGGATCGTGGCAATCATTAAACTTTCGAAGCGAAAAATGGATGAGTTGATTAAAAAGCTTAGCAACAAGTAGCCCTTTTTCCCCCGGGTGTTTCGCCCGTGATTTTCCTTAATCAATCTTATTAAGCGGGGGCAAGGGCGGCGGCTGGGAAGGTTTTTTCTTTCTTATTTTCACCTTTTTCCAAGCTCCACCTTGGTTAAAACAATGCCAGCCCCAGCGCATCCACTTCAAAAGAGAATGGGCAAGCCACAATGCCCAGAAGAGCATCAGCAGCCTGAACGCGTAGAGAGGCAGAGAGAGTACTGACACCACCGGTATGCGGGATTCTATCTTGTCCTGAGTCCAGTGGAGCAGGTAATTCGTTGAGCCGTTTCCGGCAATCTGCATGTCTGGAATACCAAGGAGCCCCCTCTTTACAGCAACGTATAGACACCAGAGGGCAAAACATGTAAGAACAACGAGCATTATTTGTGATAGGTTAAACAGAAATGGTCGTCCTTCGAGAGGATTTTTGCTTCTCACTTCTAGCAAAATAAGCCAGGCTACGACTGCTATTGCCATAATCGGTTCTATCTGGGTAAGACCAATACCAACGAGAAACCACTGCAAGGTTTTTAAGGGAGTGGATGAAAATTTACCGAGCACTACCGAGGCAATGATTACAACCAACAAATAACTCCAGAAGAGAACTGCCGGACCAAATCGAGGTCCCCTTGTCCATAAAATCCACCTGCTTTTCGGCATTTTCACGGAGATATCTGCATTTACCGCAGCAGTTCCTAGTTCAACAGCAGGAGAAATCATCACGCTAGACAGTCCGCCGTCCTGATACCACAAGATGTTGCATGACTGAAGCCCCGGCAATAAAGGCAAAATCAGTTTTCTCCCGTTTAACTTCACCGGCACAACCTTGTTATTCACCTTTACCTCAACAAGCCTTGCCCCCAAAGGAAGTAGTAGCCGATGTTGGCCACCCTTTGTAGACCTCAATTCAAGGTTAAGGGTCGCCTTACTAAACC
>JALSTM010000071.1 GCA_026983715.1 Desulfobacterales bacterium
CGAATTTCATTAAATCCTTAATCTGGAATAATTTCCGTCCCGCTGACAGAACAAAAAAATACGAATTTTCGTACGAAGCATCCAGACGAACCGTGTCTCCAAGAGTGTCGCCTGTTAGTCGGGCTCCATAAAGACTAACGTACCAGTCCTGGTCTCCTAAGGCTTCTCCGGGAATGCCAGAGAGAGAAATTACAAGGAAAGCTCCGAGTATCATTAAGCTTCTTGCAAAAATTGGTTCGTTACTTCTGGCCATGTTAATCACATATTTCTATTGGTGATGGAATAATGCACGAATGGGTCGAAAGGATGCATATTCCTAGCAAATTAATTGGTATTCGTCAAACTAAACTCACATTGTTTGCAAGCGTGGGTCAAAGTAAACAGGATCGCAGTATTCGCACTGCACGGGAAGATCGGGGGTCAGTCTTTCAAAAATACTATCTGGTCAGATTTTAGTTGAAGGGTTACCAGATGTCCTATTTCAAGTGGTTTTTCTTCCCTGAGATGTGGTTTGTCTACGCTCAGCACGTGTGAACCGGCTCTTACGGAATAACGAATAATGTTGCCGAGGAACTCCCTGTGGATAACCTTTCCGGTAAACGTGATGCTGCTTGGTTTTTCTTCGAAGGTATCTTTCCGAATAACAAGATTCTGAGGCCTGAATACTGCGCTACAGGGTCCTGGTTCCGGTGTATTTTCCCCTCGGATGGAAATTACCACATCGTCGCCCACAAATTTAAACATGTTTCCATCTTTTATAATTTCCCCCTTGATGATATTTGCCACCCCCAAAAAGTTGGCTACGAACAGGTTTTTCGGTTGATCGTATAATTCCATGGGAGACCCGATTTGCTGGATGATTCCCCTGTTTATAACTGCAATCCGGTCAGCCGTGGTGTTGGCTTCTTCCTGGTCGTGGGTTACGAAAATAGTGGTAAGAGAAAGCTTTTGCTGGAGTTCCCGTAGTTCTCTACGCATTTGTACTCTTAGTTTCGCATCGAGGTTCGATAGGGGCTCATCCAGTAGCAGGACCCTGGGTTGGACAACTAGTGTCCTGGCGAGGGCCACCCTTTGTTGCTGTCCCCCGGACAACTGGGATGGTCGGCGGTCAGCCAGCTCCAGCAAGTCCACGAGTTCCAGGACCGAATTAACCCTTTTCTCGATTTCTTCACGGGGTACCTTTTTTTCTTCAAGGCCAAAAGAAACGTTTTTACGTACCGTCATGTGAGGCCATAAGGCGTAATTCTGAAATACCATACCCACGTTCCTTTTCCAGGGAGGCAGATCGGTCACATCCTTCTTTCCAATATAAACTTTCCCCGCTTGGGCTCTTTCGAAACCGGCTATTAACCTTAGAAGAGTGGTTTTACCGCACCCTGATGGGCCCAGAAAAGCAAAGAACTCTCCGGGTTCAATGGAGAGGCTGATGTTTTTTAAGACATGTAATTTGCCAAAATAGAGATTTATTCCCTCGAGGGTTACTCCTGCAGCTTGCTCTCTTGATTCATAACTCATGATCAGGAATACTCCTTAACTTCTCTTTAACTCCTGGAGTTTTCTTCCTCTCTCCACGATTCTATGTGAAAGGTACGTTGCCAGTCCAACGATGCATACAGCGACTATTCCGAGGGCGGCGCCTGGTCCTCGCCCTGCTGCACTCTGCATGAAAACGTAAATACCGTAGGATAAGGGAGCATCAGATTCTGCTGAAACTAGCATCAAGGTTGCAGAAAGTTCAACGGCGGCAGTGGCAAAGCTCGTCACAAACCCCGCGATCATTCCACCTGCCATAAGTGGCACCACGATCTTGAAAATAGTTTTTAACTTGCCTGCTCCTAGGTTTTCCGCAGCTTCTTCTAGGGAAACGCTAACCTGTTGCAGTCCCGCAGTACATGCTCTCAACGCATATGGCAACCTTCTCATAGACAGCGCCACCACGAGCATGACCCACCAGCTTGCAAGTACCTGATTGTTCCAAGGCACGTTATAGCCAGAGAAAGTCCTCAAGTAGCCAATTCCTAGCACGAGGCCGGGAACCGCCAGCGCTGCCATCGCAATGTAATCCAGCCACTGTCTCCCGGCAAGTTTCGTCCGTAGCACCAGATAGGCGATTGCTGTGCCGATTATAACATCAATGCTTGCAGCTATGCTTGAGTAGAGGAGCGTATTGTTTAGGTATTCTGGGGTTTCGGCAAAAATTTTCACGTAGTGAGCCAGTGTGTATGCATCCGGGAGCACACTGTAAGACCAGATAGTTCCAAGCGAAAGCAGGGTTAAGCCTATGTGAGGGGCCAACACGAGAAGCAATATCAGGAAAATAATTCCGTAGGCGAAGACCTTTTCCCAGGGTCTCATCTTGCGCTTTGCCAGGCCTCCTCCCCCTTTTTGTACGGTCGCATATTCCTTCCCTCTCAATGCAAAAGTAGATATCCACATGGAAAAAAGCGAGAAAACTACGAGTATTACTGATATTACGTATCCCATGGGATCTTCGATGCCTATGGAAGAGATCCTGAGATATGCCTGAGGGGCAAGGAGATTATTTACATTTAGCAACAGAGGGGTTCCAAGATCGTCGAAAACCTTTAAGAAGACTAGTGATGCTCCCGCCACATAACCGGGCATAGCGAGAGGGAAAACAATTTTCCGAAATAGCCTAAAACCGCTACATCCAAGGTTTTGTGCCGCTTCCTCCATGGTTCGGTCTATATTGTTCAGGCTTGTTGATAGGTTAATAAGGATGAAAGGGAAATAGTGAATGCTTTCAACGAAAATAACACCGTTAAGACCTTCCATGAAGGGTATGGTGAAACCAAACCACCTGTCGAGGAGCAGGTTTACGCTCCCGTTTCTCCCGAACAACAACTGCATTGCCACTGCGCCCACGAAGGGAGGCATGATTAGGGGGACAATACCCAGACTTTGAATTATCAAGTTACCACGGAACTCAAACCGCGTGGTGAAGTAAGCCAGGGGCAGGGCAAAAAACGACGCAATAAGAACCCCCATACCAGCTACGTAGAGGGAGTTAAGGAAAGATTCCCGGAATAGGTCTGTATTAAAAAAATCCTTGAAATTTACAAGGGTAAAACCACCGTTAAGGGTATCGTGAAAGGCAACAAATATGACTTTTACAACGGGTAAAACGAGGAAAACAAATATAAAAATGCCGATTACCAGAGCAATACCAAGCTGTCCCGGGTGTCTCTTGTATTCAGAAAACAAGTCTAGCCTCGTCCAAGTGATTTTAGGATTAGTCAATGTTCCGGGAAGAAGTTCCGGCTTTTACCTCTCCCCGGAACGGTCCGGAACTATTTCAACATGGACAAAGCTTTCTCGGCTTTGGCCTTGGCCTCGGCATAATGCTTCTTTGCGAACCTATCCCATACTTCTTCAACCTCGGCCTGGCGTTTTGGAACAACATCAGTTATCTTTTTGCGTTTTTTCTTGAATATGCCAGAAAATGCCGGGTCATTTGCCTGGGCCTCAGTTATGGGTACCGCGGCTACCAGCCCCTTTGCTTCTTCTATTAACTTCTTGGCTTCTGCATTTGGTTTTTCTTTCAGCTTCGCTTCCGCTGCATAAATAGCCTTCGTAGCAGCCTTGAGATCATTTAACCTGAAGGTAATCATTTGATCAAATAGGGAATTTACGAGGTTATAACGACCTTTTGAAAGTTTTACATCAAACTTAACCTTGGCTCCTATGGAGCTGTCTTTGAACGGGTTGGGGAAACCCTTCGGGGCCTTACTGTATATTGCAGGGTTGATGGGAAGACGCATAATCTTCGGATCAAGAAGAATTTCCTGGCCTTCAGGGGAAAGCAAAAACTCAATGTACTTTGCTGCAAGCTCCCTGTGGGGTGCGTTCTTCACTATGGCAATGTTTGCGGGTACAAGAGTTGTAACGGTCGGATAAACGAAATCCACCGGAAAACCGGTAGCCTTGGAAGAGAA
>JALSTM010000072.1 GCA_026983715.1 Desulfobacterales bacterium
TCCGAAGATATATTATCAGGATAAAGACCCTGGAACGGCTGCTCAGGATCCAAGCGCTAGCGATAGCAGTGCTAATTTGACAGGTTGGGATACGATCTAGATCACAGTAGAATCTTAGTGGTTATTGGTGAATTTACAAAAAGGGGGATAATCCCCCTTTCTTTTAATCATGGCATGAGAAAACGGTATGTAGTTATACTTGTGATATTGGTTACGCTTGGAATTTACTATCCAAGTATCTTTGGAGAACTTTCCACAGTCGACGATCAGTTACTAGTCAATTCACTCATAAACCAAAATTCCATAGGTCTCAAATCGCTATTTTTAAGACACAGTTGCTACTATTACAGGCCGATTGTAAACCTCACCTTTCGTTTTGATAGTCGCTCTTTTTTTTGCCAGCCAGAACTGATGCACTTTGTAAATATCTTGATCCACATGCTTAACGTACTTTTATTTTTTTTTCTCTGCACGCTAGTGTTGAAAGAGAAAAAAAATAGAGTACAGGAGGATGTTTTTTGTTTGCCGCTTCTAACCTCACTTTTTTTTGCTATCCACCCTCTAACAACCGAGCCAGTAAATTGGATTTCCGGGAGAACGGACCTACTTGCCTGCCTTTTTTGCTTGATTTCTTTTTCTATATTTTCTTTCTCCTCAAAAAAATCTCGATGGTGGATAGATACAATCGCTGCTTTTTTCTTTTTACTAGGACTCCTGTCAAAAGAAGTAGCGATATCACTTTTTGCGGTTGTTGTCTTTTCCACGTTCTGGAAAGGTCTACCATCATACACGAAAAGTCTGCAACAACGGGTTGTGCGAATAATACCTTTTTTTATTTTTACGATCGTATATGTTTGGATGAGAACAGGGTTCCATTTTTCTCGTGATTCTGGCATTAAATCGGCTATCAAGGGTGCGCATGGGGCTGCCCAAATCCCCTATTGGTCGAAAATTGGTAGCTTGATTAAGGCACTAGGGTTTTATGCAAAGAAGATCATCTGGCCATTTCCTTTAAATTTTGCGATTGTGAGTATAAACCGACCTCTTTGTTTTATATTGGGGATACTTACGCTCGTTGGTGTTATTTACTTACTGTGGAAAAGAGAGGGTAAAATAAGGTTTTTCTTACTTTGGTCGTTTCTGTTCATTGTTCCTGCTCTTCCAGTCGCAATAAACAGGATGGCTTGGACTCCACTGGCCGAAAGGTATCTTTATCTGCCGTTAATCGGGTTTTCCATTGCTGTTGGACTAACAATTACCAGGTATCCCCGACAAAGTGTGATCATTCCTTTTATTCTGATACTTTTTGGATTTGGAATCGTAACTACGAAACGCAATATTGTTTGGCAAAGAAACTTAACCCTTTTCGCTGATACCGTTAAAAAATCACCCAATTTCGCGCTTGCACACAATGAATATGCGTCGGCACTATTGCGCGAGGGGAAAATCGATGAAGCACGTAGGGAATACGAAATTGCTGCCAAGTTGAGTGGCAAAGGGAGCGCTAAAGCGTTAGCGGCGGTTAATTTGGCAGCAGTTGATAATTCAACGGGTGTCAGTGAGACGCTTGAGGAATTAATTAGAAGCGTGAAAGAAAAGAAATTGAGGCTCAGGTTAATGAGAAAACTTGCGAGGGATATCAACCGAAAAATTTTAAAAACGGATAACGAGGCAGAAAGAAATGAACTACTAAGAATGAGTGTTTTAATATTCGAAGAACTGCGAAAACTGGACAAAGATCCTTTTATATTGTATCGTCTCGGCCAGCTATACCTTGCTCAAGGTGAAAAACAAAAAGCCCAACTTTATTTTGGACAAGCCTGCAAGAAAAGTAACGATTATTATACTGAACCTGCTTGTAAACTATACAACAAGCTGTCAGGGGAATTAGCTGAAAGTGGGCAAAGCCGATAATATAAGATCGTTCCTTTCAATCACCCTTGCAACTGTCAAAGGTGGGGTTCGAGATCGATTGTACCAGGGAATTGGCCTGGTCGGTATTTTTTTTATATTTTCCACTGGAATCTTCAGCAGTTTCTCCATGCGCCAGCCGGTGGAAGTGGCTATAAACTACAGCCTCTCAATTATCCAGGTAATAAGTGCACTGGTTACTCTTTTTCTGGGACTTAATCTTATCTCGAGTGAGATTGATTCAAAAGCCAGTCATCCTGTGCTTACCCAACCTATCAGTCGTAGTCTTTACCTTCTTGGGAAGTTCGGAGGTTTCACCGCCCTTATCGGGATAACCATAGTTTTACTCGGATTCTTTTCTTACCTGGGTGTTTGGTTAACCATGGCTGGAATGAAAAATCCTCCAGATATCTCTTGGATGAATTTTATGATCTCCATTGCAGGGAGCTTCGAAGCCTGCCTTGTACTGGGGGCGGTCATAATTCTTTTTACGAGCTTTGCAACTTCGGCAATATTACCTTTTCTTCTGAGTTGTGCCGTTTACGCCATTGGCCAGAGTACCCAGTCTGTGATCAGGTACATCGAGTCAGGTATGGCAAAGGGACAGCTTTCCCCGGGCTTGAAAGCAATCGTTAAAGGAGCATACTACATCTTCCCGAATTTTGCTCTTTTTGATTTCAAGGTCCAGGCGATATACAGCCTAAGAACCCCGGCAAAGCTCTTCGGTGTTTCAGCAGTTTATGCATTGATATACGTGTCTCTGGCTCTGTTCATGGCAACCGTGGTGTTCTCAAAAAGGGATCTACCATGAAGCAAGCGATAACAGGCACAATTATACTCGCGCTTTTTATCGCGGTGGTTAACCTGTATCCCAGGTACCAGAAAAAGTATGAGCCCCCGTTGAGATTGCACAGACTACCCCCAACACTGGCACTGGAGATCATGTCCGTGGGAAACAAGGAACTGATGGCTGAGATAATTTTTTACAATACCGAGTTCTACTTTGGAGAGAAGGTTGGGTGGAGAGAGGAAACCCCTGAACTTCGCCGCCTCTACGATGCTCTAAACAAGGCTACCGACCTGGACCCTTACAACATAGACTGTTATTACTTTGCCCAGGGGGCTTTAAGCTGGGTAAAACCTGCAATACCCTATCTTAACAGATTGCTGGAAAAGGGTTTAAAGCATCGCACGTGGGACTGGTACTTACCTTTCTTTCTTTCTGCTAATTACTACTTTCAACTGAAACAACCGGTCAAAGCCGCTGAATATTTAAAGCTTGCGTCCAGGTTAAATCCGAGAAGCAGCCTTTTTGCCACGCTAACTGCCCGCATGTTTTACGAGGGGAACGAAACCGAGGCAGGAATTGCTTACCTAAGATCTTTAATAAAGGATACCCAGAATCCCTTACTGAGAAAAAGGCTTGCCAAGCGATTAAAAGCGCTTGAAGCTATTCGCTATTTGGAACTCGCTTTGGAAAAGTACGAGTCCAAATACAAGCAAAAAGCTAAATCCCTTGGTGATCTAGTTAAGGCGGGATTAATAGAATCAATCCCCCCGGATCCTTACGGTGGTAAGTTCTACTTAACCAAAGACGGAAAAGTATACACAACCAGCAAGCTAGCGGAAGGCTGGCAAAAGAAGAAAAATGATCCCGATAAGAACTGAAAATCTCAGTAAAACCTACAAGAAAGGGCTTAAGAAAAAGGTTGAATCGCTCAAGGGATTGAACCTCGAAGTTCACCGAGGTGAAATTTTTGGGTTTATCGGAGCAAACGGAGCCGGTAAGAGCACCACCATAAAGATTCTAATGGGGCTGCTCAGGCCAACCAGTGGGAGCGCCTGGTTGTGGGATAAACCGGTATCCGTTCCCGAAGCTAGGAAGGGTGTCGGTTACCTTGCGGAACATCCTCAATTTTATGGTTACCTAAATCCACTGGAACTGTTGACTTTTATAGGGAAACTCAACGGGCAGGACGACGGGGATGCAAAGAAGAAAGCAAA
>JALSTM010000073.1 GCA_026983715.1 Desulfobacterales bacterium
ATCTTACTAATCGTAGGCCCAGTGGTATCTACCCTCTTCCCCTCTGAGCCCTTGTCACTTATGGTTATCACAACAAATGAAAAATGTTTTTCGCTCATGCGTGTTTCTTTTTCCATGCTTACCCAGTTTGGTAAGAGTATAGAATACTTCCTTATGAATATGTAACGCTTTAGCGAGTCTTAATCCTGACGGTCTCGCAAAAAGTCTCCTGTTTTGTCATTGCGATCCCGCACCCACTTCCTGCGAATTGTAGGAGCAATAGCAAATAGTCATATTTAAAGTAGGTTCGGGATCGCAATGACCGGTTTTTAGGACTTTTTACGAAACCATTAATCTTTATCCTGACTTTTGGTTGCGGCTTTGCTGCCTTAGATTTTACCTTTTGGCGATGGCTCTTTTGGCCGCCGTTACAATCGCAGTAGGAACAGATTTACTTGTGGCAAGCATTTTTAGGTCATTTGCCATCAGGGTTGAGACAAATCTCATGGACACCGCAACAGGTGTTCTGGGATTATTTACAAGAGAAACCCTCACCTGGTAGAGCTTGGACCACTCCCTGGAGTTGGCTATCCGCCGAAGTACTTCGTCGTCTACGTTTCTCGACCTGCAGATGTTTACGATTTCCGACTCAGTGATGCGAGGGTTGTCAAGTACCGCTAGTTGAACCATCCTGTTGCCATCTTGAATCAAGATTGTCCTCGCTTCCTTGTCCCCCTTCATGGCCAGCTTAATCTTTTCGGCCACGGTCATATCCTGAATCAGCTGGAAAAGACTCTTCTTTTCCCGTTTTTCATCCTTTTTTTCTTCCTTTTTTTCCGGCATAAAAACCACCACAAATTAGGCTGAACCTTCCTTCTCTTTGCGTGCCTGTTCAATTATTGCTTCCTGTAGGTTTGCCGGTACTTCTTCATAATGGGAAAACTTCATCGTGAACATTCCACGCCCTGCAGTAATCGACCTCAGGTCAGGAGCGTATCTCAGAACTTCCGCAAGGGGTACGTGAGCTTTTATCACCTGGTGTTTCCCCTTCGAATCCATACCTAGTACTTTTCCACGTCTCGCATTCAGGTCACCTATTATATCCCCCATACATTCATCTGGAACAACAATCTCCATGTACATGATTGGTTCCAGAATTGTGGGTTTGGCTTCCAGTGCTCCCTTCTTAAATGCCATTGAGCCGGCAATCTTGAAAGCCATTTCAGAAGAATCAACGCTATGGTAGGATCCGTCCACGAGCTCTACCTTTACATCAACCACCGGGTAACCTGCCAGTACTCCTTCCTCCATGGCACCAAGAATACCCTTTTCGACGGCAGGTATGAACTGCTTGGGAATAACACCACCAACTATCTTATCCACGAACTCGAAGCCGCCTCCCCTTGGCAGAGGCTCGAGAATGATCCAGCAGTCACCGTACTGTCCTCTGCCTCCAGACTGTTTTTTGTACTTACCCTGTACCCTTGCCTTACCTTTTATGGTCTCTTTGTATGGAACACGCGGGGTCTTGAGGTTAACTTCCACTCCGAATTTTCTCTTAAGCTTGTCAACGGTAGCCTCTATGTGAATTTCACCCATGCCGGCAATGATCATTTCCTTCGTTTGCTCGTCTCTGTATACCTTAAGCGTCAAATCCTCTTCCTGGAGTCTTGCAAGAGAACTGAAAATTTTCTCTTCGTCTCCCTTGCTTTTAGGTTCCACGGCAAATTCAATGATGGTTGGCATCAATTCGGTGCTCTTGTAAACGATTGGCGCCTTTTCATCACATAGAGTATCCCCGGTGACTGTCTCTTTAAGCTTCGCTACTGCAACAATTTCTCCAGGGCCGGCTTCCGGAACCGATTTTTGGGTTTTACCTTTTATTTTCAAAAGCTGGCCAAACCGTTCCCTTACATCCCGGGTGCTGTTATAAACGCTTGAATCCTCCGTCAGGGTTCCGGAAAAAATCCTGAAAATAGACAACTTCCCGGCGTAGGGATCCGTTATAGTCTTGATAACCAGTGATGAAAACGGTTCTTTCGGATCAGGAGCTCTTTCTATTTCTTCGCCGGTTTTCGGATCTTCTCCCTTTTTCGGGCCCCTATCCAGCGGAGAAGGTAAACAGACAACCATGAGATCAAGTAGAGTCTGCACCCCCATGTTCTTCCCGGCCGAACCGCAGCTTATCGGTATTATGCTACCGTTAATCGTACCTGCTCTTAAGCCCTCCTTGAGTTCTTCAGGACTAAGACCCTCCCCTTCCAGGTACTTCTCGAGCAGCTCGTCCGATGACTCTGCTATTACTTCAATTAATTCTTCCTTGTAGGCCGCCACGTCATCTTTTAATTCAGAAGGGACGGCATCCTCTTTAAATTTGCCGCTCTCGTCAGCGTTGTAGAAATAGGCCTTTTCACTCAATAAATCTACAACGCCCCGAAAATTATCTTCGGCACCGATGGGAAGATGAACAGGAATGGCCTTGGATCCGAATACCTCCCTTATTTCGTTCACTACCTTTTTGAAATCCGCCCGCTCTCTGTCCATCTTGTTTATAAAAATGAGCCGGGGGAGTGAAAACTCATCGGCAAACTCCCAGACCTTTTCAGTTTGAACCTTTACTCCATCTATCGCGTCTATAACCACGAGGGCACTGTCGGCTCCCTGTAAGGTTGTCTTGGTGTCTCCAAGGAAGTTAAAGTCGCCCGGGGTGTCTATAATATTTACCTGGTGCTTTGACCACTCAAAGCTATTGAAAGCTGCACTGAGAGTAGTTTTTCGACTGATTTCTTCGGGCTCAAAATCCATAATTGACGTTCCGTCATCGACCTTCCCGAGTCTCGTGGTCTCCCCTGTGTCAAATAACATGGCTTCCACCAGAGTGGTCTTACCGGCACCACCATGAGCAATTATACCAACGGTTCTGATTCTTTCCAGTTCTGCTTTCTTCGACATACGTTATCCCCTCTCTGTTAATGCTTGGACTCTATATGGATCGGCGAAAAACCTTGCACGAATACCGAACTTAAGCGTAATGAAATAGATAAGAAAGATTTATGATACCGGATCGACAAAAGTATCCAGAAATTATCTTAATGCGTTCCCCAAAGTCAAGAAAAACTTGGATGAATCGGAACCTATCACGTTCTTGGCATTGACTGCTCTCTTCACTGAAAAAGTTCAGGTGAAGCTCAAAAGCAACCTACCTATGATTTTTCTTTCAAAAAAGTAACATCCTGCCTTGACATTCTACCAAACCGTTCCTAACTTGTAGTAAACAAAAGAAAAATCTTGAAAAAAACAGGAGGAATAGCAATGGCAAAAGCAGTAGGAATAGACCTCGGAACGACCAACTCTGTTATTGCAGTAATGGAAGGAGGCAAACCGACTGTTATAGCGAACGCTGAAGGTTCCCGTACCACACCGTCTGTGGTGGCTTTTACCGACGACGGACAGAGGCTTGTGGGTCAGATTGCCAAGCGCCAGGCCATCATGAACCCTGAAGCGACCATATATTCTGTAAAAAGATTTATGGGAAGAAAGTGGGGAGAAGTAGACGAAGAATCCAAGATAGTTTCTTACAAGGTTGTACGAGGACCAAACGACGCTGTTAGATTTGAAATTAAGGGCAAGTTGTATGCACCGGAGGAAATTTCCGCCCTTGTTCTAAGAAAACTGGTAGAAGACGCATCTAAGTACCTGGGTGAAAAGGTAACTGAAGCCGTAATCACGGTTCCCGCTTACTTCAACGACGCCCAAAGGCAGGCAACCAAGGATGCAGGAGAAATAGCGGGTTTGAAGGTTCTTAGAATAATAAACGAGCCAACCGCTGCGGCTCTGGCGTACGGAATGGACAAGAAGAAATCTGAAACAGTTCTCGTGTTCGACCTCGGAGGTGGAACCTTTGACGTGTCGATACTT